>JAVSMU010000001.1:627845-662845 GCA_032027045.1 Truepera sp. | reverse complement strand
GCGTTAGGCTTGCCGCATGAACCGTGACGAACTAGTTGCCTGGCTCGACGAGTACCTAGACACCAGCGGCTTCGCTGCCGCCGACGCCAGCCTCAACGGCCTCCAAGTGGAGGGCTCCTCGGAGGTGACCAAGGTCGCTTTGGCGGTCGACGCCGCCATGAACACCTTCGAGCAGGCCGCTACCAAAGGTGCCGACATGCTCATCGTCCACCACGGACTCTTCTGGGGCCGTCCCGAGGCGATCACCGGCATGCACCGGGCGCGCGTCAAGTTCCTGCTCGACCACGACATCAACCTGTACGCCAGTCACCTCCCGCTAGACGCGCACCGGGAGGTGGGCAACAACTGGGGACTGGCGCGCGAACTCGAGATGCAAGAGTTGCAGCCATTCGGCCTCCACCGAGGGTTGGCCATCGGCGTGAAGGGCGAGTTCGCCGAGCCCAAGTCCCTGCGCGCGCTTGCCGAGGAGATCGAGGCGAAGCTCGGCGAACAGGTGCTCGTCCACGCCGGTGGCCCCGATCCCGTGGCCAGCTTGGGCATCGTGTCGGGCGGCGCCGCTTGGGACCTCGTGGCCGCCGCAGAAGAGGGCCTCGATGCGTTCCTCACGGGAGAGCCGCGGCACGAGGTCTTCTATCACGCCTTCGAGCGGGGCATCAACGGCATGTTCGGGGGTCACTACATGACCGAGACCGTCGGCGTCAACTTGCTGGGGCGGCAGCTCAAGGAACGCTTCGGCCTCGAGGTCGAGTTCATCTTGCTGCCCACCGGCCTCTGATGCCCCCGGCCCGGCCGGCCCCGGAAGCCCGCGGCCGCTTCGTGGTGTTCGAGGGCCCCGAGGGCGCCGGCAAGTCCTCACAGCTCCTACTCCTGAAGGAAAGGCTGCTTGCCGCAGGTATCGAACCCCTCTTCACCCGTGAGCCGGGTGGCACCCCCCTTGGCGAGGCCGTCCGTGAAGTCGTTCTCGATCCACGGCTGAAGGTCGACGCGTTGGCGGAGTTCCTCCTCTACTCGGCTGCGCGGGCGCAACACGTGAGAGACGTGATAGCGCCGGCCCTGGCGGCCGGCAAGGACGTCGTCTGCGACCGCTTCACCGCCGCCTCGGTGGCCTACCAGGGCTACGGCCGGGGCCTCGACCTGCAGCTCGTGGAGAGCCTCAACCGGCGCGTGGCGGACGGGCTCACTCCGGACCTCACGGTCCTGCTCGACATCGATCCCGGCCTCGGGCTTGCGCGTGCGTCGGGGCGGGCGGTACACGACCGCCTCGAAGCGGCGGGGCTCGACTTCCACCACCGCGTGCGCGAGGGGTTCGTCGCGCAGTCCCAGGCCCAGTCCGGCGGTAGGTGGGTGCGAATCGACGCCGACACCGCCCCGGAAAGCCTGGCGGACGCCGTCTGGCGGGCGGTCGCTCCGCTTTTCACACGCAAAGAGGTCATCGAGTGAGGAGGGCACGCGCGCCACTAGCGCCGGCCTGCGCTCTCCTCGCGGCCTGCGCGCTCCTGCTCTCCGGCTGCGGTGGCCAAACCGCCGAGCGCCTCGGCGTTGAGGTCGTCGCCCAGCACCGGCACGACGACCAGGCCTTCACCCAGGGCCTCTTGTGGCACGACGGGTACCTCTACGAGAGTACCGGCCTGCTGGGCCGCTCCAGCCTGCGGCAGACGACGTTGGAGGGCGAGGTGGTCCGACAACGGGACTTAGCCAATGACGTCTTCGGGGAGGGCCTGGCGTTGGTCGGAGACGAGCTTCTCCAGCTCACCTGGCAGAACCAACTACTGTTGCGTTACGACCTTGAGACCTTCGAGCCGACCGGGGAGACCGCCTACGAAGGCGAGGGTTGGGGCCTCTGCTATGACGGGCGGGCGCTCTGGATGAGCGACGGCAGCGCCGAACTAACGCAGCGTGATCCCGTCAGCTTCGAGGTGATCGGCGCAGTGGAGGTGAAGCTCGACGGCAAGCGGGTCCCCCGGCTCAACGAACTGGAGTGCGTTGGCGGAGCGGTCTACGCCAACGTCTGGGCAACGGACGAGGTGCTCGAGATCGACCCGACGTCGGGCACCGTCACGGCGCTCATCGACGCCTCGCCGCTAAGGCGGCTGGCGGGCGTGGTAGGCCGTTCCGCCGTGCTCAACGGCATAGCTTACGAGCCCGGGAGCCAGAACTTCCTGCTCACCGGCAAGCTCTGGCCGGTGCTCTTCGAGGTCCGCTTCGTCAAGAAATGACGGGCCGATGAATCAGGCGCCGTCAGTCGCGGTTCCGGCCGCGCTCGTCGTGCTGGGCGCACTCGTCGGAGCGCTGCCACTGCCGGCCGGCGCTGCGTCGCCCTTCGCAGTGGGCTTCCCGTCTGTATCGGTGGCCTTGGCCTTGTGCACGGCCTTATCGCTCTTGCGGGTATCGTTGACGTAGAAGCCCGAACCTTTGAACACGATTCCGACGGGTTGGATCAGACGCTTGACGGGTTCGCCGGTCTCCGGGTGCTTGGTGAACGCCGGTTCCGTAATCTTCTGCTCGTACTCGAACGTGTCGCCCGTAGCAAGGTTCCGGTAAAGGTAGATCGGCATTTCTCCTCCGCAGGCCGAGCCGCCCCGCGCACGGGGCCGCGCTTCGGCAACAAACGCGAGCATATCACCAGTTGGTACGCTGAGCACATGTCTTGCGCAGCATCCGCTCAACCTCCTCTAACGGTCCTGGGGGCCGGTGCGTGGGGCACCGTCCTCGCCTCCTTGTTCGCCCGGAACGGCCACCGCGTGACCCTGTGGGCAAACCGCCAGGGCCTCGCCGACGTCATCAACGGCACCGGGCGCAACGACGAGTACCTTCCCGGCGTCGAAGTGGGTCCGGGCGTTACGGCCACGGCGGACCTCGTCGCGGCACTCGCCGATCAACCCGTCACCTTCCTGGCGGTGCCGTCTCGCGCCTTCAGGAGCGTGTGCGACCGCATGCGCGGGGCAGGCGCCGCAGCCGCAGTCGTCAGTTGTTCGAAGGGGCTCGAGATCGCCACGTTCAAACGGCTGACGGAGGTCGCGGCCGAGTTTCTGCCCAGCACGCCACTTGCCGCCCTCTCGGGGCCGAACCTTGCAGCCGAGATCGCGGAGGGCAAACCCGCCGCGACCACCGTGGCCAGCAGTGACGTCCGGCTTGCGCGGAACGTGCAACGGCTCCTGCAACAACCCACTTTCAGGGTGTATACGAGCGCGGACGTCGCCGGCGTCGAGATCGCGGGCGCCCTCAAGAACGTCATCGCGCTGGCCTGTGGCGTCAGCGACGGCCTCGGTCTGGGCGACAACACCAAGGCCTCGATCATCACGCGCGGGCTGGCGGAGATGGTGCGCCTGGGAACACGCCTTGGAGGTCACACGAGCACGTTCTACGGCCTCGCCGGGGTCGGCGACCTCGTGGCCACCTGCGCGGGCGAGACGTCGCGCAACCACCGCGCGGGCGCTCGCCTGGCCCGCGGCGCCACGCTGGCCGAACTCGAGGCGAGCGGCCTGACGGCGGAGGGCATACCCACAGTGCAGGCGATCCACGAGAGCAAGGCCGCGGCCGAAGTCGAGCTCCCCATCAGCAACGAGGTGTACCGTGTAGTCTTCGAGGGCAAGAACCCGGAGGACGCGATAGAGAGCCTGATGACCCGGGCGGAGAAGGCCGAATGATCGCTATCTCCGCCACCGACCTCACGAAGCGCTACGGCAGCGCCGAGGCGGTGTCACACGTCAGCTTCGAGATCGAGCACGGCGAGATCGTCGGCTTCCTCGGCCCGAACGGCGCCGGGAAGACGACCACGCTGCGGATGCTGGCGGGCCTGGTGCGCCCCAGTGGGGGCAGTTGTCAGGTCCTGGGTGAGGGCGTACCTGGACCCAACCTGAGGCGCGTGGGCACCATGATCGAGGAGCCCAGCTTCTACCCTTACCTCAGCGGCCGCAACAACCTCCGTCACGCGGCACTCATCCACGGCGACGTGCCCCGCGCGCGCGTGGACGAGGTGCTCGCCTTCGTGCACATGCAAGACGCCGCCGGCAAGAAGGTGAAGGCCTACTCACAAGGCATGCGGCAGCGGCTCGCGCTGGCGCGCGCCCTGCTTTCGCGGCCGGAGGTGCTGCTGCTCGACGAACCCACCAACGGGCTCGACCCCACCGGCATCGCGGAGTTCCGCGAGTCCTTGAGGTCCGTTGCCGCAGGTGGGGTCACCGTGCTCGTGTCGAGCCACATCCTCGCGGAGGTCGAGAAACTGGTGGACCGCGTCCTCGCCATCGACAAGGGCGTGCTGGGGTTCGACGGCACGCTGTCGGAACTCCTGAACCGGATGGACGGTCGCCAGCTGCGCTACTCCTTGCGGGCGTCGGACCAGGCGGCCCTGCTCCGGGCCCTCGAAGACCTCGGTTACGAGTTCAGCCGACACGGAACGGACGGCGCAGACGTCGAGGTGCCCAAAGAGCGCGCCGAGGACCTGCTCATGGACCTGAGCAACAGGGGGGTCAAGGTGCTGTCCGCCGCGGAGCACGGCGACAACCTCGAGGCCGCTTACCTGAGGCTCGTGAACACGAAGGGGCGGCCGTCGTGAGTCAGGTGATGAACGTCATCCGCGCCGAGACCTTCAAGGTGCTCCGCAAGCGTCGGTTGTACGTGCTGGCGGTGCTCTTCTGGGTGTTGCTGCCCGTCCTGGCGCTCATCGTGGCACGGGTGCTGTTCGCGAACCTGTCCGGGTCGTTCGCCAACGAGGCGGGCACCATCGATCAGGCGTTACAGGCCTTCGCCTCGCCCATCGGCCTGGCCCGGTTGGCGCTCACGGGGCCCGCCTACACCAGCCCGACGCTTTACATCGTGGCGGTCACGCTCATCGCCGCACTGCTGATAGGCGACGAGCGGTCGCAGAACATGTGGAAGACCGTGCTGGTGTTGCAGCCCTCGCGGTGGGCCGTAATGACCGGCAAAGTTGTCGTCGCGCTGGGTGCCCTTGCCGTCCTCATGGCCGGCGCCGGGGTCTCTGGCTTCCTCTTCGGGGCGCTCGGCACCACCTTCCTCCCAACCGAGTTCGGAGGCGACTGGCTTCCCCTCGTCGGTCTATACGCCCTGCAGGCGGCGCAGTTGCTCGCGCCCGTGCTCCTCGCGTTCTTGTTCATCACGCTGGTCAGGTCCGGCGTGCTCGGGGTGGTGATGGTGCTGTTCCTGCCCAGCCTGCTGGAGGCCATCTACGCCGTCATCAACACGATCTCGCAGTTGCAGCCCCTCAACCGCATCAACGCCTTGTTCCAGGCCCTGCACCTGCAGCAGGTGTGGCAAGCCCTCCCCAAGTACTTCTTCACGGCGAACCTCTACGCGCCGGGGCGCAGGCCGGCCGGCACGTGGCTAGGACAGGTGGTGGGTCAGGGCGACCTGTCCGATCTGGGCCCACTGAACAGCATGCTGGGCACTGGTCTGAGCTTGGGCCACTCGGCGCTCGTGATGGCGGGTTACTCGGTCCTGTTCGGCGTGATCCTGTACTGGTGGTTCCTGAGGCGCGACGTCGACTGACCTGCGTGGTCTCCCCAGCCCGCCATGCCGGACTTCTGCTGACGCCTGCGGGCTTGTGCTCGGGGTCGCTTACCCCTGACAATCGGGGGCGTGGAATGGATCACAAGTCCAGAGGCCTGGGTGGCCCTGGCATCACTTACCGTCCTCGAGATCGTCCTCGGTATCGACAACATCGTCTTCATCTCGATCCTGTCGGCGAGGCTGCCCGCGGAGCAACAGAGGCGAGCACGGACGCTCGGCCTGGCGCTCGCCATGTTCACGCGCGTAGGCCTGCTCTTCACCATCACCCTCCTCACGGGCCTGACCGCCACGCTCGTCGAGGTCTTCGGCCTCGAGATCAGCGGTCGGGACCTGGTCTTCCTGATCGGCGGGGTGTTCCTCATCTATAAGGCGACTCAGGAGGTTCACGAGCGTCTGGAGGGTCCGCAAGCCGCAGGCGGCGACGCCAAGGTGGGAGCGGCGTCCTTCGCTTCCGTGATCACGCAGATCGTGTTGCTAGACGTGGTCTTCTCGTTGGACTCGGTGATCACGGCGGTCGGGATGGCCGACCACCTGGCGGTCATGATCGCCGCAGTAGTCATCGCGGTCGGCCTGATGATGCTGTCGGCGAACAGCGTGGCCGGCTTCGTGGAGCGGCATCCGACCGTGAAGATGCTCGCCCTGTCGTTCCTCCTGTTGATCGGGGTGACGCTGGTCGCCGATGGCCTCGGCCAGCACGTGCCCAAGGGGTACGTCTACTTCGCCATGGGCTTCAGCATCATGGTCGAGCTGTTCAACCTGCGGGCGCGCGCAGTGCGCGAGCCGGTGGTGCTTTACGAGCGTGGGCCCAAGGCGCCCGACGCTAGGCCGTGAAGCGGCGTAACTGACAGGTTTCGACGACCATCGAGGCCGACGAAGCTCAGCCACCCGGCGGCCAAGGGGTCGCCACGCAGCAATCTAGCGTTGGCTGCGAAGCCGCTTCTGCTCGTACATCCGCCCGTCGGCCCGGCTGACGAGGGCCTCGAACGACTCGGCGTCATCGGGGTAAAGGGCGGCGCCGACGCTGGCGGAGAGGCGCACGGAGCCGGTCTCGAGGTGGATGGGTTCCTCCACGGCCTCGATGAGGCGACTCGTGACGCGGTCGACCGCGTTGAGGTCTCCCCCGCCCAGCAGCACCGCGAACTCGTCGCCCCCTAGCCTCGCCACCATCTCGTCGGGCCGCACCTTCGACGTCAGGCGTTGGCCGATGATGCTCAAGACCTGGTCGCCTACCTCGTGGCCGTAGGTGTCGTTCACGGCCTTGAAGCCGTTGAGGTCGAAGTAGAGGAGCGCCATGGGCACGTCACGGCGGCGCAACACCCAGAAACGGGTCTTGAGGTGGCGCCGGTTGGCCAGGCCTGTCAGGTCGTCACGGTTGAGGAGTTCCACCGCCTGCCGCAACACGGACTTGTAGTGCGTGATGCTGCGGAACTGCACCACCAGGAAGTCGTCCTCGAGTGGGACGACGGTCACGGCGTACCAGGTCAGCACGGACTGCGGGTCGCGGCCCCCGGCCTCGATCGCCTCGTCGGCCGCGCCCGGGAAGACCTGCTCGAACTCCTGCACCCGCCTGGTCACGTGGGCAGTGACGAGGCGCCGGTAGACCCGTGGGTCGAACGCCTCGGGCGCAACCGAGCGCGCTGTGTTTCCGATCAACGCGCTGGGGTCGACGTTGAGGGCACCGACAGCGCTCCCGTTCAGGTCGCACCACTGGAAGTCGTCCAGCCTGCCGCCCTCGCCGCGCAGCGCCTTGAACAGCACCATGCCGTGCGGCGCGGCGTCGAAGTACCCGCGCCACAACTGGGCTGCCGGAACCTGCAGGGGGCGTTCCACACTGCTCTCCATTGCGCCTCTCATGATAATCACCTGCGCGCCTTGGCGGCGCGCAAGCGGATCCGAGGTACCCAAGATGGCACTTGGCCCCAGAAGGCTTCAGGCGGTACGCGCGCCTTCACGCGGCGGTCGCCAGGACGTCACCCGGCGCTCGCCTCTTCGTCACCCACCGCCACGGGCAGATCGCGCGATGCCCAATCGCTCCACGAACCAGCGTAGAGTTTGGCGCCAGGATAACCTGCCAGTTCGAGCGCCAGTATCAGATGAGCGGCACTGACTCCCGACCCGCAATACGCGACAACGGTCTCCGCCGCCGCGGCCGGCGCCAGCCTGGCGTGTAGCGCGGCCGGTTCGGCGAGGCGTCCGCCCTGCAAGTTGTCGAGGTAATAGCGATCTATCGCGCCGGGGATGTGCCCCGCCTTGGGATCCAGCGGCTCCACCTCGCCGCGGTACCGTTCAGGCGCCCGGGCATCGAGTAGCAGCACGCGTTCTTGCGTAAGGGCCCCGGATACGAACTCCGCGTCCACCGCCATCTCCGGGCGCAGCCGCAATGTGAACCTGGTCGCTGCGTGCCCCGGTGGGTCCGTGGACAGCGAACCGCCCGCGGAAAGGTAGGCAGCCAGTCCGCCGTCGAGGAACCGCACTTGCTCGTGCCCCGCGTACCTCAGCAACCACCACGCCCTCGCCGCGTACATGCTGCCGGAGTCATCGAACACCACGACCTGGTGCCGGTCTCCGACTCCGAGTGCCCCCAGCTTCCGGACGAACTCGTTCATGTCCGGCAGCGGATGGCGACCGCCGTGGCGCCTCACGGGGCCGGCCATGTCCTCGTCGAGATCGAGATGCACGGCTCCGGGCACGGTGCCTCGCGAATACACGGCCTTGCCGTAGCTCGGGTCACTCAGCTCGAAGCGCGCGTCGATCACGCGCAAGTCGGCGGCGCCTTCCGGTGCCGCCAGTCGGTCCAGTAGCTCCTCGGCCGAGATGAGGGGGTTCGGCGTCATGCGGGTGAGTCTAACCCTCACCGCCGCTTATGATGCCGCCATGGCCGTCAGGCACGTGGAGAGTACCGCCAACCCCCTGGTCAAGGAGCTCGTCGGCCTCAGGCAGCGCCGCACCCGCGAGAGCAGTGGGAACTACATCGTGGAGGGAGCCAGGGAGGCCCGCCGGGCGCTGAGCGCAGGAGTTGGCGCCAGACTCGTCGTGGTGGCCCCGGGCCTGTTACGAGAGGGTGAAGGCAGCGACGCTTGGCAGGGAGCCGCCGAGGCAGCGGGGGCTGAGCTCGTGACCTTCAGCACGCAGGCCTTCGAGCGGGTAAGCCTCAGGGAACACCCGGACGGCGTTCTACTGGTTGCCCGCTCGAGACGCTTGGCTCCCGAAGACGTAGCCCTCCCGCCAGGCGCGCTGGCCCTGGTGTTGGTCGGCCTGGAGAAGCCTGGCAACGTCGGCGCCCTGCTGCGTAGCGCCGACGCGGTCGGCGTCGACGCGGTGTTCATGTGTCCGGACCCGGGCCCCGGACCCGGCGACCGTGAGGCTGACTTCGAGGAGGTCCGCGAGGCGCACCGGGAGCCGACACGCGGCGTGGACCTCGAGAGCCCCAACGTCATCAGGGCGGCCATGGGTAGCTCGTTCGCGCTACCTATCGGCGTGGGCACTCCGGCCGAGGTGGTCGCGAGGTTGCGGGCCGCCGACTTACGGCTCGTGGCAGCCACGCCGCACGCCGACCTCACGCACTGGCAGTGCGACCTGAAGGGCGGCGTGGCCCTCGTCGTGGGCCGCGAGCACGCCGGCCTGAGCGACTGGTGGCTATGCCAGGCCGATGCCCTCGTGGCCATCCCGATGCGGGGCTCGGTGGCCGACAGCCTGAACGTCTCGGTGGCCGGGGCGGTGCTGCTTTACGAGGCTCTACGGCAACGGTTCGGCTGAGCCGCTCGCCAGCAACTCGCGCACGGTGGCCCTGAAATCCTTGCCCTCCAGGGGCTTGTAGATGATCCTGTCGGCAAGCGCCAGCCGCGCCTGGCCGAGAGTATGGTCGTCGCGCAGGGCCGTGAGGACGATCACCGGCACGTCCCGCAGCCGTGGGGTCCGCTTCATCCGGTCGCAAACCTCAATGCCGCTGAGGTGAGGCATCTTCACGTCGAGGATGGCGATGTCGGGCGTGTTCTCCTTGAGGTACTCCAAGGCTTCCTTGCCGTCATCGACGGTCACGACCTCATAACCGTCCACGCTGAGGAGCATCTCGAGAACACGGCGCTGCCCCTCGATGTCGTCGGCGACCAGGACTATCGTCGGTTCTTTGGCTTGGCTCACGCCACAAGCTTAGTTGATTGACGGGCCATGCGCTTTGAACAAGTAGACTCGCGCTAAGAACAACCGGGAGGACACATGATCAAGGAGTTCCGCGATTTCATCAACCGAGGAAACGTGCTGGACCTGGCCGTGGCCGTCATCATCGGCGGGGCGTTCGGCGCGATCACCACTTCCTTGGTGAACCAGGTAGTCATGCCGGTGATAGGCCTCATCCTGGGCGGCGTCGACTTCAGCAACTTGGGGATAATCCTGAGCGGCCGCGATCAGTACGCGAGCGTTGCCGAGGCCGTGGCGGCCGGGGCACCGGTCATTCAGTACGGTGCCTTCCTCAACACGGTCATCAACTTCCTACTGATCGCACTGGTCCTCTTCTTCATCGTCAAGGCGTTCAACGACATGAAGAAGCGCTTCGAGAAGCCCGCACCCCCAGCCGCGCCGGCCGCCCCCACGGCAGAGGTCAAGCTCCTCACCGAGATCCGTGACGCGCTGAAGGAGAAGTGACGGGCGGTCAGTAGAGGATCATGAGTTCGAGCTTGGCGGGGCCGGCGCGCCACACGTCCTCTGTGGCGACCAGACCGATGGTGACCGGCCCCGACAGACGCAACAAGAGGTTCGTGAACATCTCTTCGGTCACGGGGCCGAAATCGGGCAGCTGACCGTCGTCGAGCCCGGCGCGACGTAACTTGCGGGTCGCCTCGGCTTTGAGCTGCGTTATCGAGGCGCGGATCTCGTCCTGACTGGCGGGCAGCGCCGTGGACCCCAGGTGCAGGCCGTGGCTCACGATGAGTTGCCCCCGGCCGAACAGTTCGGTGTTCTCTATGGCCTCGACCAGCACGTCGATCGTGGAGCTGATCTGGTTGCTGGGCGAGATGAACCGCACGAGGTCGGAGCCGGGCGTCTGCCCAATCACGTCGACCAACACGTTGAACTGCTCGGTAGTCACACGCAACCGCTCGACTCCGCGGCGGGCGACGAAGGCCGTCGCCTCGTTGATGAACGCGGCCAGCTCCTCGCGGATTGCGGCCGGCTCCTGGGCCCTTATGGCGCCGGAGTAGATGAGCTGGTCCTTGACGAAGTAGACCTCGCCTCCCTCGAAGCGCTGGAACTCGTGCTGCAGCTCCGCTAAGTCGCTGGCCTGCTTCTCCACCTCTTTGCGCAGGTCGCCCACCGTCCCCTGCAGTTCCAGTACGGTGGCGTTACGCTGCTTGATCTCGCCCTCGAGGCGGTCGTTGAGTTCCGTTAGCGACGTGTTCTGCAGCTGGATGCGGGCGTTCTCCGCCAGCAGTACGTCGTTGGAGCCGGCCAGGGTGCGGTTCTCCTCGCGCAACTCCTGGGCCTGCTGCCGCAGCTCGCCGGCGTTGGCCTCGAGCGCTTTCACCTCGCTGCTCAACTCGTCCAGGCGAACGGCGAGGTCGGCGCGCTGCTGCAGGGCGTCATCGCGCGCCGCAGTGGCGGCGTCGCGGTCCGCCTTGGCTGCGTCGCGCTCCGCCAGGGCAGTATCGCGGTCCGCCAGCGCCTGGTCGCGGGCGGTCTGGGCCGTCTCCAACTCCTCCTTGGCCGTGGTAACCCGCTGTTCGGCGTCGGCCAAGCGCAGCTGCACGTCGACCAGCGCGTTCTGTAGGTCCGCCAACTGCGCGTTGGCATCGTCCAGCTCCGCCCTGGCGTCCTCCAACCCACGCTCCAAGGAGGCGGCCTCCGCTTGCGCGTCGTCGGCCAGGGCCCGCGCCTGCGTCGCCTCTTCCAGCGCCCGGTCGCGGTCACCCCTTGCCGACCCCAAGGCCTTCGTGGTGTCGTCGAGTTCAGCCTGTGTGGCGGCCAACTTCTGTGCGGCGGCCTCGACCTCGGCGTCGGCCTCTGCGACCCGCGCCTCGGCCGCCTTGACTTGTTCTGCCAGGTCCGCCCGCTGGGCAAGCAGCGATTCGCGCTCGGCCAACGCCGCGTCCCGGGCCTCGACGGCGGCGTCTCGCTGCGTCTCGGCGGTCGTTATCGTCTCCTGCGCCGTATCGAGCTGCGAGCGCAGGTCCGCAAGCTGCTGATCGGCGTCGGCCACGTTCTGCTTGAGGATCCGCTCCTGAGTTTGCAAACGGTTTAGCTCGTCGAGGGTGCGTTGCACGTTCAGCAGCGTGCGCGTGGCGTTCTGGAACGCGATCGCGAGCACGCCGATGGTGGTCAACATGATGAGGATGCCCGAGAGGACCCCTACTATCTGGCCGGTCGTTCTTGGTCTGGCGCCAAAGAGGCTCAGGCGCCGACGCCCGACGTAGGTCCCGAGGCGGTCGCCCAGGTAGGCGATTATGCCGGCGAGTACCACCAGCATCAGGACGAGCAGGGCGATGAGGGTCACTGCTCGGCGCTATCGGGAGTGGACTTGGCCATGCTCATCGGGGCCCTAAAGCTGGAACTCGTTGCCCAGGTAGTAGGTGCGCACGTCGGGGTCGGCCGCGAAATCCGCCGGCGTGCCATCGAACCTCACCCGCCCGTCGAACATGAGCACAACGCGGTCCGCGATCGCGAGCGTCTCGCGCACGCTGTGGTCGGTAAGGAGGACGCCCAGGCCGCGCCGGTCTCGCAAGTCCCGGACTATGGTCTGGATCTCGCGGATGGACTTGGGGTCGACGCCCGTGAAAGGCTCGTCGAGTAGGAGGAAGTCCGGGTCCACGGTCAGGCTACGCGCGATCTCGAGCCGGCGCCGCTCGCCGCCGGAGAGCGTATCGGCGCGGCTCTTGGCGAGGTGTCCGATATGAAACTCCTCGAGCAGCGCCTGCGCGCGCACGTTCTGTTCCTCACGCGTCAAGCCCTGGAACTCGAGGATGGCGAGGAGGTTGTCCTCGACGCTCAGGCGCCTGAAGGCGCTCGGTTCTTGCGCCAGGTAACCCAGTCCGATGCGCGCCCGGCGGTGCATGGGCCAACCGGTGATGTCCTGGCCGCCGAGCACGATGCGCCCCGCGTTCGGCCTCACGAAGCCGACGACCATGTAGAAGCTGGTGGTCTTCCCCGCGCCGTTGGGACCCAAAAGCGCCACTATCTCGCCGCGCCGCAGCACCAGGTCCACGCGGTCGACGACCTTGCGGCGCCCGTAGCGCTTCACGAGGCCGCTCGCCCTCAATTCGACGCCAATGGGCCCCGCCTCGGCCCCGCCGGGCCCCGCGACCACCCCGTTTGGCCCCGCCTTGACGCCGTTGGGGACGCTGTTCATGGCCTGCATATCGGAGCATGCTATCACGCATGTCCATGAGTGCCGGGTGAAGCATTCCCGTCGCCCACCAGGCGCTATCACCAGCCCAGAGAGAGGGCGCGGCGGGCCGCTGAACGGGGCCCGCCGCGCAAGCAAGCGCCTAGCTCTGGCGCTCAGCCTTCCAGCGCCACCAGGAACGGCTCCTCGAGGGCCGAGCACACCCAGCGCAAGAAGCGCGCGGCAGCGGCGCCGTCTATGAGCCGGTGGTCGTACGTGAGGGCCAGGGGCAGCAGGAGGCGCGGCTCGAATGCGCCCGATTCGGCGTTCCAGACGGGCTCGAGGGTGGACCGTGAGACGCCGAGGATGGCCACGTCGGGCGGGTTCACGATGGGCGTGAAAGCGTGCCCGCCGATGCCGCCTAGGTTGGAGATCGCAAAGTTGCCGCCCTGCATCTCGTCGGGCGTCAGTTTCCGGTCGCGGGCCTTGGCGGCCAGCTCACCCAACTCGGCGGCCAGCTCGATGAGGTTCTTGCGGTCGGCGTCCTTGACCACGGGCACCAGGAGGCCGGCGTCCGTGTCGACCGCCACGCCCACGTTCACGTAGCTCTTGTGGATTATCTCCTGGGCCTCCACGTCGATGCTGGCGTTGAAGTCGGGGAAGCGGCGCAGGGCTCCGGCGATGATCTTCAGCAGGATCGCGGTGGGCGTGAGCTTCGCGCCGACCGCTTCCGCCTTGGGTTGGAAGCGCTTGCGGAGCACCTCCAGCTCCGTGATGTCCGCCTTGTCGAAGTGAGTGACCATCGGAACGCTCGCCCAGGCGCCGGCCATCGCGCGGACGGTCGCCTTGCGGATGCCGCTCATGGGGGTTCGCTCGACGGCGCCCCAACGGCTGAAGTCGGGAAGCGGCGTGCCCGCGGGAGCTGCCGCACTCGGAGCGCCCAGCGCCGGCGTCGCGGCCGTCGGCGGCAGGCCCTGCGCCACGGCGCGCACGTCGTCGGCCGAGATGCGCCCGAGCACGCCGGTGCCGCTCACGGTCTGGAGGTCGACGCCAAGCTCGCGAGCCAGACGGCGTACGGAGGGGGCGGCGGGCACGAGCCCACCGTAAGCCTCGGTGGCCGCCCGGGCGGGCCGGGGAGCCGCCGGTCGTTGGCCGTTCGGCTGCGGAGCCGGCGCGCCTGGTCGAGGGGCGGGGGCGCGGGGCGTGCTCGGTTGGGGTGCTGGAGCCTGTTGGGTGGCCGGCTGGGTGGCGGGCGGGGCGCTCTCCGGGCGACTTGCAGGTGCCGGTTCCTGCTCCGTCGCGGCCGGGGCGGGGGCCTCCTGGGAAGCGGCAGCGCCTTCCTCCTCGAGCACGATGAGCACCGAGCCCACCGCCGCCTCCTCGTTCTCGCTCACGTTGATCTTGCTCACCACGCCGGCGGCGGTCGACGGGATCTCGACCACCGCCTTATCGGTCTCGAGTTCGACGAGTGGCTGATCCTTGGCAACGGTGTCGCCGACAGCCACCAGGATGCCGACGACCGTGCCCTTCTCTATGCCCTCGCCTATGTCAGGGAGTCTCACTTCGGTAGCCACGAGCGGTTCCTTTCAGTCTGTCAGTCGACGTAGGGGTCGGCCTTGTCGGGGGAGATCTCGAGGTCGTCGCGGGCTTTCAGCAGCGCCTTCTTGTCTACCAGACCATCCTTGGCGAGGGCCGTGAGGGTGGCGAAGACGATGTGGCGGGCGTCGACCTCGAAGAAGTCGCGCAACTCGGCGCGCGCCTCGCTGCGGCCGAAGCCGTCGGTGCCCAGCGAGAGCATCGGGCGCGGCAGGTAGGAGGCCAGGGAGTCGGGGAGGATCTTCATGTAGTCGGAGGCCGCGACGAACACGCCCTTCGCGCCGTCCAGCAGCTCCGCCACGTACGGGCGATGCTGTTCCTGTTCGGGGTTGAGGCGGTTGTAGCGCTCGACCTGCAGGGCGTCGCGGTGGAGTTCCTTGTAAGACGTGACGCTCCAGACGTTGGCCGCCACGCCGTAGTCGCGCTCGAGGATCTCCTGCGCCTCCAGCACGCAGTGCATTATGGTGCCGCTGCCGAAGAGCTGGGCGTGGAGTTTGCTGCGCTTACGGCCGGCGGGGCGGAACAGGTACATGCCCTTGAGCACGCCCTGCTCGAGTTCTTCTCGCGACAGGCCCTCGGGGGCGCCGGGCTGCGGAAGGTTCTCGTTGCCCACCGTGAGGTAGTAGAAGATGTCCTCTTGCTCCTGGTACATGCGGCGCAGACCCTCGCGCACGATGATGGCTATCTCGTGAGCGAACGCCGGGTCGTACGCCAGGAGGTTCGGCAGGGGGTACATGAGCACGTGCGAGTGGCCGTCCTGGTGCTGCAGCCCCTCGCCGGCGAGGGTGGTGCGGCCCGCGGTGGCGCCCACCAGGAAGCCCCGCGCGTGGCTGTCACCGGCCGCCCACATCAGGTCGCCCACCCGCTGGTAACCGAACATCGAGTAGTAGATGAAGAAGGGAACGGTGTTCACGCCGTAGTTGGCGTAGGCGGTGCCGGCCGCGATGAACGACGACATGGCGCCGGCCTCGGTGATGCCCTCCTCGAGGATCTGACCGTCGCGCGACTCCTTGTAGTACATGAGGTGCGCGCTGTCGACGGGCTCGTAGAGCTGGCCCACCGGCGAGTAGATGCCGATCTGGCGGAAGAACGATTCCATGCCGAACGTGCGCGCCTCGTCGGGGACGATGGGCACCACGAGCTTGCTCCAGTTCGGGTCGCGCAGGAGCTTGCGGATGACGTTCACCAGGATCATCGTGGTCGAGACCGGGTGGCCGTCGGTCGAGGCCATGAACTCCTCGAACGCCTCGGCGGGCGGCGGGGCCAGCGGTTCGGACTGCACGCTGCGAGCGGGCAGGAAACCGCCGAGTTTCTCGCGGTGCTCCACGAGGTACTGGTGCTCGGGGCTGTCCTCCGGCGGACGGTGGAAGGGCTCCTCGGCGATGTCCTCGTCGGTTATGGGCAGGTTGAAGCGGTCGCGGAAGGCGCGCATCTGGTCTTCGTCGAGCTTCTTCTGCTGGTGAGTGATGTTCTGCGCCTCGCCGGCGGCTCCCATCCCGTAGCCCTTGACGGTGCGGGCGATGACGACGGTCGGCTGACCCTCGTGCTTGACGGCGCGGTCGAACGCCGCGTAGACCTTGACCGGGTCGTGGCCGCCGCGGTTGAGTCTGCCGAAGTCCTCGTCGCTCCAGTCCTTCACCAGTTCCTTGAGTTCGGGAGTGTTGAAGAAGCGTTCCTTGAGTTCGGGCCCGCCGAACGCCGCGTAGCGCTGCGACTCGCCGTCGACGAGTTCCTCGAAGCGCTTGACGACGTGGCCCTCCGTGTCTCTCTTCAGGAGTTCGTCCCAGGCGCTGCCCCAGGCGACCTTGATGACGTTCCAGCCCGAGCCGCGGAAGATGCCCTCGAGCTCCTGGATGATCTGGCCGTTGCCGAACACGGGGCCATCGAGGCGCTGCAGGTTGGCGTTGATGACCCAGATCAGGTTGTCGAGCTTGGCGCGGGAGGCGACGCGGATGGCGCCGAGCGTCTCGGGTTCGTCCGTTTCGCCGTCACCGACGAACGCCCATACCTTGCCCGTGCCATGCGGATAGAGGCCCCGGTCTTCGAGGTAGCGCCGGAAACGCGCCTGGTAGATGGACGTTATCGGCCCCAGCCCCATGGAGACGGTGGGGAAGCTCCAGTAGTCGGGCATCAGCCAGGGGTGGGGATACGACGAGAGCCCGGGGGTCTTCTGCAGTTCGCGGCGGAAGTTGTGCATCTGAGCGTCGTCGAACCGGTGCTCGAGGTAGGACCGAGCGTAGAAGCCGGGGCTAGCGTGACCCTGGAAGTAGATCAGGTCGGCATCGGGGCCCTTGCCGGGGCCGCGGAAGAAGTGGTTGAAGCCCACCTCGTAGAGCACGGCCGCCGAGGCGTAGGTCGCGATGTGCCCGCCGATCCCCGGCGAGTGCTTGTTGGCCTGCACGACCATGGCCATGGCGTTCCAACGGATCAGGTTGGTGATGCGCTTCTCGAGCACCAAGTCGCCCGGGTATTCCGGCTGCTCGTCGTAGTGGATCGTGTTCACGTAAGACGTGTCGGACTGGAACGGTAGCCTGATGCCGTGTTTCTCGGCGTGCGCCTCCAGCCGCTGGATGATCTCGACGACCCTGTCCGTGCCGCCGCTTGCCAGCACGTAATCCAACGACTCCAGCCATTCCTTCATCTCGACGTAGTTGAGCTCCGCCAACTCGTCGGGGGCGAGTTGCGAACGGTCTAGGTCCAATAGTTGGTCCAGGACGTCAGCCATGCTTGAGTTCCTCTCGCGCGCACACTTGCAGCTCCTTGCCCTCGCCCGGATGGTCGTTGTCCGACCTGCGAGGCGGCTACGGCTATCGAGGTAATCATCCTGCGCTTCCTGCGCTATTGCCGTGCCGGATGCCTTTCTCCTTCGTGGCGGCGTGGCCCGCCGATGGTTCGCACGGGCGCCGGCGCTAAGTGAGGGTCCACGCTGAAGGCCGCGCCCAACCGTCGCTTAGCAACGCCCACATCTTACGCTACGGGCACTGCCGCGCGCGGTCTTCCGGTTAACCGATTAACCGGAGACGCTGGCGCCTCCGTCGCCCGCCGATTCGGAAGAGGAATACAGCGGGGCTTCAAACAGGATCAGGGGGAGTTTCAAGGGGGCTTCGAGCGAGATTCAGGCGAGATTCAGGCGACATTCAAGCGAGATTCAGCCGAGATTCAAGCGGCGGGGAGGCGCCTCAACAGGCCCCGCACGACCGCCTCCGAGCGCCTGGCGGCCACCTTGGTGAACGACCTGAAATCGACCTGGGCCGAATGGTCGGCGTTGTCCGAGATGCTCCTGATGATCACGAAAGGCACGCCCCACCTGGCGCAGACCTGAGCCACCGCCCCGCCCTCCATCTCCGCGCAGGCGGCCCCGAACTCGGACCGTAAACGCTCCACCAGGGCCTGGTCGGTAACGAAAACGTCCCCCGATGCCACGCGGCCCCGCATCACGCCACCGTCGCCCAGCTCTTCTGCCGCTGCCGCTGCCGCCTCACACAGCTCCGGGTCTGACGCCCAGACGCGGCCTGAACCGGGGACCTCCCCTGGCGCGTAGCCGAGCCCGGTCACGTCGACGTCATGCTGTACGGCATCTACGCCGATGACCACGTCGCCCACTCGCAACCGCGGGTCTACCGCGCCGGCCACGCCGGTGAAGACGATCCTGACGGCGCCGGCCTCGAGGAGCGCTTGCGTCAGCGCGGATGCGTTGACCTTGCCTATGCCGCACTCGGCCAGGAGCACGGGTACGCCTTCGAGCTCGCCAGCGACCCATTCGAAGGGCCCCGAACGAGCGGCCCGCGGCGCCACGATGGCCGCCCGCAGGCGGGCAACCTCTTCCTCCATGGCGCCCACGATCGCCGTCGGTCCGCCCGCCGCCTTCGTCAACTCTGCCGACTCAGCGGCGCTGTGCGGGCGCCGCGTAGAAGACCAGCCGGCCCAGGTACGCCCCACCGACGACGCCCACGGCGCCGGCGGCGAGGAGGATGCCGAAGTTGAGGTCTAGCCCGGCGTTGGGGCCGAAGAAGCGCGTGGCAAGAACGCCAAGGCAAAGCGCCAGGCCCGTTATGAGCGTCATGGTCAGCGCGTTATCGCGGCCCTGACGCAACTGGAACAGCACCGAGAAGTAGCCGAACAGAAGGAAGAAGCCCGCGCCCGTCAGGCTCGTGGCCACCGTGCTCTCTTCGGGTGGCACGGCCGCCTGCAAGACGATGAAGAAGACTGTCGCGATCATGAGGGCCCCGGAGAACCGGCCCGGCAGCTTCCGCTGCTGCTCCTTGGTCAACGACTTGACGTTGACCTTCTTGAGGTCGGGGGCCGCCTCGCCGGCGCTCTTCCCGGTGGGCTTCGAGCCCGGCTTCGTGCGCCGCTTCGCCCGGATGGAGTCTATGCGTTGCCTCCGCGCTTGGCGCTTCTTGTCCTTCTCCTTTTCCGCCTTCTCGTCAAGTTTGGCCTGCGCCCTGCGCAGCTGTCGATTCATGGACGTAGTGTAACCGTCAAGCCGGGTGTCCCCGTGCTAGCCTCGCGCGAATCATGACCGACGCGCTACTACTCGAAATCGCGGCCCAACACGGCACGCCGACCTACGTCTACGACCTCGAAGCGATCACCGAGGGCGTGGCTGCGCTGCGCGCCGCCTTCCCCGACGCGCTGATCAGGTACGCCGTCAAAGCCAACGCCAACGGCGCCCTGTTGAGACACTTGGTGACCGCGGGTCTTGGCGCCGAGGCGCTCACCTTAGGTGAGCTCGAGCGCTCGCTGCGCGCCGGCTTCGAACCTGCGCAGATCCTGTTCGGCGGTCCCGGACACACGCCCGAGCTCGCCCGCCGGGCCGCCGGTGCCGGCGTGGGGCTCGTGAGTCTCGACTCGGTCGGAGCGTGGGACGTCTGGCAGGGCGTATCCGCGCCCGAGACGCGCTTCCTGGTGCGGCTCAACCCGGGGTTCGACCCGCACACGCACGAGCATCTGGCGACGGCGGCCGCATCGTCGAAGTTCGGCGAGCCTCACGCCGTGGCGCGCGCGCTGGGCCAGAAGATCGCAGCCACGGGCCGGCTGGCCGGCTTCCACGTACATGCCGGCTCCATGATCTCCGACCCGCAGGTGGCCGACCTCGTCGTCGCAGCGCTCGAGCCCCTCTACGAAGAGTTCCCGGGATTGGAACTCGTGGACTTCGGCGGCGGTTTCGCCGTCCCGAACCCGCCGCTCGAGCGCTTCTCCCAGGCCTACGGGCGTTTCGCGGCCAAGCACAGCGTAAGCGTGGTGCTCGAGCCCGGCCGCTTCCTCGTTGCCGACGCCGGCACGCTGCTCACCAGGGTGCTGCATGTGAAGGAGAGCGAGCGCCGCCACATAGTGGTCGACGGCGGCATGGCGGACCTGCTGCGGCCCGCCCTCTACGGCGCCGAACACCCCATCCGCCTGGTCGGGGGTAACGGCATCCCGCTGGAGCGCCTGCCCACGGACGTCGATGGTCCCCTCTGCGAGAACGCCGACCGATTGGGCCAAGACGTCGAGCTGCCTGCGGTGAAGCCGGGGGACTTGCTCGCCGTTGGCCGGGCAGGGGCTTACGGCTTCGCGATGGCCTCGAACTACGTCTCCAGCCTGCGGCCTGCGGAGGTCGCGGTCGAGGCGGGAGAGATCAGGCTGGTGCGGCGCCGCGAGCAGCCGGCGGACCTGTGGGGCCTCGAGGTGTAGGAGCGGGCGACGCCCGGAAGCGAGGACCGGAATTGGGATGGCCCGCCGTTAGGGCTGCCGGGCCGAGTGCCCTCCGCTGGCGCTAGACTCGGTGCATGAGAGACCTGAACAGCCTCAAGGGCTACTACCTCACGGACGATTGGCGCCAGGCCGAAAGAACGTTCGAAGTGGTCGAGCCGGCCTCGCGGAACGTCCTGACGCACGTGGCCGACTGCGGCGTGGACGAAGCGCGAAGCGCCGCAGAGGTCGCCTGGAACGCGTTCCTTTCCTGGCGCGCCACGAGCGCGTTCGAACGCTCGGAGCTGCTTGGCCGCTGGCACGACCTCATGCTTGAAAACATCGAGGCCCTCGCCAGCACCATGGCGCACGAGATGGGCAAGCCCATCAACGAGTCGCGCGGCGAGGTTCGCTACGCCGCGGGCTTCGTGCGCTGGTACGCCGAGGAGGCCAAGCGCGTTTACGGCGACCTCTTCCCGGCCCAAGACACGAGCAAGCGGCTACTGGCCGTTCCCCAGCCTGTGGGTCCGGCCTTCGCCGTCACGCCGTGGAACTTCCCACTGGCCATGGTCACGCGCAAGGCGGGTCCCGCCCTGGCCGCGGGCTGCACCTTCGTGCTCAAGCCCGCCGAACAGTCGCCGGTGTCGGCGCTACTCTTGGCCGACCTATGGCTGGAGGCGGGTGGGCCGCCGGGAACCCTGCAGGTCCTGCCTACCTCGGACCCGGGCCCTTTGTCGACGGCCCTCATCTCCGACCCCCGCATCCGCAAACTGACGTTCACGGGCTCCACCGAGGTCGGGCGGCTCTTGTACCAGCAGGCCGCCGCGACGGTCAAACGCATCTCGCTCGAGTTGGGCGGTCACGCGCCATCCTTGGTCTTCGCCGACGCCGACCTGGACATCGCGGTAACGCAGGTGATGGCCAGCAAGTTCCGTAACGCCGGCCAGACGTGCGTCTGCGCCAACCGCATCTACGTGCACGAGTCGTTGGCCGAGGAGTTCACCGCGCGCTACGCCGCGGCGACGGAGCGGCTGGTGGTCGGCGATCCCCTGGACGCCGCCACGCAGATCGGCCCGCTGATAGACGAACAGGGTCTGGCAAAAGTCGAGCGGCACGTAGCGGACGCGGTCGCCGGCGGGGCCACCGTGGTGACCGGCGGCAAGGGTCTTGGCGGCCTCTTCTACGCCCCCACCGTTCTGTCGGGGGTGAAGGCCGACGCACTCATGATGCGCGAGGAGACCTTCGGTCCCGTGGCGCCCATCGTCACCTTCAGGGGCGACGCGGAAGCGGTGCGCATGGCCAACGACACTCCGTTCGGCCTCGCCGCGTACGTCTACACCCGCGACCTGGCGCGCGCCTTCCGCGTGTCCGAGGAACTCGAGTACGGCATCGTGGGGGTCAACGACGGCGTCCCATCGGCGCCTTACGCGCCTTTCGGTGGCGTCAAGCAATCCGGCGTAGGCCGCGAGGGCGGGCCGTGGGGCATCCACGAGTACCTGGAGGTCAAGTACGTCTCACTCGGGTTGGGACCCAAGTGAGGCGATGACTTCCGCAACCGACGACATCGGCCCCGAATTGGGCGCCGAAGCTGCCGCCAGGACGATCCTCGAACGGCTGGCCGCAGCCGTCGGCAACGGCGACGCGACGGTGGCGGCCTACTACGGGCTTGCCTCCGAGCGCATGCGGGGTTCGCTGGGCGGGAGCGAGCACTTCGGCCGCGCGTTCGCGAACGACCGCTACTCACCGCTACTGACGGCCACCTCGGCCGAACTGACGTCGGTGGAACTAGTTGGCGAGAGCGCCCGCGGGCAGCTGAGCGTAGCGAGCCCCACGGGTCCAGCCACCTTCGAGTTGGCGGTGGCGCGTGCCCGGTCCGGCGAACGCACGGGCGAGTGGTGCCTCAGCGGGGTAGCGCGGGCCGGCGTCGATCTCTAGCGGGCCTACGTAACAGCCTCACGTAACGAGCCTGCATAACGGGCCTCACGTATCGCGCCTCACGTAACGCGCCTCGCATCACGTGACTTTCATGACGGGGCATTTAGCGGACAACAGATGAACGCGGCGCCGCCAGGAGCGGCGAGGAAGCCGCACTACTTGGAGAGCACTTGGAGGGTTGCCGACACCGGCGCCGTCTTGCCGGAGCGCGCCTGAAGCGTACCGCGCAAGCGGTAGGGGCCGGGCACGATCCCGTCGGGGACGACGACCTTGAGCACCGCCCACAGCCGGTAGTCGACGCGGGACTCGCCGAACGAGGCGCTGGTCGTGACGTTGGTACGCTCGGCCTTGACCTGCAACAGCTCGGCCGTCCAGCCTTCGGCCACGCGAACGTCATGCAGCGCGAACATGTTGGTCGCGTCGCCGACGTCGGAGGCATAGCCTGATGGCACCCACAGCGACACCGTCACGTCCTTGGGCTTCATGTCGAACTGGTCGAGCGTGTAATCGAACCTCAGGTAATAGGTGTTGCCCTGCTCCACCGGGATGGCCGACGCTCCGGCCGCGATGGGAGCGCTACTGGTGGTGCCCGCCACGGCAGGGGCACAGGCGGAAAGGGCCGCTAAGGCAACCGCTAAGCCGGCGAGCAGATGGAAGAACGCCAGCGCTCGCCGGGGCCGAGCCCGCTGCGCGCCCCGGCCATTGGTCTCTTCTAAGGCCTGAGTAGATGCCGACATGGCCGCAGGCTACCAAAGGTTGACGGGCCAGGCCGTGTCCGCTCTCCCTGCCCCACGCTGCCGGACTCTGGGGTTCGCGGCCTTTCCGTCCACCCAGGTCACGCTCGTCGCGACCAGCGTGCCATGATTGCAACCGAGAACCGCTAGTCATGGCTAACGAAGAACCGATAACTTCCCTTGCGTTCCCTGCCGCGTTGAACCTCTCCGAGGCGCGCCGCCGGCTCCTGGATCAGGTCATGCGTCGTAACGGCGTCACCGTGGAGGAGCTGGCCGACAGCCTGGAAGTATCGCGCACCGCCGTTCAGCAGCAGGTGACCGGGCTCGAGCGCGACGGTCTGCTGAAGGTGTCCGGCCAGCGCAGCACCGGTGGCCGGCCCAGCCGCGCATATTCGCTGACGGAGGCCGCCCTCGAACTCTTCCCCCGCAGCTACGCGCGTTTGGCGGATGACATGCTCCGCAGCGTCCGCACACTGTTCGGCGAGGAGGGCCTCGAACGCATGCTCGTGAAGATGGCGGACGAGTTGGCGAGCGAACTCGCACCCAGGCTCGAGGGCAAGGAAGGCCTGGAACGCCTGCTCGAGGTGGCGGCCATACTGACCGAGCTGGGTTACGACGCCACCGTGGACGACCAGGGTAGGCTGCGCGCCGCGAACTGCGTCTTCCACCAACTGGCGCGCTCGAGCCGCGCCGTCTGCCGCTACGACCAGGTACTCCTGCACAGGCTGCTGGGCGACCAGGTGCACCAGCAATCGTGCATCACGGAAGGCACCGCCGCCTGCGTGTTCGCGCTGCGCTGACCTGCAGCGGGCAGGGCGCCGTCACGCCCGACTCGTTGGGCGGTAGAGTTCGCCAGTGAGCGAAACCGCCCCGCCAAGCACGGCCGCCCTCCAGGGCAACCCAGGCATTCGCGTCCCGCTCCCGGAGCCGCCGTTGCGACTGGCCGAGGTCGCGAGGAACTGGCTGCCGCTGGCGGCGAGCTGGCTGGTCATGGGACTCGAGATGCCCGTCGTGAGCGCCATCATGGCGCGCCTCGCCGATCCCGAGATCCACCTGGCCGCGTACGGCGGCGTAGTCTTCCCGATCGCCCTCATCGTGGAGGCGCCCGTCATCATGCTACTGGCCGCCAGCGTGGCCCTCGCCAAGGACGCCGCCTCGAGCGCGCTCATCTACCGCTTCATGATGGTCGTGGGCGCCGCCCTCACCGTGGTCCACGCGCTTCTGGCCTTCACGCCGCTCTTCGACCTGGTACTGGTGCCCCTGCTCGATCCGCCCGCGGGCGTCATCGAGCCCGCCCGGCTGGGCCTCAAGATCATGCTGCCTTGGACGTGGGCCATCGGCTACCGGAGGTTCCATCAGGGACTCCTCATCCGCTACGGCCGTTCGCACCACGTGAGCATCGGCACGGCCCTACGCCTGGCCGCCGTCGGCGGCACCGCGGCACTGGTCGGCTTCGCCTTCGGCGCCTCCGGGATCGTGGCGGCCACGACGGCGATCGCGCTGGGCGTCAGCGTCGAAGCGCTCTACAGCGCCTGGGCCGCGCTACCCATCACGCGCGTCAAGCTGCCCAACGCCACGCCGGTTGGACGCCTCACGTTGCGCTACTTTCTCGTGTTCTACCTGCCCCTCGTGCTCACGAGCCTGCTGTCGCTGCTGGTTCAGCCGATCGGGAGCGCCGCCATCGCCCGCATGCCCGACGCCCTCGCCTCGTTGGCCGTCTGGCCCGTGGTCAGTGGCCTCCTATTCATGCTCCGCTCCGTCGCGTTCGCGCTCAACGAGGTCGTCGTCGCGCTGCTCGACAGGCCCGGTGCCTACCGGGCGCTGCTCCGGTTCACGCTCCTGCTGGCCGGCGGCCAGCTGCTCGTAACCGCGGCGATCGCGTTCACGCCACTCGCCCAGGCCTGGTTCGGGGTCGCCTCGGGCCTGGGGCCGGAACTCACGGCGCTGGCGATCCTCGGCTTCAGCTGGGCCCTCGTCTGGCCCTCGCTGGACGCCTTCCGCAACCTCGTGCAGGGCGTGGCCGTCTACTCGCGACGCACGGGCGCCATCAGCACTTCGATGGTCGTGTTCTTGGTGGTCACGGCGGCACTCCTCGCCGCGGGTGTCGCGGCGCAGCGGTTCGCGGCGCTCCCGGTGGCCATGGTGGCCTTCGTGGCGGCCACGATGGCCCAGGTCGCCTGGCTTTGGCTGGCCGTGAGGGATGAGACCCGGAAACTCGGCGAGCTCTGAGGGCCCGATCCCGGAAGCGGCAGCCTAAACCTGGAAAGTGACGAGCCGCTGGTCGGCGCCAGTGCTGCGGTCCGGCGTTTGCGGCGGCTCCTTGCGGAGCTGGGCAGCCAGGCGCCGCGCCTCCGAGAGGTAACCGGCGTAGTCGTCCACCCGGCGCCCCGCCGCCGCGGCGACCGGCTGCCAGGCTTCGAAGGCGAAGTCCTGTTGCTCCGGTGGCTGCGGGGCCACCGACTTATGGCTCCAGGCGCCCGTCTGCCAGTCGAAGTCGTAAAGGGGCAGGAAGGCGTCGCCGTGCTCCGCCAGGAACTCGACCGCCGCGAGGAGGAACTCGAACTCCGGCTCGTCGATCAGGAAGTGGAAGCTCAGCCGGCTCCAACCGGGTTTGAGGCCCTCGTAGCCGGCCTCGAGCTGTTCGAGGAACTTCTTTGACGCTTCCTCGCCGATGCCGAGCAGGTCGTGGCCGTACGGCCCGGCACACGAGCAACCGGCACGCCCCTGGATACCGAAGAGGTCGGACAGTAGCCGGATCACGAGCCTGGGGTGGAGGTAACGGTCCCCGGGCTTGACGAGAAACGAGACCACGGCCAGGCGGGGCACGCTCACGTTCCCCAGAACCTCCACCTTGGGGTTGGCGCTCAGTCGGCGCAGGGCGCGCTTGACGTAGTCTTCCTCACGACGGGCGATGACCTCGGCGCCCACCCTCTCCTTGACCCGGAACGCCATCGCCGCCCTGAGCTTCTGCAGGATGCCAGGTGTGCCGGCGTCCTCGCGCGCCTCCACGTCACTGACGAACCGGTGAGTTGCGTGGCTGACGTAGGTCACGGTGCCCCCGCCGGCCGTGGTCGGGCTGGGCAGCCGGTAGAGGTCCTCGTGGATGACGAGCACGCCCGGCGACCCCGGGCCGCCGACGAACTTGTGTGGGCTGAGGACGAGCGCGTCGATCCCGTCGTCGGCGCCCGGGCCCGACTCCTGCACGTCGATGGCCACGTACGGGCCGCTGGCAGCGAAGTCGAACGCCGCCTTGGCACCGTGCTCATGCAACAGCTTGGCCACCGCCCGGACGTCCGTGATGATGCCGGTGACGTTGCTCGCGGCCGAGAACGAACCCAACCGCGGACGCCCCTCGTAGCGGGGGTCCGTGAGGAGCCGCTCCAACGCCGCGAGGTCCAGCGTCCCGTCCCTGGAGAGCGGTACCGGCACGACCTCCGCGAGGGATTCGCGCCAGCTGACCTCGTTCGAGTGATGCTCGTAAGGGCCGACGAAGACGACCAGGCGGTCGGCGGGGTCCATGGCGTCGAGTACCCGCGCGCGTAACGTCGGCGAGACGCTGACGCCAAGGACTTCCTGAAGCCTCTTGAGCGCCCCGGTGGCCCCGGTCCCGGCGAAGATCAACTTGTGCGAGGCGCCGGCGCCGAGACTCTGCTTCACGTACTCACGGGCGCGGTCCGTGAGTAGGGTGGTGTGAGCCCCGGTGGCGCTGTCTTCGGTGTGCGTGTTGGCATAAAGCGGCAGCACTGCGCGGGCCAGAGCCGCCTCTACGGACGCCAGCGGTCTCCCAGAGGCTATGTAGTCGGCATACGTGAGCCGCCTCCTGCCGAAGGGAGTATCGAAACACGCGCCCTCCCCAATCACGTCCTCGCGTAGCTCCTCGATCGAGAGCCGGTCGGCGTTGGCAACTATCGGCATCTTCCGCCTCCGGGCCGCTCGAGGAAGTAGCGTGGGGTGGCGGGGCACACCCCGCACGGTGGCGGGGCTGCCAGCGGATTCGAACGACCGGCCTTAGGTTACATGGTGCGGGCGCCCGGGTTACAGTGGCCCTTCGTTGAGGGGGAGTAGCCGCCCGCACCCCGGGAGTTCGCCATCGTCAACACGGCAGTCATCGGCTGCCCGGTGGCGTACGAGAAGGCAAGACCCTAACGGGAGGTCGTCGTGACCGAACCGCTATGGGCCTGGCCCGCGTTCATCGCCTTCGTAGTGGCCATGCTCGCTATCGACCTGGGCGTGTTCCAACGCAAGGCGCACATCGTGAAGCCCAAGGAGGCGGCCTTCTGGACCGTGGTCTGGGTGAGCCTATCGCTCCTGCTCGGGCTGGCGTTCCACTTCTGGCTGGGCTCCGAAAAGGCGGTCCAGTACATCACGGGATACGTGCTCGAATGGTCGCTGTCCGTCGACAACATCTTCGTGTTCGTGCTCGTCTTCGCCTACTTCAAGACGCCCTTCAAGTACCAGCAGCGCGTGCTCCTATGGGGAATCCTGGGCGCGTTGGTGCTGCGCGGCATCATGATCCTGGTCGGCGTGGCATTGATCGAGGCGTTCAGTTGGATCTTGTACGTCTTCGGTGCCTTCCTGCTCTTCACCGGCCTGCGCATGCTGTTCCAGAAGGGTGAGGGCGAGAAGGACCTGGAGAAGAACCCGGCCCTGAGGTTGGTGCGCCGCCTGATGCCCGTGTCGGCCGAGTACGATGGCCAGAAGTTCTTCACCGTCAAGGACGGTGTCCGCATGGCGACGCCTCTCCTGCTCGTGCTCGTGGTCATCGAGTTCACCGACCTGCTGTTCGCCGTCGACTCGATCCCTGCCATCTTCGCCGTCACGACAGACGGGTTCATCGTGTTCACCGCCAGCATCATGGCGGTGCTCGGGCTGAGGTCCATGTACTTCCTGCTGGCGCACGTGGTCCACCGCTTCGTCTACCTCAAGATCGGGCTGGCGTTCATCCTCGTCTACATCGGCATCAAGATGCTAATTATCGAGGTCTTCCACATCCCCAGCCTGGTCTCGCTGGGCGTTGTCATAGGTATCTTGATCGTGAGCGTCGTGGCGTCGCTGTTGTGGGGAAAGCCGCAAGAGCCGCCGCACCCGGAGGGGTTGCCGCCTACGGCGTGAGCGCCGGGGCGCGAGAAGAGGGTGGTATTCGTGGCAGGAGAAGGCATTGACGACCTCCAGTTCGACGTCATCGCCGATGGCGGGCTCGACCGCTTCGCCGGCTTGAACAACGACGTGCCGGTGGCCCCGTTCTCCGTCCACATAGGCCCCGAAAGCTTCGCTGCCGACGAGATGACGCCGAACGAGCTATACGCCCGCATGCGCTCCGGCGGGCCCCACCCGACTACCAGTCAACCCTCGCCCGAAGAGTTCGCGCGGCTCTTCCGCACCGCAACGCGGCCGATCCTCGTAGTGACCATCTCCCAGGGTCTCTCCAGCAGTTTCAACGCGGCCGATCAGGCGCGCTCCGAAACGAGCTTGCCCGTGCACCTGCACGATTCCGGCACGCTGTCGGGCGCACAGGCCTTCCAAGTACACGCGGCCCTAGAGGCCCGCCGGCGCGGCCTCGACGTGGCGACGGCAATTGAGTGGATGAAGCAGGTGCACGAGGAGACCGAGCTCTACTTCACCATCGATACGCTCGAGTACCTCCGCAAGGGCGGGCGCATCGGCCAGGTGCAGGCGACGCTCGGGAACCTCCTCGGGTTGAGGCCGGTGGTCACCGTCGACAAGAAGGCCGGCCAGTACACGAGCATCCGGCGTGCACGCTCCTGGTCGAAGGCGTTGGACGCAGTCGCCGCCGCCGTGAACGCCCGTTTCGGAAACGGAACTCCCTTGCGCGCCGGACTGCTGTACGGCGACACGCAAGACGACGTGCCGGAGCTGCAGGCTCGCCTAAGCAAGCATCACCCGAGCGTGTGGCACGGTACGGCCCCCGTGGGCCCCGGGTTGGCCGTTCATACCGGGCCCAAGGCGATCGGCCTGGTGGCTGCGCCTGGCGCGTGGCCCTGGGAACGCTGAACACCTTCCACCAACAGCAGCACGCTGCCGTGAACGGCGGGGCCGTCGAGTACTCCTAAGGTGTCCCCCAGCCGTGTCCTGCTCCGGTCAGGACAGCGCCCCATGACAACGGGACACCCAGGCGCGCAAGCTGCTGCCGAAAGGGAGGAACTACCATGTTCGATTCCTTCTTCAAGCAAAGGCAGCGCTTCTTCTCGCGTAGCGGGCTAACACGGGTTTCCCTGCTGGCGGGCATGCTGGCGTTCGGCATCGCACACGCGGCGGCAGACGTGAACACGGAATACATCAACGGTGAACTCACGGGACCGCAGGTGTTCGCAGGCGAGGGCTACCGCTCCATCGCGCTGGTCAACAGCACCGATCGGCCCGTCGACTTCACGCTCTCGAGGTTGCACGACGACGTCACGGTGGGCACGTACGTGCAAGCCAACGATGCGCTCCAGCAGGCCATCTCGGGTGCCGATAACGCCGAGATGGTGGCCGCCGAGAAGCAGTACATAGCCGACGTCGACGGCCTGAGCGGCGCGATCGTGAAGGCGCATGGCGAGACCGACATGTACGCAGACCTCGAGACCGGAACCTACGTGGTTGCGGCGGCGCCCGAGACCGAGGGTGGGAATACGGGAGCCCCCGCCTACCTGTCGTTCATTGTTACGGAGTCGGGCGCCAAGGCCGCCGCGCCCGAGGTGAACAACTCCGTCGACCTCGCTGACTTCTCGTTCGACTTCCCGGTCGAGGTGAAGGCAGGTGCGAACCTCTGGAAGATAAGCAACACGGGCACCCAGCCGCACATGGCTGCCTTCTTCAAGCTCCTGCCCGGCAAGACCGTGGCCGACCTCAAGGCCTTCCTGAGCGACCAGACAGGTAAGGCCGGAGCCCCGCCCTTCGACGTGAACGACACGCCGGAGGCCGAAGTGCTGACCCCGGGCAGGACGGCATACCTACCCCTCGACTTCTCGCAGGGTGATTGGGTAGCCGTCTGCTTCGTACAGGACATAGACAACCCGGCGGTCGCTCACTTCATGGAGGGCATGATCGAGGAGTTCACCGTCAGCTGAGTAGCAGACCGACTTTCACGCGGTAGGCCCGGACGTGGAAACCACGCGTGAAAACTCGGTGGGAGCTTCCCTCACGAGGGCACCGGTACCGGCGCCCTCGTGTCTCATGGTTCGGGAGTAGCCTGAATGCTTGCGAGAGGACCGGTAGCGGCATGCAGGCTGATATCAGACTCAAAGGAACGCGCGCACAAGGATGCACCCACCCCCGCAAGCCGTCGCGGCGCGCCGAGACGCTCGCGCCCTCGGCGAACCGGCCTGCCAGTGACGAACTGCGGCTCGAAGTCCATGACAGGCTTGGGCCGGGCTTGGTGAACATCGAGGTCAGGCTCCAGCTGCTCGAGGAATCGCTGGCCGCCGCAGACCCTGCCCGAGCACAGATAGGGTCGCTTCGGCAGGAGGCATCGCTCCTCATCACGGAACTTCGGAGGTTGATCCAAGATCGACCTCCCGCGCGCCTCGAGAAGGTCGGATTGGTAGGCGCAATAAGTAGCGCCGTCGGCTCGGCAGAGCGCACCGGGCCGCAGGTCAGCTTCGCCGTCACCGGCACAGCGATCGAACCACCCGACCGCGTAGCCGAGGTCGTCTACCAGGCAGCACTGGAGGGGATCGCCAACGTGGTGCGGCACGCGGCTGCGACCCGCTGCCACGTGAACCTGAACTTCGCGGGCGAAAACGTGATGCTGGCAGTCCTCGACGACGGCTTGGGGCCGCGCGCCCGGCCAGACCGCAACGGCGACCTGCACGTAGGAGTGGGCATGAGTTCGCTACGCAAGTCGGCTCGCTGCCTGGGCGGGGAGGTCCACTTACTGAGTCGACCCACCGGAGGCACGAGCCTGGTCGTAAGGTTGCCCCTGAGCGGTCAGCGGCAGGCGAGGCGCCCCCCGAGAGCAGTGTGAGCGTGGGCAAGTTGGCGCTGGCAGAGTCATCGTCGCAGGTGGAACGGGGGACCGTATCCGTCCTGATCGCCGACGACCACGAGCTGATCCTCGAAGGGCTGGCGTTGCTCGTTGGCACCATGCCCGCATGCCAGGTCGTAGGCGTGGCCCACTCCGGTCAGGAGGCCGCAGCGCTGGCGTTGGAGTTGCGGCCGCGGGTGGTTCTCATGGACGCCCGTATGCCCGGCCTATCCGGGACGGAGGCCGCCGCGCGCATCTTGGCGGAACAGCCCGACGCCGCCGTGGTCATGGTGACGATGTTCGTCGACGACGATTCCGTTCTCTGCGCGCTGCGGGCGGGCGCAAGGGGCTACGTCCTGAAGGGTGCGAGCAAGGCAGAACTCGAGCGCGCCATCGTGGCCGCGGCCAACGGCGAGGCCCTCTTCGACGAGGCCGTAGTCGAGCGCTTCAGCCGCTATTTCACGGCCACGGACGTTTCAGGCAGCGCGCAACCCTTCCCCGAGCTGACCCCTCGCGAGCGCGAGGTGCTGAGCCTGCTGGCGCAGGGGCTAAAGAACCGCGAGATTGCGCGGCAGTTGGAGATAACCGTCAAGACCGCACGCAATCATGTATCGAACGTTCTTGGGAAGCTCGGAGTGCAGAGTAGGACCGAGGCGACCCTCAGGGCGCGGGCGGCGGGGATGGGAGGCCTGAACCTTCACGAGCCTGGTGTTGAAGCGAGGTGAACTCACCAACTCATCTTGAGCATGAACCGGGACGGTTTCCGCGCTTCTTTCGATGAAGAGGAGTGAAGCCGCGCTCACGCTAACCTGCATGAGAGGTGGACGATCATGTCGAACTCGCCTGAGACTGGCCTATTGACCATTCCGAGCTCACTCTCGGTAGAAGACACCGTTTCCCAAGTCATACAGGAGCTGAATGCCGCCGGCATGTCGGTATTCGCGCGAATCGATCACCAGGAGAACGCGCGCGCGGTGGGCTTGAGCTTGCGGCCGACGGTAGTGCTCATCTTCGGCAACCCCAAGATGGGAACCCCGCTCATGCAAGCCTATCCAAGCTTGGCAATCGACCTGCCCTCCAAGGCGCTCGTGTGGCAGGACGCTGAGGGACGCGTCTGGCTCAGCACGAACGATCCGAATTACCTGCAACGCAGGCACGGCATGGTGGAGAGGGCGTTCGAGGCCATACCAAGGCTGTTGCGGCGGGCCGTCGAGACACGTAGCGATGGAGATTGATGAGCGCTCTGCTGTCGGGGTCCCAGGTACCGCAAGTTTCTGGCGCCAAACCCGGGTGTTCAATGTCAAGGCAACGGCCTTCGGCACGCTAACCCGTAATCACGCTGGCGTTGCCTTCCGTAATCCGCGTACGAGACGCGATGTTCCCACATCGCTCGCAGCGTTCGTCATCTGATCAACCTGATCGAGAACGGATACCTGTAATGGACGCCCTGCTTGGCTTGGGCAGCCGCGACTATGGGGTAGACGACGGCAAGGATTCCGGTGAGGATGAGTAGCAGGATTCCGATGACCACGCCGATTATCGTGACGATCAGGAAGAGACCAGCGAGCGCCGAGATGAACATCGTAATCTGGAAGTTCAACGCTTCCAACCCCTGCTCGCGGACGAACTCGTAGTCGTCCCGCTTCCATAGCCACACCACCAATGGTCCCAACACGAAGCCGATGCCGTTGCCTAACAGGCCCACCAAGGCCGAGAGGTGCACAGCCATCGCCCAATCACGTGCAGCCCTTTCCTGCGCGCTGTTATCCACCATCATGCTCCTCGCACCAATGCGCGTTTTCACCTCGTTGAGAGGTCCAGGCCCAGGCTGAGCGGGTTCTGAGTACCCTCACTGTTCGTTGACCAGCCCCCGCTAACGAACTCCTGCCACCTCGAGCCGAGGATACACATGCTCGCTTGGCCCGCCGGCCACCCCGACCTTGGGAGTGCTTGTCACGATCGGCGGCGCCCCCACAAACGATGGATTACCGCTGATACCAGGTAGTAAGAGGCCGTCGTGAACACGAACCAGAAGAACGACTCCAGGACCGTGGGTTTGACGAAGGCGGAGTTACGGTTCAGAAGGACGACGATAGCCGCCACCGACGGACCCGTTATCCAGTCTTGCTTCCTCAAGCCGCCTCCATGACGGCCAATCTACCCCGCAGCAACCGCTACGCCAAGAAAACTAGAGCGAGAACCGCGGCCGAGGTAACGAGCAGGGTCAGATCCAGCCGTGCCAGCCGATTCGCTCGCACCGTCCACCATCCGACCGCGAGAGGTGCCAAGGTCCAACCCACGAAGCCGTACAGCAAGGCGAACGGGAACACGGTCAGGCTGCCCTCACCACTCAGGTCCGAGGGGTACTCGCCGGCGATATCCAACGACAGGTACCGGGAACCGAGCAGGACTGCCACCACCAGCAGCAGGCGCCAGCGCTCGCCGAACAGTTGGTTCGCTCCGGTGAGGACGAGAAGCACCACGGCCGCGTACACGACGACGTGTCCGACATCCCCATGGATGAACTCCGGCAATGACCCAGCGGGCAGTGTCCTGACCAGGCCCACCAGCGCGAAGCCCAGGACATCGGCGACGACCAGCGCGGTGGCCAAACCCAGGGCCCTGCTCCAGTTTCTGTGACTCAGGCGCACGCTCCCATCCTCTCACGGGTCTAGCGCCCGGTCTCCCCTTCTGAGGCGCAAAGACCTCCCATGTAGCAATGACGATACATGGGGCATGGGCCAAGCGCCTTGGCCTAAAGGCTCCTGTATCGCTGTGCGGATACGAGCCCAAAGAACGGTTAGCGCGGCGTTCCAGGTGCTAGTCTGGCGCCCGAGGTAATCCGCTCAGGATCCAGCTCGGCGGTTGCCCCGCGGACCGGCTTGACGCGCCAACCTGAACCAAGCTATTAGAGGGCCGAAACGTTTTACCAGCGGTAGTAGCGGTCGATTGTCTTGATGCGGGGTCTCGTTGCGGACGCGATTTCCAGCCTAGGAGGCCTCGGTGCACCTACCCCATCTGCCACAAGTTGTTTTGACTGGCTAGTCGCCCGGACATTTCGGAAGAAGGCACGAATCCCGGCCATCGCTCACGCGTGAAGCTGTGCGAGATCCGCTCAGATCGCTGGGGCAGACGGAACCCACGGGCCAGGCGGATCCCACCGAGCTACGAACGCCGTTCGCCCCTCGACAGTGGCGAGAACCGGCTCCACGAACCCCCGAATCGCGTCGACCACCTCCTCGAAAGCGGCCGGGACCTGCTCGATATCCGCTCTCCTGAGGAACGCCCGCCACTGCACACTTTTCGAGGACGAGAAGTCCTCGCCGAATGCGACCAGAGGCAGCGATACCACGGTCTCCCGCGAAGCGAAGGTCCTGCGCACAGCCTCCGCGAGAGTCGGGCCGTCGAACGCGAAGGCGCGAGCCAGCAGCCACACGTCGTAGAAGTCCTTCAACCGCGTGTTGAGAGCTCCGTGCCGCACCATCGCCTCGATCTTCTCAGCCACCACGCTTTCACGGCTATAGCACCAGAGGACCGGGGCCGGAGCATCGAGCAGCGTCGGGAACGCCTCCTCCCTCGCCGCGGGGTACACCGGATCGCCGAAGCCGACATCCACCTGCATCCGCACGCGAGCCGTATCGATCTGTGCCAGGAACCTCACGCGAGTCCCGTGGTACTCGGCCTGCTCCGCGATCCGGCTTGCCTCCAGCGACCCGAAATCGAAAACAACGCCGTCCGGCTCCACCGGCACCTGGATCACCTCGCGAATCACCTCTGCGACAGTGTCAACCTCGTTGTCCATACGCCCCAGGAGGTCGATGTCCAATGTGGGCCGGCCCACCGGCGCCTCCCACACCCTAAGCAGCAGCGCCCCCTTCAGGAATAAGCGACCGGCGAACTGGCTCCGCGACAGCCGGTACAGGAACCGCTCCATGGCGTAGTGCTGCAGCAGCTCGTTGAACGGACGCCCCTCGGCGCGGGCGCGGTTCAATAGACGCTGACGCACGCTCGCCGGCAGGTTACGCACGCTCACAGTAGCGCCTCCAGGTACGGGCGCATCACCCGCTCCACCCGGCAGATGCGCGCGTACTCCAGAAGGGCCTCTACATCACGCCGCCGCCGACCGGCATACAGCTCCAGAGCCTCCAACACCACGTCCAGCCCGACCTGGTTCCGGAACTTGAAGACGTCGGCCAGCGTCTTCTCGGCACCGTAGACCTTCACTTCGACACCGTCCAACTCGTGAACCTCCACACCC
>JAVSMU010000001.1:477355-627696 GCA_032027045.1 Truepera sp. | reverse complement strand
GAGCCGTGGCGTGTCCACCCCCCGCGGTAGCGCGATCCAGACGGCGTGGGGAACCTGGGTCGTGAGGTCATGGAATGCCAGCGCCGACACCAGGCACACCACCGCCCGCGGCACCCGCAGGGCCACCACCGCCAGGTCCGGGTCGCTGATGGCTGGCAGCTCAGCCAGCCGGTAGACGCCGCGACTGACTCGCTCAAGCACTCCGTCATCCAGCATGCGGTAAAGCCGATAGCGTGACACCCCAGCCGCCAGCGCCTCGCTCATCCGCATCTGGCCACCGTGCTGCCTGAAGACCACCTGAGGGTCGATCACCCACCACCCCAGACAAGGGCCCTACACATGCTCACAAGTATAGGGGTTTTGTCTGGCCGGTGTGGATTATTCAGGAGCGCACGCTCGGATGGTGCGGGTATCCTTCGATAAGTTGCGAGGGGGACGGAAACTATTTACCAGCGGTAATGCCGAATATGCTCCCCCCGCTCGGCGATCTCGCTCATGGCCTGTATCCCCACCTCGATGTGCTTGTCCGTGTGCTCCCTGAACACGGCCCGCGCCGAGTCCCTCGTCTTGATCCCGCCGCGCCTGAGGGGCAGGTCGGAGACCAGCAGCAGCGCACCGATGGGCACCTTGCTGGCGAACCCGACGGAGAAGAGCGTGGCGGTCTCCATGTCGATGCCCAACGCCCGTTCCTCGTAGAGTTGCTGCTTGAACCTTTCGTCGAACTCCCAGAAGCGGTAATCGGTGGAGTGGACCACGCCGGTGCGGTAATCGAGCCCGCGCTCGACGATGATCTGCGAGACGAACTTCTGCACCTTGAAGGTCGGCAGTGCCGGAACCTGCGGGGGCATGAAGTGCTTCGAGGCGCCCTCGTCGCGGATGGCAGCGGTCGGCAGCACGAAGTCGCCCACCTGTAACGAGCGGTGCAGGCCGCCACACATGCCGAGGAAGAGCACGGCCTTGGGGTCGGCGGTGGCCAGCACCTCGATGATCAGGGCGGCCACCGGCGAGCCCACCGAGAAGTTGATGATCGATACACCCAGCTTCGCGCTGTGGCGCGCCATCATCGCCGAGCCGCGCGTCGTCACCACGTCGTCCGACATGTTCTCGAACCGATCCAGGTAGTACTGGAAGTTCGTGAGGAGGATCTGCTTCTGCACCGCCTCGGGCCCGACGCCCGTGTAGCGCTCGAGGATCTCGCGAGCTATGCGCCACTTCTCGGGGTTGTTGTAGATGAGGTTGTAGTTCAGCGGGCGGTCGAACTCATCGGTGTCCTGCTGTTCCTGGCTCTGCGCCGAGGTCGAGGCGCTAGCCTCCGGCACCCGCGTCCGAGCCGATTCCTTATCGTTCTCCATAAGTCATCTTAGCCCCACCCTCAGGGGGCAACCGAGCACAAGGCCCGCGGCACGCGGCCCGCGGGACGAGTTCCACCGGCCATCAGGCCCCGGCGCAAACGGCAGCGACCAGCCTCAGACGACGAGCGACCCCGCGAGCGGTTCGAAGCGGGCGCTGAAGTGCCTCAACACCGGCGGCGCCTCCACCATGCGCACGCCACGCACACGGTCTCGCATCCCGCCAACGTGCACCAACACCTCGGCGAGGTAGTCGACGTGGCTCTGCGTGTACGTCCGGCGCGGGAAGGCCAGGCGCACCAGCTCGAGCGGCGCGGCCTTCTCACTTCCGTCGGGTTGGTGGCCGAACATGACCGAGCCGATCTCGACGGACCGCACGCCGCCCACCAGGTAGAGCACGAGCGAGAGCGCCCATGCCGGGTAGTGGTTGGCCGGAATGTGCGGCAGCAGCTTGCCGGCGTCGAGGTACAAGGCGTGCCCCCCCGTCGGCCGGATGAAGGGGATGTCGGCTGCCAGCAGCCTCTCGCCCAGGTACTCGATGGAGCGCAGCCGGTAGCGCAGGTAAGGTTCCTCGAGCGCCTCCTCGAAACCAACGGCCAGCGCCTCCAGGTCGTAGCCGGCCAGCCCGCCGTAGGTGGGGAACCCCTCGCCGAGGATGAGAAGGGTGCGCGCCGCCTGCGCCAGGTCATCATCGTTCATCGCGAGGAACCCGCCGATGTTCGCCATGCCGTCCTTCTTGGCGCTCATGGTGGCGCCGTCGGCGTAGCCGAACATCTCCTGCGCGATCTGCTTAGGCGTGCGGTCCTCGTAACCCTCCTCGCGCAGCTTGATGAAGTAAGCGTTCTCCGCGTAGCGGCAGCTGTCGAGGAAGAGAGGCACGTCGAAGCGGTCGCACATGGCCCTGACCTCGCGGACGTTGGCCATGGAGACGGGCTGGCCACCGCCCGAGTTGTTGGTGACGGTGAGCATGACGAACGGCACGCGGTCGCTGTCCTCTTCCAACAGGAGCCGCAGCGCCTCCACGTCCATGTTGCCCTTGAACGGGTGCAGCGTTTCGGGGTGCCGCGCCTCGAGGATGGGCAGGTCGACCGCTATGGCGCCCACGGCCTCGATGTTCGCGCGCGTGGTGTCGAAGTGAGTGTTGCTGGGCACCACGTCATGGCGCTTGAGCGCGGCGCCGCAGAGGATGCGCTCGGCGGCGCGGCCCTGATGCGTCGGGAAGATGTGTTTGAAACCGGTGATGTCCTTCACCACTGCTTCGAAGCGGTCGAAGGAGCGGCTGCCGGCGTAACTCTCGTCGCCACGCATCATGGCCGCCCACTGTTCACTGGACATGGCTCCCGTACCCGAGTCGGTCAGCAGGTCGATGAGCACGTCGTCGGCGTGGAGGTTGAAGAGGTTATGCCCGGCCTGCGTCAGCGCCGCCTCGCGCTCGGCGCGGGTCGTGAAGTGTAGCCGCTCGACGCTCTTGATGCGAAACGGCTCGATGATGGTGTGAAACTGCGGATCGACTCGATCTTGCGGCATGCGGCCTCCTGAGCCAACGCAACTCGGGCGCGCCGGTGAGCTAGTTGCGCTGCGCGGCGACTCTGAGACGCTTGTCGGCACTGCCTCGATGATGCGGCAACGTCTCGATGATAGCGCCACCACGCTGCTCGACGCGCACCGACTCAGGCGGTGTACGTGTGCCTCAGCCGAGCAGTAGCTCTATGCGCCTCAGGGCTTCCTCGATCTGCGGCATGCCGGTGGCATAGCTCAAGCGCACCTTGCCCGGGGCGAGGAAGTCGGTGCCCGGCACTACCGCCACGCGCGCCTCGTCGAGCAGGCGCATGGCGGCGCGCTCCTCGTCCTTGTCGATGATGGTCGTGTCGGCCATTACGTAGAATGCACCGGCCGGCTTCGGCGTGGGCAAGCCCAGCCGGTTCAGGCCCGCGACCAGCACGTCGCGCCGCTCGCGGTACGCCGCGCGCGTCATGGCCTGGAAGGCGGCCGTCTTCTCCACCTCGTTGAGGGCCGCCACCGTCGCGTGCTGCGCCAGCGTGTTGGCACCCGACGTCACCTGGCTCTGCAGGCGCGTCATGGCGGCGATGAGCGGCCTGGGGCCGGCACCGAAACCGATGCGCCAGCCCGTAAGCGCGTAACCCTTCGAGGCCCCGTGCACGACCAGGGTGCGCTGCGGCACGAAGCTGGCGGCCGTCGTGAACTCACCGTCGTAGACGATGTGTTCGTACAGGTCGTCGGTGAAGACCCAGAGGTCGTGGTGCTCGGCCAGCTCAGCGATGGCTCGCACGAGCTCGGGAGGGTAAACGGCGCCGGTCGGGTTGGAAGGCGAGTTGACCAAGATGACCTTCGTGCGCGGCGTGATAGCCGCCCGCACCGCTTCGATGTCCGGCACGAAGCCGTCCTCCGCCCTAGCGGTCACCACGACCGGCACGCCCCCGGCCAGCTCGATCTGTGGTGGGTAGCTCACCCAGTAAGGCGCCACCAGGACTACCTCGTCGCCCGCACTCAACACCGACATGAAGCCGTTGTAGAGCGTCTGCTTGCCGCCGTTGCTGATAAGAACCTGGTCGGGCGCGTAGGTGAGCCCGTTCTCGCGCAGGAATTTGGCGGCAACCGCCTCCCGCAACTCGGCCGTGCCTTCGGTGGCCGTGTACTTCGTGAGCCCGAGCCTGATCGCCTCGCGCGCCGCCTCCAGGACGTGTTCGGGTGGCAAGAAGTCGGGCTCGCCGGCCGTCATCGCGATGACGTCCACGCCCTGCCGCGCGAGCTCCTTGGCCCTGCCCGCGAAGGCGACCGTGGAGGACGCCTTGATGCTAGCTGCGCGCTTGGAGAGGCTCGGCATGCTCAGCCCTTCAGCTCGGGGAAGAAGATGCCTATCTCACGTTCGGCGGTTGCCGGCGCGTCGGAGCCGTGAGCTACGTTCTCATCGATGGTAGTGGCGAAGTCTCCCCGGATCGTCCCCATGGGTGCGTCCTTGGGGTTCGTGGGGCCCATCATGCCGCGCCAGCCCGCTATGGCGTTCTCGCCCTCGAGCACCATGGCGACGACCGGTCCGGAGGTGATGAACGACACCAGGCCGTCGAAGAAGGGCTTGCCGGCGTGCTCACCGTAATGGCGTTCGGCCGTTTGGGCGCTGATCTCCATCTGCTTGAGGGCCACGATGCGGTAACCCTTGGATTCGATGCGAGAGACGATATCGCCGACGAGGTGGCGCTTGACGCCGTCCGGCTTGATCATTGCGAAGGTGCGTTCGATACTCATGACGGCTGACGATATCACGCGCACCCAACCGTTCTTGACCCTTCGGAGCCGCCCACGTTAGCGTGCTGCGGATGCGCATCTCACCGGAACTCGAGCAGCGTTTGAAGGCAAGCCTGTCCGCGCCACTCGAGCAGGTCGACTGGCTCCTCGAAGGCGTCGCCCTGATTGCCGTCGTCATCACCGTTGCATACACGTTGAGCGTCTGGTCAAGCTTGCCCGCCGAAGTACCGACTCATTTCGACGGCGCCGGCCGGCCCGATCGCTTCGGCCCTCGCAACGAGGTCTGGGAACTGGTTTGGGTTCAGTTGGGGATGTACGCGTTCTTCATGGTCGTACGGCCCATCCTTAGACTGATGCCCGCCAAGTACTGGAACTCGTCGCTAACGGTCACCGAAGGGAACGTCGACCGCCTCGGCACGCTACTGGTGCGCTTGCTGATAGCGATGAAGGCGAGCGTCTGCCTCGTGTTCGGCTTCCTGACGGTAGGCAGCGTGCGCGTGGCGTTAGGCCAAGCGGCCGGCCTGTCACCCTGGTTCACGTTCGTCGCCATGGGGACGATGCTGGCGGCTCTGGTCTGGTTCGTCGTGGCCGCCTCGCGCTTGGAAGGCGCCTAGAGGGTCTCGAGTTGGGCCAAGTGATTCAGGTCGTGGCCCGCCAAGTACCTCACCATCTGGTCCACGTTCTCGGGGCCACGTTCCGGGTGAACGCCCTCCGTCAACCAGTCCTGCAGGGTCAGGCCGGCCAGCCAGGCCAGGTTCCAGGCCCGTGTGGCGCGGAAGGCCTCCAGCGCGAGCGTTGGATCCAAGCGCTCGTAGCGCTCCGCCCACACGTCCTGGTCGTAGAGCACGTGTTCGATGCCGGGCGCAGCGACGCTCTGGCGTAGGCGCCATGCGGTGGCCAGTTCTACGTCGGCCAGGTGGGCCACCACGTAGCGCCGGCGCCACTTACCCGGAGCGTACGGCTCGTCGAGGTCCGCCACACTCATGCCCGCCACGAGTTCGGAGAGGCGTACCGGCGTGGCCTGCAGCACCTCGATGGGATCGATGTCTTCCAGAAGCGCCATCAGGCGCCCGTAATCGTTGCTCATAGGGTGACTACTTTAGCGCCTGAATCCCCGGAGTACCGTACCCGCGGCCGGCCAACCACGCCTGGGGCCGGGGCCACCGAAGAGGTTCGACGAACCTAGGCCCTCACTCGTCGGGCAGCTTGGCGGTAAGCGCCCCGGCCACGAACACGCGGTCGAAAGCCTGCACCACCTCGGGATCGAACTGCGTGCCCGAGCCGCGGCGGATCTCCTCCGCTGCCTCCGCCCCGCTCACTGCCTTGCGGTGCGCGTGGTCGTGAGTAAGGGCGTCGAAGGCGTCGGACACGCTCAAGATGCGCGACTCGATGGGGATGTTATCGCCTTTGAGCCCGCTGGGGTAGCCGTTGCCGTCCCACCATTCGTGGTGCGTCAGCGCGATCAGCTCGGCCAGGCGCATCATAGGTGAGCGGCTGCCGGCGAGGAGAGCGGCGCCGGCTTTGGCGTGCCCCTTCACCACCGCGAACTCTTCCGGCGTCAGCCGCCCGGCCTTCAGGAGGATGCCGTCCGGGATGGTGATCTTGCCGACGTCGTGTAGGCGCGCGGCGCGCAGGAGCAGTTCGACCTTGGACGGCGCCATGCCCATCTCCCTCGCGATGACGCCGGACACGTGTGCTACGCGCCACGTGTGCTCGCCCGTGTCGTCATCGCGGTACTCGGCAGCGCGTGCCAGGCGCACGAGCATCTCGAGCTGCGAGTGCTCGAGTTCCTGCGTGCGGCGGCGCACGGCCGATTCGAGGCGGTCGTTCTGGTTCTCGAGCTCGAGCTGGTAATGGCGCATCTCGAGCAGGTTCCTGATGCGCAGCCGCGTCTCGACTGGTTTCAGGGGCTTGGTCAGGAAGTCCCTGACGCCACTCGAGAGCGCCTCCTCACGCAGCTCAGTACGCAGGTCGCCCGTTATCATCAGCACGGGAAACGCGTCCGGGAGCCGCGGACCCAGCTCTTCCAGCACGCCCAAACCGTCGAGGCGAGGCATGTGCTGGTCTATGACCAGGAGGTCGGGGCGTTCCGCGATGAACCGTTCCGCCGCGAGGGTGGGATCGTCACAGACACGTACGTCGCTGTAGCCGGCACGGGTCAGTAGCCCCCGCATGAGTATCAGCGCCGGTTCCTCGTCATCCACCAGCAGGATGCGCATTCCGGTCAGGTCAACCACCCGCGCATGATAAGGCGCAGCTTTGACGGTCACAGCAAGGTTCTTCCCATCTCCCCGCGATCTGGACGGCCCGGCCGTCGATGGGGTTGGTGAGATGATAAGGCACCGTATGTGACGGCGTTCTTACCGGCGCCAGTTCGAAAGAACGGCCGTACCAACGGTGCGTTATGCGGCCGAGCGAAGAGCGGCTTCGACGGTGCGTTAGGCGGCCCAGCGAAGAGCGGGACCGGCAGCGCGTACCGCCACCGGTCCCACTTGCGTCGGGCCTACCCCGTCTAACTCAGAATCCGGCGATCAGGCGCGGACCGCTCATGAGGAGCGTATGCCACCAGCCCGGAAAGACCCCGAGCAGCACGGTGCCGGCCAGCGCCACCACGATTGCGATCTGCGTGGGCGAGGACCTGAAGGCGGGCGGTTCGTACGCGCTCTCGCGGAAGTACATGTAGCCGATGACGCGGAAGTAGTACACCAGCGCGACGATGCTGGTGGCTATGCCGAGAACCGCCAGCCAGATGTAGCCGGCGTCGATCGCGGCCTGGAACACCAGCACCTTGCCCGAGAAGCCGCCCAGGAACGGGATGCCGCCGAGGCTGAGCATGAACAGGGTCATCACGGCAGCAAGCCATGGGCGTTTGCGCCCGAGCCCGGCGAAGCGCTCGAGGTCATCCCCGTGATCGTTGGCATCGGCAACGAGGGTCAGCACAGCGAAGGCGCCCGCGTTCATGAAGGCGTACGTGGTCAGGTAGAAGGCCGCCGCCGACACCCCGCCGTGATCGGGGGCCAAAAGGGCCAGGCCGACGTAACCCGCGTGCGCCACCGACGAGTAGGCCAGCATGCGCTTGACGCCGCGCTGCATTAGGGCGGAGAAGTTGCCGACCACCAGCGTGAGCGCCACCATTATCGCGAGCGCGGTGAGCAGCCACGGCTGGAGCACCGGGAAGACGACGGTCGCCAGGCGCAGCAGCGCCGCGAACGCGCCGATCTTGATGACGACGGTCATGTAGGTCACGACCACGGTAGGGGCGCCCGTGTAGACGTCCGGCGCCCACTGGTGAAACGGCGCCAGCGCCGCCTTGAAGCCAAGGCCCGCCAGCACCAACGCCCCGCCGGCGGTGGCGAGGAGCGGGAGGTTGCCGCCGGCGAGGGCGGCCGCGACGTCGCCGTACACGAACGATCCGCTGGCGCCGTAGACGAGCGCAGCGCCATAGATGAGCGTGGCAGACCCGAAGGCGCCGAGCAGGAAGTACTTGATGCCCGCCTCCTCCGACTGCCGGTCACCGGTGCGCCACGCAGACAAGGCGTAAACGGGCAGCGACATTATCTCGAGCCCCAGGATCAGGGTGATGAGGTCGCCTGCAGACGCCATGATCACGGCGCCAAAGGCCGATAGGAGCATGAGCGGGTAGTACTCGGGTTGCGCCATCTGCCCGCGGCCAAGTTGGTCCCAGCTGACCAGCACGGCCACCGCGGTGCCCAACAGGATCACGAGGGTAAGCGTCAGGGCGGGCACGTCGCCCAGGTAGCGCAGTCCGAAGCTGGAGGCGGTCTGGTTGCCCTCCATCAACTGGACCAGGGCGAACACCATGGAGGTCAGGATGCCGATCAGGGCCACCGCGGCCGCGCCGCGCGAATCGCGCGAGAACAGGGCGAAGAACAGGGTGACCGCCGCAGTGACCAGCAGGGCGATGGCGGGAGCCAGCAGTGTCCAGTTGATGTCGATCACGCCTGGAAAGGTCACCGCGCACCTCCCACGTCGCTAAGCGTCGGTCCACCGGGCGGCAGCGTCGCGCGCTCGAGTTGCATGGTCGCGACCTGTGCCTGCGTCTCGATGCGCTCCATGTGAGGAGCGGGCAGCAGCCCGAACCAGAGCACGCCGACGACCACCGGCAGCAGGACGTACATCTCCAGGACGTCCAAGTCGGGCACGCGCACGTCGGTCGGACCCTGGTACAGCTTCTGGTAGAGGTTCACGCCGTACACGCCGGCCACGATGACGGTCAAGGTGGCGATGGCGGCCGGCCACGGCGTCGCCTGGAAGGAACCCAGGAGCGAGGTGAACTCACCGGGGAAGTTCGACAGTCCCGGCACGCCGATGAAGGTGAAGATCAGGAACAGCGAGAACGCGGCCAGCGCGGGCGCCGACCTTGCCAGTCCGCCGTAGTCGGCCATGTCGTACGAGCGCCGGCGGTGGTACAGCATGCCGAAGATGAGGAAGAGGCCGCCGGTCGAGATCATCTGGGCGGCAAGGAAGTACATGGCGCCGTTCAGGCCGCTCAAGTGCATGCCGAACACCCCCACGCCGATGATGCCCATGTGTGACAGCGAACCGTACGCCAGGAAGCGCTTGAGGTGCTTGCTACCCACGGCGCCAAGCGCACCGTAGATCGCCGTCACCACAGCCAGCGCCAACAGGATGGGCGCCACGCGGATTGCGCCGGCAGGCAGCAGCGGCAACGCCCAGGCGAAGAAGCCGAACGAGCCCACCTTGTAGAGCGAGCCCAGCACGTCTGCGGCGCCGGAGTGGTGGTTCTGTTCGTTCAGGTCGACGAGCCACGAGTGAAGCGGCCATAGGGGCAACTTGACGGCCATGCCGAGCGCCATCCCCACGAACAGCCAGGTCTGGGTGGCAACGGGGAGGTTCGGCGTGACCAGCATGAGGTCGACGATGTGAAACGACGGGGCGCCGGAGAGTGCCTTGAGCGCCAGGATGCTCACGAGCATGAAGAACGAGCCGGTGACGGCGTAAACGAGGTACTTGACCGTGGCCTCGCGGCGCCTCTCTCCACCGTAGATGCCCAGGAGCAGGAGGCCGGGGATCAGCGTCGCCTCCCAGAAGATGTAGAAGAGCACGAGGTCCTTGGCCATGAAGATGCCGTTGAGCCCGGCGAGTGCCACCAGGAGCAGCGCGGCGAAGCCGCCGGCGCCCTTCTCCACGCGGGTAGTGGCCACCAGCACGGCGGGGATCATCATGAGGGCCGCCGCGAACGTGAGGACCGCAGCAGCGCCGTTGCCCTCGAGGCTGAAGCTCACGCCTATGCCCGGCAACCACTGTGCGTCGAAACCGCGACTATCCGGCAGCAACACCGCAAGCACCAGGGTGGCCACGCTCCCCGCTACGGCGATAACGCGCGCCAGCCCGAGCGAGTTGCGAGCGAGCATCACCAAGAGGGCGGCCGCGAGCGGGACGAGGACCATCAGGAGGGCAATCACTTGAGCACCCCAACCAGGGCGGCGACCAGCGTCAGGCCGGCCGCGCCGAGCAGCATGGCGAAGGCGTAAGCCCTCACGTTCCCGGACTGCCAGCGCCTTATCAGCCCGCCAAGGAGGGGCGCCACACCGCCGAGTCCGACGAAGCCGCGGTCGACCACCTCGCGATCGAGGAGCGTGACCGCTTCGGCCGCGCCGCTGCCGGTGTCTACGAAGACGGCCTTGTAGAGCGCGTCGAAGCCGAACGCGCCGCGTGAGGCGCCCGCGATCGGGGTGTTGTCGAGGCGTTTGACGAGCGCGCCCTTGCCCACGACATAGACCCAGTAACCCACGCCCAAGCCGATGAAGGCGACCACGACCGCGCCAAGCAGCATCAGCCACTCCGTGGCGACGCCGAGGTGCGTGAACTCGCCGGTGGTCGTGGAGTGGCTCAGCCAGTTCATGATGCGGTTGTCGGTCAGGAAGGCGGGCAGCCCGACGTACCCGGCGAGCACGCTGCCGATCGCGAGGACGACGAGCGGAACCGTCATCACGCCGGGCGACTCGTGAACCCGCTGGCTTGCGCCGCGATCGAGCCGCTCGGGACCGGCGAAGACGAGGTAATACCAGCGGAACATGTACAGGGCCGTGATCCCGGCCGTTATGAGGAGCAGCGCGTAAAGCACTCCACCGCCGGCGTCGGCTAGAGCGCCGCTCGTGAAGGTAGCCGCGAGGATGGCGTCCTTACTGAAGAAGCTCGAGAGGAACGGCACTCCGGCGATGGCGAGCGTCGCGATCAGCGCCGTCGTGCCGGTGATCTTCATGCGTTTGCCCAGGCCGCCCATCTTGCGCATGTCCTGCTCCCCGCCCAGCGCGTGCATGACGGAGCCCGCGGCCAGGAACAGCAGGCCCTTGAAGAAGGCGTGCGTGAAGACGTGGAAGATGCCGGCCCAGTAGGCGCCGGCGCCGACGGCGGCGATCATGAAGCCCACCTGCGAGATTGTCGAGTAGGCGAGCACGCGCTTGATGTCGGTCTGACCCACGGCCGCGATGGCGGCGATGAGCGCGGTGAGGACCCCGACCCAAGCTACGGTGGCGAGGGCGCCGGGGGCGACGGCGTAAACGGCGCTGGTGCGCGCTATGAGGTATACGCCGGCCGTGACCATGGTGGCCGCGTGGATGAGGGCCGAGACGGGAGTCGGGCCCGCCATGGCGTCCGGTAGCCACACCTGAAGGGGCAGCTGTGCCGACTTACCGGTCGCGGCCAGCAGGTACAGCAGGCCGATGCCAGTTAGCGCCGCGGAGCCGTAGAGCATGGTCGGCGCCATGGCGTTGACCGTCTGGATGTCGAGGGTGCCGAAAACCTTGAAGGTGAGGAACATCGCCACCAGGAAGCCGAAGTCGCCGACGCGGTTGACGATGAAGGCCTTGCGGCCGGCGCTGGCGTTGGCGAGGTCCTTGTACCAGAAGCCGATAAGCAGGAAAGAGCAGACGCCCACGCCCTCCCAGCCCACGAACATGAAGACGAAGGAGTCGGCCATGACGAGCACGAGCATCGACGCCACGAACAGGTTCATCTGCGCGAAGTAGCGCGAGTAACCGTCGTCGCCGTGCATGTAACCGATGGAGTACACGTGGATCAAGAAGCCGACCCCGGTGATGATGAGCATCATCAGGACGCTCAACTGATCGAGGTGGAAGCCTAACGAGAGCTCGAGGTCGCCGGCCCTAAGGAAGTCCCACAGGCCGACCCGTACCGCCTCGCCCGTACCGGCGATCCCGAAGAAGGCGAGGAGCGAGAGCACGAAGCCGAGCCCGACCGCCACGCTGGCGATGATCCCGGGAGCGGGCTCCTTGAGGCTGCGCCCGAAGAACGCGTTGATGAGCGAGCCGACGAGCGCAAGTAAGGGGGCCAGGGACGCCCAGGCAACGAGGTCGTTCATCCGCGTACCTCCGCGAGCTCGTCCACGTTGGTGCTGACCCGATTACGGAAGATGGCGACCAGGATCCCGAGACCCACCGCCACCTCGGCGGCGGCGATGGCCAACACTATGAAGACGGCGGTCTGGCCGTCTAGCGCCGTCTTGGAGCCGCTGGCCGCCCAGCCGCGGGCGAACGCGACCATGGCCAGGTTCGCGGCGTTGAGCATGAGCTCGACCGACAGGAACAGCATGATGGCGCTGCGGCGCGTGAGCACGCCCACGCTCCCGAGCGCGAAGAGGATGGCGCTGAGCCCTACGTAGTATTCGGTCGGCACCATCAGTGGCTCCCGTGGGCGACGTCGCCGGCATGCTCTTCGGGGTGCCTCACCCCGAGGAACGGTTCGTGAGGCGCACCCCGGGCGGCTGGGCCGCGTTGCGGGCGGGTCTCGGGAGCGGCCCGCTGTACCAGGCTCACGGCCGCCACCACCCCGGTCATGAGCAAGACGCCGACGAGTTGGAACGCCAGCAGGTAATCGCTGAACAGCAGCTCGCCGATCTTGTCTGCGTTCCCGCCGCCGAGCGCGGCGTTCACCACGGCCGCTTCGGGCAGCGGCGTGCGGCTCAAGACGGCGACCGCCACTACCGCGGCGGCGGTGATGCCGCCGGCGACCCAGGCGGCGGGTTTGAGCCACGCCAGGCGGTCTTTCGCCGTCTCGCCGCCGACGTTGAGAAGCATGATGACGAAGAGGAAGAGCACCAAGATGGCGCCCGCGTACACGATCACCTGGATGGCGGCCAGGAAGTGCGCCTGGAGCGTCACGTAAGTGACGGCGAGCGCGAGCAAGGTAGCCACCAGTGACAGGGCAGCGTGCACGGGTTGGCGCAGCAAGACGACGCCGACGCCCCCGGCTACCAGGATCACAGCCAGGACGATGAAGCCGACCATCCTAGTAGTCCACGCCTTCCAGCTCCGCGCGGTGGTCGGCATTGAAGCCCAGGCGAACGTCCTTGTCCTTGGCCTCGGCCTCCCGGCGCTGCCACTTGCTGCCCTTGGTTCCCACGAGCATGTCTTCCTTGCGGTAGACGAAGTCCTCGTACTTGAAGTCGGCCAGCTCGAACTCGTGCCCCAGCACGACCGCGCCCGTGGGGCAAGCCTCTTCGCAGAAGCCACAGAAGATGCAGCGCAGCATGTTGATCTCGTAGATCTTCGCGTAGCGCTCGCCGGGCGAAACGGGGTCATCCGGGTCGTTCTCGGCGGCCTCGACGTAGATGCAGTAGGTGGGGCAAGCGGCGGCGCACAAGGAGCAGCCGATGCACTTCTCGAGGTCGGTGTCGGGGTGGCGCAACAGGTGGTGCCGGCCGCGGAAACGCGCCTGCATGACGATCTTGTCGCGCGGGTACTGCACGGTGACCGGCCGCTTGAACAGGTACCCGAGGGTCAGTCCCATCCCCTTGGCAATGTCGATGACGCTCATGAGCGTTTACCTCCGTGCCGCGCCGTGTTGGCGCGGCGCCCAGCTTCGGGGCCTCTCCTGGCCTCAGATGACATAGGCGATCACCGCCCCGGTGACCAAAGCGGCCAGCAGCGCGAACTCGAAGACGTAAAGCCAGCCGAAGCGCATGAGTTGGTCGTAGCGCAACCGCGGCAAGGTCGCCTTGAGCCAGATGAAGAGGAACATGAAGATGGCCATCTTCAGTACCAGCCAGATTATCGGCCACCCCGAGACGCCGGGGATGATGGCGTCGAGGAACGCCGGACCGCGATAGCCACCTAGGAACAGGGTGCTTATGAACGCGGCGGCGGTCATCATGTTCACGTACTCCGCCATCTGGTATAGCGCCCACTTGATCGAGGAGTACTCGGTCAGGTAGCCGGCCACCAGCTCCTGCTCGGCCTCGGGAAGGTCGAATGGTGTGCGGTTGACCTCGGCAGTGCCGCTGATGACGAACGTCACGAACGCCAGGGCCAGGCCAGGCCAGAGCCAGGGGCTCACCGACCAGATGCCCGTTTCCACGATCTCGCGCAGGTTCAGCGTGCCCGCCACCATGATCACGGCAAGCACGCTGAGGCCAAGGCCGAGCTCGTAAGAGATTATCTGGGCGCTGGAACGGAGGCTGCCCAGCAGGGCGTACTTACTGTTGGCGGCCCAGCCGCCCAGGAAGATGCCGTAGACCCCGAGCGAGGTGGCGGCGAAGATGTAGAGGATGCCGATGTCGAGGTCCATGACCCACGGGTTGAGGCCGAAGAGGCTACCGGCGGGCCCGGCGGGGATGGCTCCGAAGGCGGAGAGCGCGAACACGATGCTGATGGCGGGCGCCAGCACCAGCACGAACTTGTCGGCCGCCGTCACCACCAGGTCTTCCTTGAAGATCGTCTTGATGGCGTCGGCTATCGGCTGCAGCCACCCGCCCGGACCCGTGAGGTTGGGACCGTAGCGGTGCTGGAAGCGGCCGAGGAGCTTGCGCTCTATCACCGTCATGTAGGCGAAGGCGCCAAGGAGCACCACGCACAGCACCAGTGCCTTGATGAAGGTAACCCATAGGGGGTCGTGGGTCACGAGGCCACCTCTACCCTGGGTTGCTCCACGACCGCGCCGGCAAGGTCTGCTTGGGCAAGTCCCACCGGCTGTTCGGGGAGGCTAGGGACGGTCATGAGGCCCTTGGGAACCGCGTCGGTGACGCTCACGACGGCCTGGCGCCAGGTGCCGCCGACCTTGAGCCTGACGGCAACGCCGTCGGCGAGCCCGTGCTCGGCGGCGTCCTCGGGGTGCACCCTGAGGCGCGGGCCGCCGACGGCGGCGGAGAGGTGCGGGTTGAGCGGCAGGAACTCGGTGCGGGCCATGCTCGGCACGACCAGTACGTTGCCGGACTTGGCAGCAGGCTCTTGCGTCACGACCTTGGCCGGAGTCGGCCTCTTGAGACGTGGCAGCGTGCCGACGTCGGGGAGCTCGGCCAGGTCGAGGTCGAAGCGCTTCTTGAGGTTCCTGCGGGCCGAGCGCACACTGCGCCCGTCCAGGCGCTTGCCCAGCGCCTCGCCGATGGCGCGCACGACGCCCGTGAGGTCGGTGCTGCTGCCGGAGTCGACGGGCGCCGCCCGCACCGGTAGGAACCGGCCCTCGAGGTTTACCACTGTGCCGTCGCGCTCGTAGACGCTGGCGGCCGGCAGGACCACGTCGGCCAAGCGCGCCGTATCGGTGAGGAATATGTCGTGCACCACGAGCAGTTCCTTGTCGCGCAGGCGCTCCTTGAGGTCCTCGTCCTGGGCCGGGTCGAGCTGCGAGATGATGAGGGCCTTGGCGCCCTCGAGCATGCCCTTGTAACCGTAACGCTCGTGGCTTGGCAGCACCCCCAGGAGCTCGAGGCCGTAGCTGTTTGCCATGGGCCCCACGGCCAACTCGTTGACGCCGGCGGCCTTGGCGAAGGCGCGGGCGGCGTCGGCGGCCTCGCGGCGGGCGAGCACGAAGCCGCCAATGACGAGCACGCCGTTCTTGGCCCCCGTCAGGCGGGAAACCAGGGCCCGAGCGGCCTCGCCCGTGAGGCCGGTCGCGGCCTCCTCTTCGGCGTCAAGCGTGGCGGTCTCGTCGTTCGCGAGCTTCGAGAGCGCGCGGAAGAAGGCGGCCTCACCGCCGACCGGGTAGCGCGCGGCGCTGCCCGCGTGGCGCATGAGGTCGACGCGGTAGGGCGCGGCCACGGTGAGGATCTCGCGCCTACGCGGCATGCGTTCCTTGAGGCGCAGGTCCGCGATGGGCACCCCGTGCGCCATGAGCGTCGGCGGGGTAACGCCCTTGAGGGCATCCTTGATGCGCAGGTCGAGGATGCCGGCCTCCTCCGTCACGTCACCGACGACCAGGATGGCGTCTGCCGTGGCGAGGTCGGTGATGGTGGCGGCGCCCCTCGCGGCGATCAGGCTGGCCGCGGGCCGCGGGGCGTGATCGAGCTGCCCGGTGCCCAGCTCCTCGGCCAGGGCCATGGCGGCCACGCCTTCCTCGAGGGTCGAGTCCGCCCGGATCACGACGCCGACGTCCTTGCCGCTCAGGCCCTCGAGGCGGCCGGCTATGAAGGCCGCCGCCTCCTCCCAGCTGACGGGCTCGAGCTCACCCTGGCGACGTAGCAGCGGTGTGGTCAGCCTGCCGGGGGCGTCACAGTACTCGTGACCGAAGCGCACGCCGTCGTCGATCCACGTCTTGTTGACGTCCGGGTTGAGGCCCGGCGTGATGCGCTCGATGCGCCCGGTGCGGGCGTCGACGATTAGCGCGGCGCCAGTGGCGTCGTCCATGCTGGTGGTGCGGATGTGGTCGTACTCCCAGTTGCGGCCCCGGAAGCGGCTCGAGGCGTCGAGCAGGGCCCCGACCGGGCAGACGTCGACGATGTTGCCCGAGAAGTTGTTGGGCAGGCCCGGATCGGCGGTGCCGATGTAGGTGTGGTTGGCGCGATCGATGAAGTCGAGGAGCTCGTCGCCGGGGACCTCCTCGAAGAAGCGCACGCAGCGCTTGCAGTGGATGCAGCGCTCGCGGTCCAGGGTGATGAGGTCGGATAGCGGGTGGTGCTTCTCCGTGTGGCGCTTGTCGAACTCGAAGCGCGAGAGGCCGTTGCCGTACTCGTAGGAGCGGTCCTGCAGCTCGCAGGCGCCGCCCTTGTCACACACCGGGCAGTCGAGCGGGTGGTTGATGAGGTGGAACTCGACCATGCCGTTCTGGGCGTCTTTGACCCGCTCCGACTCGGTGTCGATGACCATGCCCTCCATGACCTGCGTCGTGCACGTGGCCATGAGGTTCGGGAACCAGAAGATCTTGGGCTCGCCCGTCTCCTCGTCGAGGATCCAGCTGCCGTCTCTGTCCTTGCGCGGCGCGCCGACCCTCGCCAAGCACATCCGGCAGGCGCCGATCGGCGACATGTAGGGCAGCGAGCAGAAGTAGGGGACGTCGTTGCCCGCGGCGAAGACCGCGTCGATGGCGCTGGTGCCCGCGGGGAAGTCCATCTCGAGGCCGTTGATGCGTACCTTCATGCTTGCCACCAGTCGTTCTTGGCGTACTTGGACTTGCCGTTGGTCGCCAGGTACTCGTACTCGTCGTGGAACCACTTGAGGCTAGCCTGGACCGGCATGATGCAGGCGTCGGCCAGCGGGCAGAAAGCGTTGCCCCTGATGTTGCCGGCAACGCTCTCCAACAGCTCCACGTCGGCCAAGCTGCCCTGCCCCGCCAGGAGCTTCTGGTACATGCGGGGTAGCCAGTGCCCCACGCCCTCGCGGCACGGGGTGCACTTGCCGCACGACTCGTGGCTGTAAAAGCGCACCACGTTGTAAAGCGCGTTCACGATGCACTTCTCGCGCGGGATGACGATGACTCCGCCCGTGCCGAGCATGGAGCCGTTCTTGGCCAGCGTGCCGTAGTCCATGGGCATGTCGAGGAAGCGGTCCTCCCACGGGAACATGGGCGTGGAGGAGCCGCCCGGGATGAACGCCTTGGGCTCCATGGTGGGGCCGCCGGCGAAGTCGTAGATGAGTTCTCGGAAGCTCGCGCCCATCGGCATCTCGTACACGCCCGTGCGCTTCACGGGCCCGGATATCTGGTAAAGCTTGGTGCCCTTGCTGTCGTCGGTGCCCATGGACTCGAACCAGGCCGCGCCCTTGTTGATGATGTGCACGACGCTGGTCAGGGTCGTGACGTTGTTGATGGTGGTGGGCCGCCCGTACATGCCCGCCGCGGCCGGGAACGGCGGCTTGAGGCGCGGGGTGGCTCGCAACCCCTCCAGGGAGTTCATGAGGGCCGTCTCCTCGCCGCAGATGTAGGCGCCCGCGCCCCGGTGCATGACGATGTCGAAGGAGAAGTCGGTGCCGAGGATGTTCTCACCCAGGAACCCAGCCTCGCGGGCCTCTTCGATGGCGGCCAGGGTGCGCTCGTAGCCGAGGTAGTACTCGCCACGGACGTAGAGGAAGGAGGAGGTCGCGTGCATGGCGTAGGCCGCGATGATCATGCCCTCGATCAGCTGGTGCGGGTCGTCCTCCATGATGTAGCGGTCCTTGAACGAGCCGGGCTCCGACTCGTCGGCGTTGCAGACGAGGTAGCGGGGCTTGCCGTCGGGCGGGGCCATGAACGACCACTTGACGCCCGTCGGGAAGCCGGCGCCACCTCGGCCCCTGAGGCCCGAGGCCTTGACCTCGTCGATCACCTGCGCGGGCGTCATCTCGGTGAGGGCCTTGCGCGCAGCCTCGTAGCCACCGTGAGACCGGTAGAAGTCGAGCTTGTGCGCGCCATCGACGCCCACGTAGCGGTACATGGTCACCTCGTAGCGCGGGTCGTGGCGGCTGACGATCGGGGCCGGCTTGGCGCCCTCCGTTGGCTGGTCGCTCACCTCACCCCTCCCCTCTTCGGTCGCCGGGTGCGGCGGTGTGGTCCAAGGCGGCGGGCTTCTCGGCGCCCTCGGTATCGCCACCCCGCTCGCGCCATGGGGCCGGCATCTCGCCCTGTCTCAAGGCGTCCAAGAGGTGTTGGCAGCGCCCGCGCCCAACGCGCTCGTAGTACGTGTCGTTGACTTGCAACACCGGCGCGGTGCCGCAGGAACCGACGCATTCGACCTTCTGCAGGCTGAAATGACCGTCGGCGCTCGTTTCGCCGTGGACGATCCCCAGTTCCTCCACCAGAAAGTCGTACATCTCGTCGGCGCCTGCCAGTGCGCACGAGAGGGTGGAGCAGATCTGCACGTGGAACTTGCCCACGGGCTGCTCATGGTAGGTGCTGTAGAACGAGAGGACACCCTTCACCTCCGTGGCGGTGGTGTCGACTATCTCCGCGATCTCCCTCACGCGAGAATCGCTCACGTACAGCTCCGTGCGCTGCACTTCCCAAAGCAGGGGCATGATGGCGCTCCTGCGGCCCTCGTCCGGATAGCGCGAAAGGACCTCCGCGACGAACTCCTGCTTGTCGGCGAAGAACGGGGTGATGTCTGTTGGTTCGCTCATCGGCTCACTTACTTGTCTACGTCGCCCAGGACGGGGTCGAAGCTGGCGATGTTGATGACCATGTCGGCGAAGAGCCCGCCTATGCTCGAGGGCTCGAGTGACTGGAGGTTGGCAAGGCTGGGAGCCCTCACCTTCACGCGGTAAGGCATCGAGCCGCCGTCGCTGATCAGGTAATAGCCGAGTTCGCCGCGGGCGCTCTCGGTCGGCACGTACACCTCGCCGCGGGGCGGGTGGAAGCCCTCGGTGACGAGTTTGAAGTGGAAGATCACTGCCTCCATGGACTCCTCGAGTTCCCACCTGGGCGGGAGGCTGATGCGCCGGTCGGGGTCCCTGAACGGCCCGGGCTCGAGCATGTCGAGGGCCTGAGAGACGATCCTGCAGCTTTCGATCATCTCCTCGTAGCGGACGAGAATGCGGGCATAGATGTCGCCGTCCTCGTGGGTGGGGACGTCGAACACGTAGTCCTCGTATCCCGAGTAGGGAGCCGCCTTGCGGAAGTCGAGGGCCAGGCCGCTGGCCCTGGCGCTGGGCCCCGTGAGGGCGTGATCGATGGCCATCTCGCGCGTGACCACGCCCACCCCCTGCGTTCGCGCCAAGACGATGCTATTGCCCATGAAGAGGTTGAAGTACTCGTCCATGTGCTTCGGGAACGCCTCGAGCCAGGCGCGCACCATGGGCTCGAACTGCTCGGGGACGTCGCGGTAGAGGCCGCCCACGCGGAAGGAGCCGTAGTTCATGCGCACGCCGGACGTGAGCTCGAAGATGTCCATCAGGCCTTCGCGCTCCCTCATGCAGTAGAAGTACGGCGTGAGGGCCCCCATGTCGAGCATGGTGGTGCCGAAGAACACCAGATGGCTGGCGATGCGGTTGAGCTCGGTGAGGATCACGCGGATGCGCTGGGCGCGCACCGGCACGCGCGCGTCCATCAGCTTCTCGACCGCCAGCATGTAGGCCAGGTCGTGTGCGAAGCCGTGCAGGTAATCCATCCGGTTCGAGTACGTGACGCCCTGCTGGTACGTGCGGTTCTCCATGGTCTTCTCGAAGCCCGAGTGGAGGTAGCCCACTTGCGGCTTGAGCGACACGATCTGCTCACCGTCTAGGTCCACCACGAGCCGCAGCACGCCGTGGGTGCTCGGGTGTTGCGGGCCGACGTTGATGCGCATGAACCGCGTCGAGAACGACCCGGGTTGATCGGCCTCGGCCGGTGGCGGTGGGTTGACCGGTTTGGTGCTCACCCTTGAGTCCCCCCTTCACCCGGCAGCTCGCCCTGGGTGCTCGTCACGCCGTCTCGGGCGCCGCCCTTCCAGTCCGTGAGCCCCGGGTCATCGCCCCTGAGCCCCGAACGAAACGCCGCCGGATCGATGAAGCGGCCGTCGTTGAACAGCGTGGGCGTCTCGCCCAGTGGGAAGTCCTTGCGGTGGGGGTGGCCGTCGAGGTCCTCCGGCGTGAGGATCTTGCGGAGGTTCGGGTGGCCCTCGAACTCGATGCCAAGCATGTCGAACGTCTCGCGCTCGAGGAAGTCGGCGCCCCGCCAAACGCCGGTGGCCGTGGGCACCTTCTCGCCATCGTCGAGCTCGACCCTGATGAAGAGCCTGTTGGCGCCGTGGACGTCGTGAACGTTGTAGACCACGGCGAAGCGCTTACCGCGGTGGCCGGGATACGTCAGGTAATCGATGCCCATCACGTCGGTGAGCATCTCGAGCCCTTCCGCGCGGCACACCTTGAGTCCCTCTATGACCTTCGACTTACTCAGGGTCACGCTGATCATGTCCTTGAACTCGCTGACCACACCCCCGAGCTCGGTCAGTGACTCCAAGACCCGCGCCCTAGTAGCGCCAGTCGGTTCGTGGTGGGTCATCGCTTCCAGCCCTCCACGACCGGCAGTTTCTCCCCACGCTCGTCGAAGGTCTCTCCCCGCACCTTCTTCTGGAGCTGTTCGACGGCGTAGATGAGCGCCTCCGGCCGCGGCGGGCAGCCCGGCACGTAGATGTCGACGGGAGTGACCGAATCGACGTTCTGAACGATCGCGTAGTTGTTGAACATGCCGCCGGACGAGGCGCAGGCGCCCATGCTGATGACCCACTTCGGATCGGGCATCTGCTCGTACACGCGGCGCATGACGGGCGCCATCTTCTTGGAGAGGCGCCCGGCCACGATGAGGACGTCCGCCTGACGCGGGCTGGCGCGGAACACCTCGGAACCCAAGCGCGCCAGGTCGTTGCGCGGGTTGGTGGAGGCCATCATCTCGATGGCGCAGCAAGCGAGCCCGAACGTGGCGGGCCACAGGCTATGGGAGCGGCCCCAGGCCACCAGCTTCTCCAGGCTGGTGAAGAGGATCCCCTCGGCTTCCAGTTCTTGCACGTCTTTCTCGAACAGGTCGCGTAGGCTCATGCTCATTTCCAGTTCAGGACGCCCTTGCGGACCAGGTACAAGAACCCGACCGCGAGGATCGCCACGAAGATGATCGCGTTGGTGAAGAGAAACTGCGGGGCGGCGTTGAACTTGACGGCGAGCGGGTAGAAGAACGCCGTCTCGAGGTCGAAGATGATGAACACCATCGCCACCAGGTAGAAGTGAACGGGGAAGCGCTGGCGTGCCGAACCCACCGCTGGAATGCCCGACTCGTAAGCGGCCAGTTTGGCGGCGCCCGGACGCTTGGGCCCCACCAGCCCTCCTGCCACCAACGCGGCAGCGGCGATGAACCCGGCCGCCAAGAACATCATCAGAACCTCTAGGTACAAGGAGTCTGCTCCCTTCGTGCCAGGCACGGCGTCGTTGCGACACTGACCTGAGTCAAGAACGAATCGCCATTCGAAGCCTTGGTGCGAGTCGCGCGCCTCTAGTGCGCGTTTTCACAACCGACTTGGCCAACAGTCTAGCAGGCGATATGTAGGGGAACAAGGGAATGGTCATCGAGGTCGCCGGCGCTGGCGGTAGCCTCACCCAAACGAGTGCCATCACACCAGGAACCACCCACCCGACTCAAGAAGCCTGGACCAGTACACGCGCTTGACACCATGCGGGAGGGCATCTAATACTGCTTGAGCTGCTGGGTCGTTAGCTCAGCCGGTAGAGCAGCTGACTTTTAATCAGCGGGTCGCAGGTTCGAGCCCTGCACGACCCACCAGGTATGATCGGCTGAAGTTTGGCCCCTTCGACTAGCGGTTAGGTCACAACCCTTTCAAGGTTGCGGCACGGGTTCGAATCCCGTAGGGGTCACCAAGATGGGCGCTCGGGTGCGGGCGCCCACCTTACTCTGAACCTCCCCCTTATTCCGAGCCCTCCACTTTCGCTCACATACCCCCCGGGCGGGGTTTCCAGGTCCTGCCAACGGGCGATGACCGTTGCCCGGTCTCGGTTCACGCCCGCCCCACGACCTAGGCCTGCGTGCGGTTGCGGCCGTCTCGCTTCGCCGTGTAAAGGCGCGTATCGACGAGCTTCACGAGGTCGGATACCCGCTGCTCGGGGTCACCTTCGGCAACCTCGGAAAGCGCGGCCACCCCCACGCTCACGGTGATCGCCAGTCCGGGTGCCAGCTCGTCCCAGTAGTGTTCGGCGACCAGCGCCCGTGCCCGTTCGGCCGCCTCGTGGGCCGCGGCCTTGTCGGAGCCGGGCAACAACGCGACGAACTCCTCCCCACCCCAGCGCGCCACCACGTCGGACGCACGGAAGGCCCGTTTCAATAGCTGAGCCATGCGTGCGAGAACCTCGTCCCCGACCGAATGGGAATGATCGTCGTTGACCCTCTTGAAATTGTCGACGTCAACCAGCACCACCACCAGGTCATGACCGTGCCGGTCGGCGCGCTCCTCTTCCTCGGTCAATCTGCCGCGGAAGTAGCGGCGGTTGAACAGGCCCGTGAGGTCGTCCGTCGTGCTCAGGCTCTCCAGGCGCTCGGCCTGTTCGCGCAGGTTCTGGTTGGCCTCGATCACCGCCTGCCGGGCCACCACGTTCAGCTCGTGCTCGTCGCCTAGACCGACCTCCAGTTGTGTCAAGAGGAGGGTGAGCACTTGACTGCTATGGTGCGCCTCCGTGCGCCCGCGCTCATCCAGGAAACCGTCGAGGGTCTCGTACGCCTCATGGAACCGGCCCTGGGCGGCCAAGGCGGCGGCCATCTGCCGCTCCAGGCCGAGGGCTGCCTTGTGCTTGTCCGCCGCACGGAACAGCTCTGCAGCGAGGCTCAGCTCTTCGAGCGCTTCGGCGGGCCTTCCGGTCGTCAGCAAGAAATCGCCGTAGCCGGCCCGGATCTCGGCCTCGAAGCCGTCGTGAGGCTCCTCCAAACCGGCGATGGCCTCCTTGAAGAGCCGTTCAGCGAGCAGGTTGTCGCCGGCGTCGGCCTGCGCTTGTGCCAGCTTGGCCTGCGTCACCGAGTAGTAGCGTCGATTCTCGACCTCGGCGAACCAGCCGAGCGCCTCCTCGAGCGCCGCTATCGCCTCCCTATGCCTCCCGAGCCTGCCCAACGCCCGCCCCTCGTTCGACCGGGCGATGCCGGCCCCGAAGCGATCGTCACGGGCCAGGAAGCCCGCGCGCCCGCGCTCGAAGCAGGCCAAGCCTTCGTCCAGACGCTTCGTGTCGAGGTAGACGTTGCCCAAGTTGGTGAGGAGCGAGGGCGCTACCGGCTCTCCCGCCGCTTCCAAGATGGCGATGCCGGTCTTGAGGTGCTTGACGGCCATGTCCAGCAGGTCGCGCGAGCCGTAAACGGCGGCCAGGTCGTTGTGCGCCCGTGCCGCCAGGAGGGGCAGCGCGTAACGTTTGGCCAGAACCAGCGATTCGCGCCCCAGGCGCAGGGCACCGGCCACGTCGTCGAGGACGTACGCGGCCCGCAGTTCGGTCAAGCGCGCCTCTGTGACGACTGCGCCTACGGCCGGCAGGCCGGGCTCCCAAGCGCCTTCCGCCGCTTCCGACACCTGTGCCGCCAGCTCGATGGCCACTGCCGGCTCGTTCAGCGCCAACTTCGCCACCGCCAAGGTGGCCCGGGCCAGGTCCCGAACGCCGCCCTCGACTCCGCTCGCCAGCAGTTCCTGGGCCAACCTCGAGGCTAGCCGCGGCGACCGCGTGCGCGCTTCCCACGCCTCCAGCGCGTCGGCCACCTGGGGCGGTTGCTCGGCTGCACCTATCTCACGGCTGGTGTTGCTTTCGCTGCTCACGGTTCTCCAAGGGTCGATGCTTTGCCCGACTGCGGTCCGAACGTCCGCGCGGAGTTGACGCCCGCTCGTCTGGGGGGTTCTCGCGCCATGATATCCCTCGCCGGCCACCGGTGCCCTCGGGTCCCGCGCCGGGTGTCCCTGCCGCAGGCGGCTATGACATAATGCCGGGGCCACACTCACCGAGTGGGGGATTCCGGGCGATTAGCTCAGCGGAAGAGCGTCCGCTTTACACGCGGAGGGTCGGGGGTTCGAATCCCTCATCGCCCACCAAACGACTTCACACCCGCTGCAACCGGCCGGCGCGACGACCTACCCGCGACCCCTGGGGGCGCGAGCCGACCTACCTGCGACCGCTGGGGCCGTGAGGCGACCGACCCGCGACCGCCACCGCCGTCAACGCGCCGAGGCGTACGCGTTATCCTGACAGCGAGCCGAACCAGGCCGCGCCCGTGGCCCCTTGGAGCCCGCATGCCGCTAGACCAAGCCAAGACATCACCCCTGTGGTGGGAAGAGGTACCCGCGGGCCGAACTCGCACGCCGCCCCCGGCCGACGTGGCTGCCGACGTGGTCATCGTCGGGGCCGGCTTCACGGGCCTGTGGACCGCCTATTACCTCAAGCACCTCGAGCCGACGCTGAGCGTGGTGGTCCTCGAGCGCGAGCACGTCGGCTTCGGGGCGTCCGGGCGCAACGGCGGCTGGTGCCACCCCGAGTATCCGCTCGGGCTGGCAACGCTCGCTCATCGCCACGGCCGCGAGAATGCCATGGCCTTCCAGCGGGCGGCCATGAACGCGGTCCACGAGGTCGGACGGGTCAGCGACGAAGAAGGCATCGACTGCCACTTCGAGATGGGCGGCCGCCTCCTCCTGGCGCGCTCCGAGCTGCAGGCGGCGCGGGCCCGCGAGGACGTGGCCGAGCAGCACGCGCTAGGCCTCACGGCGGAGGACGTCAGGTACCTGAGCGCCGAGGAGGCGCGGCGGCTCACCGGCATGTCCGGGGTGCAGGGCGCCAGCTTCATGGCGTGCGCCGCCGCCCTGCAGCCGGCCCTCTTGGTCAACGGCCTGGCCGTGGCCGTCGAACGCCTGGGGGTGACCATCTACGAGGATGCCGACGCCACCGCGCTCGCGGCGGGCAGCGTGACGTTCGAGAGCGCCCGGGGCTCCGGCACAGCCACCGCGCGCAGCGTCCTCAGGGCCACGGAGGGCTACACGCGCGACCTGCCCGGCGAGCGCCGCACCCTGATACCCCTGTATTCCTTGATGATCGCAACCGAGCCACTCGACGAGGCGCGGCTGGCCGCCGTCGGGCTGCCCCACCGCGAGGTGTTCGCCGACTACGGCCACATGGTGATCTACGGCCAGAGGACGGCCGACGGGCGCGTGACGCTCGGGGGGCGGGGCGCGCCGTATCACTTCGGCTCGGCCATCCAGGCCGACTACGACGCCGATGCCGTGGTGCACGCTCACCTCGACAGGTTGTTGGTGGAGCTCTTCCCCGACCTCTACGGCGTGCGGATCAGCCACCGTTGGGGCGGCCCGCTAGGGGTGCCCCGTGACTGGCGTCCGAGCGTCAGTTACGACACCGCCTCGGGCCTGGGCTTCGCCGGCGGCTACGTGGGTGACGGCGTGGCGCTCTCCAACCTCGCTGGGCGCACGCTGGCAGAGCTGACGCTGGGGCGCGAGACTGAACGCACCGGCCTCCCGTGGGTGCAGCACCGCTGGCGTGACTGGGAGCCCGAGCCTCTTCGGTACCTGGGGGTCAATGCGGGCCTGTGGCTCACGCGCTCCGCCGACCGGGCGGAGGCCCGAACCGGCCGGCCGAGCGTGAGGGCGAAGATCGGCAACTGGATCAGGGGCAAGCGGGGCTAGCCGCCGGAGCGGCGGTGCCGCGCCGCTGGGGCGGTGTCACGCCGCCGGGCCGGTGCCGCGCCTCTGCGGCGCTGCCGCGCCACGGGCGATCAGCGGCGCGGCCGGCCCTCACCTCAGCGCTGCAGCCAGGCCATGGTCTTGCTTGCCAGGCTGTCGAGGGCCACGACCGACTGCTCGATGTGCTCTTCGCGCGTGTCCTCGATCTTGTTGTGCGAGATGCCGTAGAGGCTCTGCACGAAGAGCATGACCGTCGGGATGCCGGCGCGCGCCACCTCTGCGGCGTCGTGCAAGGGACCGCTGGGCAACTGGTGTGAGGTGCCGGACGCCTCGCGCACGGCCTCGTCGGCCAGCGCGATCAGGTCGGGGTGGAAGGGCATGGGGTCGATGCCCCAGATGTTGCTCCACGACACCTCCACGTTCCCCTCGGCCGCGAAGCGCTCGCTGGCCTCCACGGCGCGGCGGTACATGTTCGTGAGCGCCTCGCGGTCGAGGTGCCGCTGGTCGAGCGTGATGTCGCACTCGGCCACGACCGAGGTCACTATGCCGGGCCGCGTGATGCAGCTGCCGATGGTGCAGACGCCGCCCAAGTCGTCGGTGATCTCGTAGATCTCCTGGCTCATCTTGCCGGCGGCCAGGAAGGCGTCCCGGCGGCGGTTCATGGGGGTTGAACCCGAGTGCGCGGCCTGGCCGCGGAAGTGGATGCCGTGACGCTCTACCCCGAAGGTGCCGAGCACGACGCCCAGGGGCAGGTCGAGGTCGAGCAGCACCGGCCCCTGCTCGATGTGCAGTTCGAGGTAGGCGCCCGCCTTCTTCAGCTCGGCGTGGGCGTCGTTCATGCGGTCCAGGTCCACCCCGCAGCGCTTGAGCGCGTCGACGAGCAGGACGCCGTCGGCGTCCTTACGGTCGCGCTCCTCGTCCGGCACGAGCGTTCCACCCGCCGCGCTCGACCCGAGCAGGCTGCGGCCGAAGCGCGCGCCCTCCTCGTCCGCCCAGTCGACGAGTCGCACGGTCACGGGCGGCTTGCCGCCGTACTGCTCGCTGATGCGTCTGACGGTCTCCAGGCCGGCGAGGACGTTGAGGCAGCCATCCAGCCAACCGCCGCCCGGCACGCTGTCCATGTGCCCGCCTATCAGCAGCTCGACGTCCGACTCGCCCGGCAACGTCGACCAGACGTTGCCGGCGACGTCCATGTGCGTCTCCAGGCCGAGGGCGTCGGTCTTGGCCCGCATGAACTCGCGGGCCTTCAGCCACGTGTCCGTCCAGGCCACTCGCCAGGCGCCGTTCTCGTCGCCCGTCAGAGCGCGCAGCTCCTTCAGTTCTCGTACGGTTCGCTTCGGATCCAACGGGCTCATGTTGCCTCCCAGCCTGGCGGACTCCACGGCTGCCGGCTAGCGCCCATGCGGCGCGACCAGCTGGAGCGGCCGCCGGGGCCCGCTCGTCGAGCGCGCCGCCGTCCGCCTTGCTAATGACTTGGGGGCCACTTTATCAACTGCCGTGCGCCGAACGCGCAACCAAGGAGCGCCGTGCCGTGCTGCTCAGGAACCCTGAGGGCCCAGCAGGTCCTCCCTCGGGGGTTCTGGCGGCAGCGCGGCCATGACCCTGGCGGCCAGCGCCCCCTCGTCGACCGTCGCGCCCAACGCGCTGAACGACGAGGTGAGGGAGGCCAGGTCGCGATCCAGCAGCTCGCGGGCCGCATGTCCGACGCGCACGTCCATGAGCTGTGGAAGGTCGATGAGCACGATCTCGCCCGAATGCCACAGCAGGTTGTAGGTGGAGAGGTCGCCGTGCACCACCCCCAACGCCGCCAGCCTCACCACCAGGTCGGCTGCCTGCTCGTACGCCGCCTGGGCTTCCTCGGCCGCCAGCCGGACGTCGGCGAGGCGCTCGGCCGGCTCGTCGCCGATGCCCACGAACTCCATGAGCACCACGCTGCCGGCGGCCGCCCAGGCACTGGGCTCCGGCGGCAGCGCCGGCACGGGAACGCGCACGCCGGCCTCGTGCAGCCGCCACAGGTTCGCGTACTCGCGCATGACCCAAAGGGCTACCTGAGCCTTGCGGCCGGCGCGCGATTTGCGCTTGATGGCCCGCGCCAGGCGTTCGTCCTCGAACTTCAGCGCCTCCCAGTAAGGGGCGTCGTTGCGGAACGAGCGCGCCTCGATGTCGGCGTACACCTTGGCCGCCAGGCGCGTTTCACCGCGCCTCACGAGAAACACCGTGGCTTCCTTGCCGCCCTTGATAAGGCCGACGAACTCGTCGAAGTAGCCGCGCGAGTGAAGGCGCCGCAGGTCCGGGTCGGTGAAGTGCTGGGCGCCGTCCGTGCCCGGGCTGACCAACTCGGCCGCCTGCCGTTTGGCCCGCGGCTTGCGCCGCACCCGCTTGACCTCCGCCTTGACGGGTAGGTCGCGGGCCCTGACGGTTACGCCGAAACCGCTACCGGCCTCGTCCTTGTCGGACCGTCGGGCCTGACGCCGCTTGCGCGTCCTACGCTTGTCGCCACTGTCGTCGGCCAACCCACACTCTCCTCGCGTGCACTTGGAAACCGTGTCGCCAGGCCAGCTTAATCGAGTGCGGCCCGGTCGGCCACGTTGGCGGTAACCTCTGGGGCATGATCCCAGTCTTCGACGGCCACAACGACACGCTGCTCATGCACTTGGCAGACCCGACCCGTGACTTCTTCGCGCGCCACGAGGACGGTCACCTCGACTACGCCCGCGCCCGTGAGGGTGGCGTGGTCGGAGGCTTCTTCGCCGTGTGGACGCCGTCGGCGCCCCTGCCCGAAAAGTACAAGGACATCAGCGAGGGCCGCGACCTCCCCGTGGCGCCCGCCGGCGCCGTCGACATCGCCGTGGCCCGCGCCCACGCCGACAGGTGCGTTGCCCAACTGCTGGCCTGGGACGCCGACCCCGAGGACCGCTTCAGGCTGGTCAAGAGCGCGGCGGAGCTCGAGCGCGCCTTCGACGACGGCGTGATGGCGGGCATCATGCACTTCGAGGGTGCCGAGGCCATCGGCCCCGACCTGTTGGCGCTCGACACCTACTACGCCGCGGGCCTGCGCTCGCTGGGGCCGGTCTGGAGCCGGCCCAACCTGTTCGGCTTCGGCGTGCCGTTCCTCTTCCCCAGCAGCCCCGACGTGGCGCCGGGGCTCACGCCGCATGGCCGCGCCCTCGTCAGGCGCTGCAACGAGCTCGGCATCATGCTCGACCTCTCGCACATGACCGAACGAGGTTTCTGGGACGTGGCCGAGCTTTCGGAGAAGCCGTTGGTGGCTACGCACTCGAACGCCCACGCCGTCTGCCCGTCGCCCCGTAACCTCACCGACGAGCAGTTGGCCGCCGTGAAGGCATCGGACGGCGTGGTGGGCCTCAACTACAACACGAGCTTCCTCCATCCGGAAGGGAAGCGTGAGACCGACATGCCGCTGGACGTGATGGTGCGTCACGTCGATCACCTCGTCGACACGCTAGGCATAGACCGGGTGGCGCTCGGCTCCGACTTCGACGGCGCCACCATGCCCGACGCGGTGAAGGACGTGGCTCACGTCCCGAACCTCATGAACGCCCTCGCGCAGGCGGGTTACGACGACGAGAGCCTGCGCAAGATCGGCTACCTGAACTGGCTGCGGGTCCTGAGGCTCACTTGGGGGGAGTAACTGCCGCCTCAGCTGGTTGCCGCTTGAGGGTCTCGGGTACACCGAAGGCGAACCAGGAGGCCGCCCCGGCGCCGATCGCCGCCACCGCCAGCGCCGAAGTGCCGAGCCCCAACTGCTGGGCCACCAACCCGACGACCAGCGGTCCGGCCACGAAGCCGGCGTCACCTACCAGCCGCCAACGCCCCAGGAAGGCCGCCACCGCCCCCCTGGGGGCCAGGTCGGCGCCCAGCGTCATCATGGTGCCGGCGCTCAACCCGTTGCCGACGCCCATGAGCACCGCCGCGGCGCCCAAGCCGAAGGCCCCACCCGACAGCGGGACGAGGGCCATCCCCAACGCCTGCACGACGAACGAGGGGACGATCGCGAACTTCCGGCCCAGCCGGTCCATGATCAGGCCGGCGGGGTAGAAGAGCGACATGTCGGCCAGGCTCGAGACGCTCACGATGAGGCCGGCGACTCCGACGTCGAGTCCGAGGACCTGCGTGGCGTAGAGCGGCACGAGCACTCGCCGGCCGGCGCGCACGGCCTGACCCAGTAGCTGGGCGCCACCCGCGTTGAGGAGCTTGCCCCGCGAGGCGGCAAGGGCGGCGCGGCGTGCTTTACGCTCCCCCCAACCGTCCGCCGTCCGGTGGGCCGGGGTCCGCATGGCGTCCGGCGGCAAGATGGAGGCGAGGAGCACCATGGTGCCGGCGCCAACCAGGGCGTAGAGCAAGAAGGGCGCCCGCAGGCCGACCGCGCTGGCCAACAGGCCGCCGATGGCCGGCCCCAAGAAGCCGCCCAAGCGGGTGACGCCGCCGAACACGCCCATCGTCCGGCCGCGGTTGGCGCTGCTGGTGGCGCCGGCGAGGAAAGCGTGGCGCGAGACGTTCCACACGGACAGGCCCGCACCCGACAACAGCCTGAAGAAGAACAACCACGCGAGGCTAGGCGCCCGGGCGCTGGCGAGCGCGGCGACCGTCACGATGCCGATGCCCAGCAGCATGGCGGGACGGGGCCGCATCCCGTTGACGACGTGACCGGCCGGCACGTCGGACAACAGGGTCCCCAGGCCCTCGGCCGCCAGCACGAGGCCCACGACGGCCAGCCCCGCGCCCAGGCTCTCGACGAATACCGGCAGCGTGGGTATCAGCAACCCGTCGCAGATGGCCAGGAGCGTCGCGGGGAGGTAGATGGCGAGGAGCATCGCGGTGCCGCGGATGCTAACACCGCGGACCCCTTTCGGGCATGTCCGGGAGGGCCCTCCGCCAAGACCGCTGACGCCAACTCCCGCGGCTTCCGGGGCCACCTCCCACGCAGATGAGCGCACCGGGCGTAGAATCCGGGGTTGACCGGGCGTACCGGCGGCGCCAGACGTTCGTGGACGGCAGCTCGGCCGGGGCCAGGAAGGCTTGGTCGGTGCAGGGAAGGCAAACATGAGGTGGCTCCTCAAGCTCGACAAGACATCACGCCTCGTGTTCCTCAGCATCATCGTGGGGGTCGTCGGCGCGGCCGGCAGTCACTTCTTCTTGTGGATGGTGGAGCGCGTCAGCGACCTGCTTATCGTCGGCATCGGGCACATGCCGGTGCTCACGACGCAAGAGGCTTCGGAGTTGGGTGCGTCGCCGGCCCTGCCGCTCCTCAACTGGCTGATACCCGTCTCGACCACGCTAGGGGGTCTGCTGGCCGGGATCCTCGTCTTCAGCGTCGCCCCTGAAGCCGAGGGGCACGGCACCGACGCGGCCATTCGCTCGTTCCACAGGCTGGGCGGCTACGTGCGTACCCGGGTGCCCATCGTCAAGATAATCGCCAGCGCGCTGACGATCGGGTCCGGGGGGTCGGCCGGGCGCGAGGGTCCCACCGCACAGATCGCCTCGGGGTTCGGCTCGATCACGGCCACCTGGCTCAAACTGCCGGACGACGAGCGCCGCACCCTCATGCTCGTCGGCATGGCCGCAGGCCTCTCCGCCATCTTCCGCAGCCCGCTCGGGACGGCGATCCTCGCCGTCGAGGTGCTGTACTCGGGGTTGGCGTTCGAGAGCGCCGTGCTGGTGTATACGTTCATCGGCGCGGCGACGGCTTACGCGATCAGCGGCAGCTTCACGGGCTTCGCGCCCCTCTTCAAGCTCGTCGGACCGATAGGCTTCACCGGCGCGCGAGAGCTGCCCTGGTACGCGCTCCTCGGCATCATGGCCGGACTTCTCGGCGCGCTCATGCCCCGCGTCTATTACGGGATCCGCGATGCCTTCGGCAAGTTGCGCATGCCCAAACACCTCAAACCCGCGGTCGGCGGGCTGGCCATGGGCCTCATAGCCATGGTCTTCCCGCAGTTGTTGGGCACCGGTTACGGCTGGATGCAACTCGCCATAGACGGGAACCTGGGGCTGTGGTTGATGCTGGCCCTGGCGCTGGGCAAGCTCGTGACGATGGCGCTCACCATCGGCTCCGGTGGCTCCGGTGGCATCTTCGGCCCCAGTCTGTACGTGGGCGTCATGCTTGGGGGCGGCATGGCCGCCGCGCTTCACGGAGTGACAACGTCCGCGCCGGCGCCCCAGGCCTTCGCCGTGGTCGGCATGGCGGCCGTGTTCGCCGGCGCGGCGCGCGTGCCGCTCGCGACGCTGATCATGGTGGCCGAGATGACCGGTGGTTACCAGCTCATCCTGCCCACCATGTTGGCCGTGGCCATCAGCTTCATGGTGCAGGAACGGCTGGGCCACAGGGCGAAGTACCCCACGCTTTACGAGTCGGCCGTCGAGAACCTGGGTGACTCGCCTGTGCATCAGGGTGAGTACCTGCAAACCGTCGTCAACCTGTTGCGCAAGCGGGTCGTCACGCTCGACCCCACGATCCTCGATCGCGAGTTCGTCGAGCGGCTCAGCCGCGGTGAGGGCGTGCCGATGTCCGACGGCAACGAGATGGTGTACATGACGGAGGTGCCGGAGGACAGCGTCGTGGTCGGCCTCGAGATCCGCCAGTTGCCCATCCCTTCCGACGTGCTCGTGGTCAGCATCCTCCACGATGCCGTGGCCATAATTCCTGACGGCTTGAGCCGACTGAGCGCGGGCGACAAGCTGACGGTCGTGGCCACCCCAACGTCGATGGAGGCCTTCAAGCTCATGTTGGCCGAGAAGGCGCCGGAGGCCGAGGCCGTCTAGTCGCCGCGGCCCAGCCTCGCCTGAATCGCCTCATCGCCTCTCTGGTTCTACCCCCGGCGCCCGCGGGCTTCCCACCGAGGCGGCGGGTTGCGGCGGGGCGGAGCGCTGCCCACCCCGGGCGAGCCGCGCCACCCGCATGGCCTGCCGGTAACGAATTACCAGGTCTGCGGTCGCGGCGTCCCACGACCACCGTTCGGCGTCCGCGCGGCCTGCCCGCGCCAGCCGCTCACGCCGGTCCTCGTCGTCGAGCAGGCGCCTTATGCCCGCCGCCAGCGCGCGCGCGTCGCCCGGCGCCACCAGCACCCCGTTCTCGCCGTCCCTGACGATGTGCGGCAGGCCGCCCGCGGCGGCCGCCACCACCGGCACGCCCGCCGCCATGGCCTCCAGCGCCGCGAAACCGAGCGTCTCCGAGGTGGAGGGGAAAGCGAAGACGTCGCCGCTCGCGTACGCCTCCGACAGCTCGTCTCCTTGCAGGAATCCCGTGAACACCGTAGCGGTTCCCTTCAGCCGCTCCTTGAGGTTGGGTAGCGCCGGGCCTTCGCCCACGACCGCGAACCGCACCCCCTCCGCCGCCAGCGCCATGGCGGCGTCTGCCAGGACGTCCACGCGTTTCTCGAACGACACGCGGCCCGCGTAAACGACCAGTGGCGCCTCCGGATGCCCTGCGGATAACCGGACGCGCATGGCTGCGCTCCGGAACCGCGGGTCGAAGCGCTCCGTGTCGACCGCCTTCTGCCACAGCCGCACCCGCCTGATGCCGAGGCCGCGCGCCAGCTCGATCATCTGCGGGCTCGTGCACAGATTCACGTGGGCCAGGTTGTGAACCTCGCGGTCGAGGACCTCGAGCGGGCGCCTTACGAGGCCGAGACCCAAGTGGTGCACCACCTTCGGGTCGGTGTGGAAGCTTGCGACCAGTGGCAGGCGCGCACGCCGCGCCAGTAGCGCCCCCCAGGCGCCGAAGAAGATGGGGTTGACGACGTGAAGCAGGTCCGGCTCGAACTCGCGCACGGCCCGCGCCAGGCGCGCCGAGGGCAACGCGGCCCGGTGCTCGGGGTACCAGGGGAACGGCATGCCGGGCGCCGCCAGCACGCGGTGGGCGCCGTAACGCTCGGGCGCGCCGGGGGGCGCCAGTAGCAGGACCTCGTGGCCCGACTTCTCCAGCGCGGTAAGCGTGGCGGTGAGGCGCGTGACGACGCCGTCGACCTTCGGCAGGAAGGTCTCGCTGACCCAGACGACGCGTAGCCGCCCGCCACGCTCGCCGGCAGGGCGGCGGGCGTCAGGTGCGCCCTGGCTCAGGCGTAACCGGCCAATAGAGAGTCCAGGGCGGCGGCCGAGGGCCGCAGCTTCTCGTCTGGTAGGCCCGACAGCGGGGTCTCGGACATGCCGCTCACCTCGGCCAGCGACGGACGGCTGTCGTCGTAGTGGACGATGCCCGTGAGCAGCTCGCCCAGGGCGTCGGCCTGCTGAAGACGGGCCATGCCCTTCACGCGGTCGGACGTATCGAAGTCGGCTTCGAGCTTGCGGAGGGTCATGCGCGAGCCGTCGTGCAGTTCGACCACCTGGGTCGTGCCAGGGTCGTAGTCGTCGATGAGGATCTCTTCCTCGGCCGGTATGAAGCCGACCTCCTGCAGCGCGCGTTCGTTCTCACGACCGTAGGCGTAGCTGTGGCGCGAGTCGGGTTCGTCGTTGAACGCCACGCACGGGCTGATGATGTCGATCACCGCCGTGCCGCGATACGAGAGGCCCGCCTTGATGACCTCGCGCACCTGCTTGGCGTCACCGGCGAACGTCCTTGCCACGAAGCCGGCGCCGGCGGCGAGGGCCTCCATGCAGAGGTCGAGCGCCGGGAACTGGTTGGTGCCCGCGTACTTCAGCTTGTGGCCCTCTTCCGAGGTGGCCGAGAACTGGCCCTTCGTCAGGCCGTACACGCCGTTGTTCTCCACGATGTACACCATGCGCACGTTGCGCCTGATCATGTGCTTGAACTGACCGAGGCCGATGGAGCCCGTGTCGCCGTCGCCGCTGATGCCGATGGCCCTCACCGTCCGGTTGGCCTGCAGGGCGCCCGTCCCGAGCGACGGCATGCGGCCGTGCAAGGAGTTGAAGCCGTGGGACTGCCCGAGGAAGTAGGCGGGTGACTTGCTGGAACAGCCGATGCCGGAGAGCTTGATGATCTCGTGCGGCTGAAGGTCGAGCTCGTAGGCGATCTGAACCAGCTGGGCAGCGACCGAGTTGTGGCCGCAGCCCTTGCATAGCGTGGAGGGGCTACCGACGTAGTCGTTCTTGCTGAGCCCAACGCGGTTGAGCTTGACGGCGGGTGCGGGTCTGTCCATTCTCGTCACTCCCCTAAGTGGGCTTTGATGCGCTCCACGACCCATGCCGCGGTGAGCGGCATGCCGTCGAGGAAGGCGATGGGCTCGAGCTTGGCGGCGTGCTCGGGAAGCTCGTCGCGGAGGATGGCCTTCAGCTGACCGTCGCGGTTCATCTCGATGACCACCACGTCATCGTGGCCGGCGACGAACTCGGCGACCTCGGGGCCGATCGGAAGGGCGCGTAGGCGCATGAAGTCCGTGGGGATGCCCTCTGCAACGAGCAGGTCGCGGGCCTCCTCGATGGCGTAGCGCGTGGTGCCGTAAGCGATGATGCCCAGCTTCGCACCGGGTTGCTCGTCGACGACCGGGGCGGGCACCAGGTTCCTGGCCGTGTCGAACTTACGGGCCAGGCGCGCCATGTTCTCCACCCAGTCCTCCGGGCGCTCCGAGTACTTGGCGTTCTCGTCGTGACCGGTACCGCGCCCGAACCAGGCGGCCCGAGGGTTCTCGTTGCCGGGCAGCGTGCGGTAGGCGATGCCGTCCCCGTCCACGTCCCGGTAGCGACCGAAGTTGGGAAGCTCCGCGACCTCTTCCGCCGACAGGACCTTGCCGCGATCGAGCGGCGTGTCCGGGTACTCGAAGGGCCGGCCCATCCAGTTGTTCATGCCGAGGTCGAGGTCGGAGAGCACGAGGATGGGGGTCTGGAGCCTGTCGGCCAAGTCCTGCGCCTTGTAGCCGAACTCGAAGCACTCCTCTATGGAAGAGGGGAACAGGAGCACCTGCTTGGTGTCGCCGTGGCCGAGGTAGTAGGCGAAGGATACGTCGCCCTGGCTGGTGCGCGTCGGGAGGCCGGTGCTTGGTCCGACGCGTTGGATGTCCCACACCACTGCGGGAACGTCGGCGTAGTAAGCCAACCCGAGGAACTCGGCCATCAGCGAGAGCCCCGGCCCGCTGGTGGCGGTCACGGCGCGCGCGCCCGCCCAACCGGCACCGATCACGATGCCGATGGCGGCTAGTTCGTCCTCGGCTTGGATGACGCTGAAGCTGGCCCTGCCCTCTTCGTCGACGCGGAGCTTGCCGAGATACTCGCGCAGCGAGTCGATGAAGCTCGTGGACGGCGTTATCGGGTACCAGCCCGCAACGCTGACGCCCCCGAACACGCTCCCGAGGGCTCCCGCCTCGTTGCCCGTCATCATGATGAGCCCCTCGGTGGCGTTCATCGGCTCCACTCGGTAGGGATCGTTCTTGGGTAGGTTGTCCACCGCCCACGAGTGGGACAGGCGCACGACCTCGAGGTTGCTGTCCACCAGCTTCTGGCGCTTGCCGAAGTGGTGTCCTAGCGCCTCCTCTATCACCTCGAGTGGCACGCCGAGGAGGTGCGCGACCACCCCGACGTACGTCATGTTGGCGATGTACTCCTTGATCTTGCCCTTCACCTCGACGCCCTTGAGGAGTTCCTTGACGGGCACCGGGTAGTAGGTAAGGTCGCCGCGCTCGGGCCGCAGCCGCAGGTCGGAGTTGTGGATCACTACTCCGCCGGCGGGCAGGTTGGCGACGTCCTCGTGCAGGGTTGCCGGGTTGAACGCCACCAGCAGTTCGGACGGCCGGCGCGCGACGTAGCCGTGCTTGCTCACGCGGATGTGGTACCAGGTGGGCAGCCCCTGGATGTTCGAGGGGAAGATGTTCTTCCCGTGGACGGGGATGCCCATCTTGAAGAAGGAGCGCAGGAGCGTCATGTTGGCGGTCTGACTACCCGTGCCGTTGGCGGTGGCCACGACGAGCGAGAAGTCGTTGACGATGGTGTCCGCCGCAAGCGAGTCTTGCCGGCGGTTCAGCGGTACGGTGACACCCATTTGGTAATCGCACCTCCAGGGGTTGTCCGGAACCGCCTTGGCCTTACCGTCGCGCCTCGCGGGGTGACACTTGCAAGGCTGCTGCGTCAGCAGGGTGGATGGCTCGGGCCCGACTTCCCGCAGAATCGGGGTGACGCTCGTCACCCCCTCGAGTCTTGGGCCATAGTAACGCCATCGTGCCGGTCCGGTTGTCCCGCCGCTTGACTTTGTACTGGCCTATGCCTCCATCGCCTCCACCTCTTCGGCGTCGTCGCCCGAGGCCGTGGTGCCGGTCTTGCCTCCGAGTTTGAGGGCGTCCATGACCTTGCCGCGGATCTCACCGATCAGCTCGGGATTAGCAGCGATGAACTCCACCGCCCGCTCCTTACCCTGACCCAACCGCGTGTCCCCATACGAGAACCACGACCCGCTCTTAACCACGATCCCAAGATCACTCGCCACCGCCACCAGATCCCCCAACTTATCGAACCCCTTACCGAACACGATGTCCACCTCCGCCTCACGAAAAGGCGGCGCCACCTTGTTCTTCGTCACCTTCACCCGCACCCGATTACCCACCCGCTCGACCCCCACCTTCACATCCCCCTTACGCCTCACCTCAAGCCGCACACTCGCATAAAACTTAAGCGCCCTACCCCCCGGCGTCGTCTCCGGATTCCCATACATCACCCCGATCTTCTCCCGGATCTGATTGATGAAAATCGCCGTCGTCCGCGACTTCGACAACACCCCCGTCAACTTCCTGAGCGCCTGCGACATCAACCGCGCCTGCAACCCCACATGCGCATCCCCCATCTCACCCTCGATCTCAGCCCGCGGCGTCAACGCCGCCACACTATCCACCACCACCACATCCACCGCCCCCGACCGCACCAACAACTCCACGATCTCCAACGCCTGCTCACCCGTATCCGGCTGCGACACCAACAACTCATCAACGTCCACCCCCAACGCCGCCGCATAAGCCGGATCCAACGCATGCTCAGCATCCACGAACGCCGCCACCCCACCAGCCGCCTGCGCCTCAGCCACCACATGCAAAGCCAAAGTCGTCTTACCCCCCGACTCCGGCCCATACACCTCCACCACCCGCCCCCGCGGCAAACCCCCAACCCCCAACGCCACATCCACACTCAAAGACCCAGTCGAAATAACCCCAGACCCCAACACCCCAACCGGCTCAGCCCCCAACCGCATGATCGCCCCACGACCAAACTGCCGCTCGATCTGCAACAAAGCGGACTCGAGTGCCTTAGCGCGTTCCTTATCCATCGTCTGCCTCCACTCACGCGTGGGCCTGTCGGCGCCACTACCTTAGAAGTACCTTAAATACTAAGGCATGGGGCGCCGGCTGCGCAAGCGGCGGCGGCCTAGAGGGCCTAGGTGGAAAGCACCTTCCTTACCGCCTCGAGCACGCGCCTGGCGTCGGGGCGGTAGTGATGCTCGAGTGAGGTGTAGGGCGGGTAGGGGGCGTCCCAGCCCGCAACCCTGAGCAGCGGGGCCTCGAGGTAGTAGATGGCCTCCTCGGCCATGCGGGCCACCACTTCGGCGCCGAAACCGCCGCTCCGGGGCGCCTCGTAGACCACCACCATGCGGCCCGTGCGCTTCACCGACTCGAGCAGCGTGGCCTCGTCCAGCGGCACCAGCGTCTCGAGGTCGATGACCTCCAGCTCCACGCCCTCGCGCGCCGCTACCTCGGCCGCCTTCGAGCAGACCTCGACCATGCCGCCGTAGCAGACGAGCGTGACGGCGTCCCCCTCGCGCACCACGCGCGCCCGGCCCAGCGGGTGCGTGTAATGACCCTCCGGCACGGCCTCGCGCTGCGAACGGTAGAGCTTGATGGCCTCGAGGAAGAAGACGGGGTCCGGGTCGTCGATCGCGGCCAGCAGCAGCCCCTTGGCGCGCTCTGGAGAGGAGGGAATGACGACCTTCACTCCGGGCACGCTCGCGAGCACTCCCTCGGGCGAGTCGGCGTGCTGCTCGGGCGTGTGGACGCCTCCGCCGTAGGCCGCGCGCACGACCACGGGCAGCGAGAAGCGCCCGCGGGTGCGGTGCCGGTACCGACCCAAGTGCGACATCACCTGATCCAGGGCCGGGTAGAGGAAGCCCGCGAACTGCACCTCGGCCAGCGGCCGCATGCCACCCAGGGCGAGCCCGATGGCAAGGCCCATGATGCCCGCCTCCGCGAGGGGCGTGTCGAACACCCGGTCCGTGCCGAAACGCTCCTGCAAGCCGTCGCTGGCACGGAAGACGCCGCCCATGTGGCCGACGTCCTCGCCGAAGAGCAGCGTGCGGTCGTCCCGCGCCAGGGCCACGCCCAGCGCATCGTTGATGGCCTGCACCATCGTGACGCCGCGCGCCGCCTCGCCCGCCTGGCGGATGCCGACCGCCTCAGCCTTCACGGAGGGCCTCCCACGCGCGCCTCTGATCGGGGCCCAGGTCGGCGAAGACCTGCTCTACGATGCTCTCGGGGGGCGGCTCGGGCGTGGCGTCCGCCACGGCAAGGGCGGCCCGCGACTCCTCTTCGAGCCGCGCCACGAGGGCGGCCTCGCGCTCGTCGTCCCAGACGGCCCGCGCGGCGAGGAGGGCGCGCAGCCGGCGCAGGGGTTCCTCTTCCTCACGCCTGACGGTCTCCTCCTCGTCGCGGTACCGCAGCGGGTCGTCGCTCGTGGTGTGCGGAGCCAGGCGGTACGTGACGGCCTCGATGAGCGTCGGTCCCTCACCTCGGCGCGCGCGCTCGACCGCCTCACGCGCGGTGACGAGGCAAGCCACGAGGTCGTTGCCGTCGACGCGCACGCCCGGCATGCCGTAGCCGACGGCCCGGTCGACGATGCGCACGTTCCCCATCTGCCTCTCGGTCGGGACGCTGATCGCCCAACCGTTGTTCTGCACGACGAACACCACCGGCGCCTTGTACACGGCCGCGAAGTTGAGCGCCTCGTGGAAGTCGCCCTCGCTGGTGCCGCCGTCTCCCACGTACACCATCGTTACCCACGGTTCCTCCTGGAACCGGCCCGCCATGGCTAGGCCCACGGCGTGCAGCAGTTGCGTGGCTATCGGGATGTAGAAGGGAAGAACGCGCACGCCCTCGGGATAGTTCCAGCCCTCGGCATGGGCCCGCCAATAGAGCAGGAGCTGGCTGTGCGGCAGTCCGTGGGTGAGGGCGGCGGCCGTCTCGCGGTAGCTCGGCACCAACCAGTCGCTGGGGAGGAGGGCCATGGCCGTCCCCACCTGCGCGGCCTCCTGCCCCCTGTAAGGCGCGTACACGCCGAGGCGGCCCTGGCGCTGAAGGACCACCGCGCGTTCGTCGAAGTGCCGGGCTCGAGCCACGGCCTCGTAACCTGCCAGCAGCTCCTCGTCGCTGATGGGCAGCTCCCCCACGACTTCCCCCTTCGGGGAGACGAAGCGGACCGTATCCATGCGTCCCTCCTCACGCGGCTCCCGGGGCCAGTTGCCGGCCCCCGGCCAGGCCGGCCGGAGGGTGCCGCGGATCATTACGGTCACGCTACCGCGCGGTCAGCGGGGCATGACCAGGCTCAAGCACCAACCAGCTTGTGTACTTAGCGGCCGCACGATGGTGACAAGACCTCGGGCGAAGGTGCGGCCATTGGGTTAGCTTCTAGGTACGACATGAGTGTTCACCACCGAGTCGACGCAGCGGCGCGCTGGCACCGGCCAACGACGGCGGCGGCGAGAGCGGCCGGCACGGCCCCGCCACCGGCGTGCGGCTGCCGGGCGCGTCCAGCGAGACGCGCGCACCCTCGGCGCCCATGGCGCCGGAAAGGAGGGGTCGGATGCCCGGTCTACCCTTGAGCGACGCCGAGGAGCAGCGACTCCTGGCGGCGTTCGAAGCGCGAATAAACGCCGGCGAGAAGATCGAGCCCGGCGACTGGATGCCGGCCGAGTACCGGCGCCAGCTCATCCGCATGATCAGCCAGCACGCCCACAGCGAGTGGGTGGGGATGCTGCCGGAGGGCGAGTGGATCACGTCGGCCCCCAGCCTGCGCCGCAAGCTCATCCTCATCGCGAAGGTGCAGGACGAGGCCGGGCATGGCCAGTACCTCTACCACGCGGCCGAGACCCTCGGGATCTCGCGCGAGGAGATGGTCGACGCCCTTCTCGAGGGGCGGGCCAAGTACTCGAGCGTCTTCAACTACCCGACTCTCACTTGGGCCGACGTGGGCATGATCGGCTGGCTGGTCGACGGCGCGGCGATCAAGAACCAGGTCATGCTGGCGGGCGCCTCGTACGGCCCCTACTCGCGCGCCATGGTGCGCATCTGCGCCGAGGAGACGTTCCACCACAAGCAGGGCCAGGAGATGATCCGCCGCTATGCCGCCGGCACGCCGGGGCAGCGCAAGATGGCGCAGGACGCGCTAAACCGCTGGTGGTGGCCGTCGCTCATGATGCTCGGGCCGCACGACTCCGACTCGCCGAACACCCCGCAGCTCAAGCGTTGGGGCGTGAAGGTGAAGACCAACGACGAGGTGCGCCAGGAGTTCCTCGACGAGCACGCGCCCGACCTGATGGCCGCCGGACTGGAGATCCCCGACCCCGACCTGCGCTTCGACGAGGAGACCGGCCACTGGGTCCACGGGCCCATCGACTGGGACGAGTTCTGGCGCGTGGTGAAGGGCGACGGTCCCTGCAACGCCGAACGCTTGGCCGCCCGGCGGAAGGCACACGAGGACGGACGCTGGGTGCGCGAGGCCATGGCGGCGCACGCCCAGCGTGCGGCGCACGCACAGCGTGCGGCACACACGCAGCGTGCGGCACAAGCAGCGAGTGCGGCGCACTCGGACGGCACGGCGGCGGAGCCTGAACCGAGCGCGCGGCGAGCGAGGGCGGACGGATGAGCGAGCTGCGGCCCCGAGCCACCTCCGATAACGCGGCACCGGGCGACAGCCAGTGGCCGCGCTGGGAAGTGCTGAAGCAGGACAACGAGCGCAAGGCGCATCAGGCCGTCGGCTCCGTGCACGCCGCCGACGCCGAGCACGCGCTGCTGATGGCGCGCACCGTCTTCGCGCGCCGGCCCTCGGCGGTGAGCATGTGGGTGGCGCCGGCGGCGTGCGTTCACGCCTGGACGGCGCAGGAGCTGGAGGGCCACGCCGAGGCGGCTTCCGCCGAGCCGACCCCGGATGAGACCGCCGCAGCGCAGCGCTACTACGTTGTGCGCAAGTCGAGCAACCGCCGCTCGATGACGTTCGGCGACCTGGTGGGCGAGGTCGCGGCGCCCACGTTGCAGGGCGCCCTAGCGCGCGCGCTGCGAGAGTTCGCCGACGCTCCCATCCTCGCCCTGTGGCTCATCGAAGCGGACGCGGTGGTCCGCTCCGACCCCGCGGTCGCCGACCCCTGGTTCGGGCCGGCGCTCGACAAGACCTACAAGCAACAGTCCATCTACTCGAGCAGCGCCGTCGCCCGCAAGGACGCGGAGGAGGGAGTGCCCGAATGAGCGAGGACCCTGGCCCTCCCCTCCCCTTGACGGCCGCCGTCCGCGAGGCCCTGATCGAGCGCCTTACAGCGCTCGGCGACGACGAACTGGTGCTCGGGCACCGCGACTCCGAGTGGACGGGCCACGGCCCGATCCTCGAGGAGGACATCGCCATAGCCAACGTGGCCCAAGACGAGATCGGCCACGCGGTGCTCTGGTACGAACTGGTGCAGGGGCTTGGCGGCCCCGAGCCGGACGAGCTCGCCTTCACCCGCGAGGCCGTCGCCTTCCGCAGCACCAGCCTGGTCGAGCAGCCCAAGGGCGACTGGGCGTTCACCATGCTCCGCCAGTTCCTCTTCGACAGCTACGAGGCCGAGCTCCTCCCCCGCCTGATGCGCTCGAGCTACGCACCGGTGGCGGAGGTGGCCGCCAAGGTGAACCGCGAGGAACTGTTCCACCTGCGCCACAGCGCGCTCTGGCTCGAGCGCCTGGCGCACGGCACCGACGAGTCGCGGCGGCGGCTCGTGGCCGCGCTCGACACGCTCTGGCCGCTGCTCCCGCAGTTGCTGGCGCCCCTTCCCGGCGACGCTTCACTGACGGTTGCCGGCATCTACCCGGACACCTCCGAGCTCGAGGGGGCCGTCATGCAGCGCATCAAGGGGGCGCTGGAACGCGTCGACGTAGCGCCACCCAAGGCCGCGGCGGCGCGCAGTGAGCCATCCGACCGGCGCGCCCGGTCCTCCGGCGGTCCGCTGGTCGCACTTCTCGCCGAGATGCAGTCGGTGGCGCGCAACGACCCGCTGGCCGAGGGCTGGTGAGCGCCATGCGACCCCAGGTCACCGCCGACCCCGTGCTGGACCGCGTCTGGCAAGCGTTGACGACCGTGCATGACCCGGAGATACCCGTCCTCAACATCGTCGAGATGGGGCTGGTGCGCGAAGTAGCTCACGCGCGGCCGGCCGCCGACGCCGCCGCCACGGGGCAACGCAGTGGCGTCGTGAGCGTGGTCATAACCCCCACCTTCTCCGGCTGCCCGGCCCTCGCCGTCATAGAGGCCGACGTGGCCGCGGCGGTGCGCGGTGCGGGCGTCGAGCACGTCGAGGTGAGCAGACGCCTCTCGCCACCCTGGTCGACCGACGAGATGACCGACGAGGCGCGCCGGAAGCTCGAGGAGTTCGGCATCGCGCCGCCGCAGCCGCATGGCGGGCTGCTGCAGATAGCGCTCGACGCGCCGGTGCGCTGCCCGCGCTGCGGCCACCCGGACACGCGCCTGCGGAACCCGTTCGGCTCTACCCTCTGCCGGGAGATCCGGACCTGCGAGGCGTGCGAGGAGACGTTCGAGCGCTTCAAGCCCCTCTGAAGTGACGCGCGGCCCTCCGTCAGTTGGGCGTCACGATCACGATGCCGTCCATCAAGTACGGGAACATGCCGTAGCTCTCGAGCGGGTACAAGATGCCCTCGTCGGCCTTGTAGGAGGCGTGGACCGGGCAATAGTAGTAGTACACGCCGGCCTGCGTGAAGGTGAAGGTGCCCGTTCCCGTTGCGGCCGGCAGGCTTATGGGGGGGATGGCGGCGGCCGCATGGTCGGGCACGCTACTCACCATGTGCAGCATGTCGTCGTCATGATTCGTCCAGGTGACGGTGTCGCCGGCCTTCACGACCAGCGCCCAGGGGGTGAACTTCATGCTGTCCCCGGGGATGTCAACGGTCGCGCTGCTGCTGGCCGGCAGACCGTCGTTGCCGTCCAGCACCACGACTGCGCCGCGCATCGGCGCGGGGTAGACGCCCGTTCCCTTATCGGCCTTCGCGTCGTCCATCATCTTGCCGTAGGTAGCTTGCTGGTCGCTGTAATAGCGGTAAACGCCGGGCTGGTCGAACTGGAAGGTGCCGGACTTGCCGGCGTCGAGTTCGAGGTGGAAGTCGACCGGCAGACCGGGAAACGACACGACCGAGTGCTTGACGCTGTCATCGTTGATCCAGGTGACGGTATCGCCGGCATGCACCACGATCACCGGTTGCGCGAAGTAGTCGCCCGGCATGTGGACTTCCTTGGTGTCCATGGCCGCGGGCACTACGAAGCTCGAGCCGGCGGCGAAGGCGCTGCCGGCCATCAGTGCCAGGAACGAAACGAGCGCCGCGGCGCCAGCGACGACGCGCACCATGATCTTGTCGCGGGAAAGGCCCGAAGTGGGCATAGTCAGCCTCCCTTTCGTGTCGCGGTGGCGCTTCGGTCATCGCGATGGTTCGACCCTAAACCTCGACCGCAACACGTCGCCGGCCCGATGTCACATGAAGAGCGCCCCAGCGGGCGCCGTCAGCCGGCCTCGAGCCTTCATGATCTCGGCCGGCTGCGGTCCTCGGCGGACGACCCGAGGGCAGGCCCCGCGTTCGAATGAAAAGACAAGTGGCGTTGCGCTGCATGAGACGATATGCCGCTCCGGAGAGGCACGCTCCCATCAAGCCATAACGCGTGCTAGCCTGACTTCCATCTACTGTCTTGGAGGCTTGCCATGGCGACGCCCAGCCGCAAGTCACTCGGGTTCGAGAAGATTCTCGAGAGGCGCTCCCCACTCGACCTCAGCGGCATGAGGTCCTCCTTGCGCCTCGCCGTCCTGGCGCTCGTAGCGCTGTCCGCTCCGCTCCAGGCGTGGGCCCAGGACGCTCCCATCCCCGAACGCTTCGCCACCACCTGGGACGACACTGACTACCCCGGCGGCGACCTCACGACCCTCTTCAACGTCACGCTGGCCCAGTGCCACGCCACCTGCATGCGCGAGGGGGGCTGCGCCGGTTTCACCTTCGACCAGAAGAACGGCGCCTGCTTCCTCAAGGACGTCCTCGGCGAGCAGGTGCCCTTCGAGGATGCTCTCTCCGGAGTTGTCAAGCAGCAGAGCGCCGCCGCCCTCGAGCGGGCGAAGGCGGCCGCGGCGACCATGGACTTCCTCGGGCGCAGCGACTTCGACGACGCCCTCGAGCAGGCGGAAACCGTGGCCGAGCGCTACCAGGCCGGCAAGTGGTCGGAGGCCGCCTGGCTGGACACGGCAGGCGAGCAGGAGCCACCCGAGGCCACCTGGGCGACGGGCGCCGCCGTCACGGTGGCCGATAGCGGCGCCGCCTGGCTGGCGCACGCGCGCGCCCTCGCGGTGCAGGCCGAGAGCGACTCGAACCGCCGCTTCCAACTCAACCGCAGCGCCGTCCTCGCCGCGCTCAACGCGGCACTACGCCTCCCCGACGCCGGCCGCGCGGATGCGCTCCTGGTCATGGCGCAGGCGCTGGAGGCCACCTACCGGGGCGAGGCCGCGCTGGGCGCCGCGCGCCTGGCCGACCGGCTCGCTCCCGGCATCGCCCCCGACGAGCTCGCGCGCTTGCGCGAGGCGTTCGGCTTCCGCGTCCTGACCCACGACGTGGACGCCAGCACCGCGGCGCCACGCATCTGCGTCACCTTCTCCGAGGGCCTCTCCCCCATGCGCGACTACGGGCCGTACGTCCAACGGCCCGTACCAGGTCTCGCGCTGGAGGTCGAGGGGCAACAGCTCTGCGTCATCGGGGTCGTCTTCGGGGAGAGCTACGCCCTGACGCTTCGCGCCGGCCTACCGAGCGCGACGGGGGACTCGCTGGTGAGGGACGTGCCCCTCGACGTCTACGTTCGCGACCGCGCGCCGTCGGTGCGGTTCGCGGGCCGGACCTACGTGCTGCCCGCACGGGGCCCGCGTGCGCTGCCCGTGGAGACGGTGAACGCCGACCACCTGGACCTGCGGCTCCTGCGGGTGTCGGATCGCAACCTGGTAACCGCCACCAAGCAGGGCGATTTCCTGCAGGCACTCGGAGCGTGGGAGGGCGAGCGCTTCGAGCAGCTCCTGGCGGAGGTGGTCTGGGAGGGCGAGGCGATCCTCGAGGGCAGCCTTAACCAAGAGACCACGTCGCGGCTCCCGCTCGACGAGGTCGGGACGCTCGAGCCCGGGGTCTACGTGCTGCGCGCGAGTGTGCCCGGCGCCGACCCGTACGACGTCGCGCCCGCCACGCAGTGGTTCATGGTCTCGGACCTGGGTGTCACGACGCTTTCGGGCACCGACGGCCTGCACGTGGTGGTGCAGCGGCTCGGTGACGGCCGGCCGGTCGAGGGCCTGCGCGTGGCGCTCGTCGCGCGCTCGAACCGGGTGCTCGCCGAGGCCGACACGGACGCGGAGGGCCACGTGCGCTTCGCTCCCGCGCTAGCGCGCGGTTCGGGCAACTCGGCCCCGGCCATGGTCCTGGTCGAGGGAACCGACGACTTGGCCGTGCTGTCGCTCGAGGAGCCCGAGTTCGACCTCTCGGACCGGGGAGTCGAGGGGCGCGCCGCCGCCGGCCCCATCGACGTGTTCCTGGCTACGGACCGCGGCGCTTACCGCCCCGGCGAGACGATCCACCTGACGGCGCTCGTGCGCGACAGCGGAGCGAGCGCGATCGAGGGGTTGCCGCTCACCGTGCTGTTGCTGCGGCCCGATGGCGTCGAATACTCGCGCGTCGTTTCTGACGGCGGCCAAGCCGGTGGTCACGTGGTCGCACTGGCGTTGGGGGCCGACGTGCCGCGCGGCGTGTGGCGAGTAGAGACCTACGCCGACCCGGGCGAACCCGCCCTGGCCAGCGAGAAGGTGCTGGTCGAGGACTTCCTGCCCGATCGCATCGACTTCGACGTGAAGCTTGACACCGAAGGCCCGGTCGATCCGGCCGCGCCACCCGACCTCGAGGTCGATGCCCGCTACCTCTTCGGCGCTCCCGCGGCCGGCCTGGCCCTATCGGGTAGCGTGAGCGTCGCCACCACCACCGATCTGGCCGGCTGGCCGGGCTTCCGCTTCGGCCGCCACGACCAGCGCCTCGACGTGCAGCGGCGCGAGTTCGAGCCCGGCCGCTTGACGGACGCCGACGGGCACCTGGTGGCCCCATTGCCCCTCGGCCACCTCGAGCTCGACGCGCGCCCCTACGCACTCACCGTGCGAGCGACGCTCCTCGACGGGTCGGCGCGCCCCGTGGAGCGTGACGTGACCCGCGCGCTGCGCCCGACGGGGCCCGTGGTCGGCATCCGACCCGGCTTCGACGACGCGCTGCCCGAGAACACGGCCGCCACCTTCGACCTGGCGTTGGTCGACCCCAACGGCGACCCGATGGCCGGCGACCTGCGCTGGCAGCTGGACCGCGTCGTGACCCGCTACCAGTGGTACGCCGTTAACGGCCGCTGGTACTGGGAGCCCGTGACCGAGCGTCAACGCGTCGGCGAGGGGGTCGCGGCGGTCGCGGGCCGGCCCGCCGGCATCAGCGTGCCCGTGACGTGGGGCCGCCACGAGCTCCGGGTGACCTACGAAGGCACCACGTTCGCCAGCGCCTCCGTAGCGTTCGCCGCGGGTTGGTACGGCGTCGACGCCTCGCGTGACACGCCCGACCTGCTCGAAGTTTCGCTGGACGCGCCGACCTACGTGCCCGGCGACGTGGCTACCTTGCGCATCGTTCCCGAGGGCGCCGGCACGGCGCTCGTCGCGGTGCTGTCGGACGCCGTCGTCGACCTACGGATGGTGGCGGTTGACGGCGAGACGACCGTCGAACTTCCGGTGACCGAGGCCTGGGGCACCGGCGCCTACGTTACGGCCAGCCTGATCCGGCCCAGCGACGTCGACGGGCACGCGCCGGCGCGCAGCCTCGGGGTGGCCCACGCCGCGGTCGCGCCCGGCGACAGGGCCCTGCATGCCGTGCTGCTGGCGCCGGCCGAGGCCGACCCGCGCGGACCGCTGAACGTGGTGCTCGAGGTGCAGGGCGTGCCCGACGGGCCCGCCTACGCCACCGTCGCCGCGGTCGACCTGGGCGTTCTCACGCTCACCGGCTACTCGGCGCCCGACCCACTCGGCTACTACTTCGGCCAGCGGCGCCTGGGAGTCGGGGTTCGTGACCTCTACGGAAGGCTCATCGACGCCGGCCAGGGCGCCCTGGGCCAGGTCCGTTCCGGGGGCGGTCTCGAGATGGAGAACTACAGTGCCGGTCCCGCCCCCGCCGAGGAGCTACTCGCGCTCTTCTCGGGGCCCATCACGCTCGTTGGTGGCCGCGCGGAGGTGACGTTCGACCTACCGGCGTTCAACGGCACCGTCCGCCTCATGGCGGTGGCCTGGACGGGTCGCGCCGTGGGCCAGGCGCAGGCCGACGTGCTGGCGCGCGACCCGGTGGTCGTGCAGGCAAGCCTGCCCCGCTTCCTGGCCCCGGGCGACGGCAGCCGGCTGCGGCTCGAGTTGACTCATGTCACCGGGCCGGCCGGTGTCATGCAGCTCGAGGTCGCGGGGGAAGGCCTGGGTGAGGCGCCGGAGACGGTCGAATTGACCGCCGGCGGGCGGGCGGTGCTCGACCTGCCGCTGCAGGCCACGAGCGTGGGTGAGCACACGTACCGGATCACCCTGACCACGCCCGACGGGCACGTGCTCACGCGCGAGGCGCGCCTGAGCGTCCAATACACCGACCCCGAAACGGCGCGCGTCACCCAGTTCGTGCTGGCGCCGGGTGAGCGCTACCGCTTCGACGACGCCGCGCTGGCCGGCTTCCGGCCGGGCACCACGCGCACAACGCTGATCGCGGGCGCGGGAGCGGCCCTCGACCTGCCGGGAACTGTCATGCGGCTCGTCACTTACCCGTTCGGCTGCACTGAGCAGATCGCCTCGAGCCTCATGCCGCTACTGCTTGCACCTGAGACGGTGGTTCAGCTCGGGTTGTCGACCCGGGCCGAGGTGCGCGAGGAGCTTCAGGCCGGGATCGACCGCCTCCTCACGCGTCAGGGACGCACGGGCAGGTTCGGGGTGTGGAGCGCGGGCGGCTATGACCTGTGGCTGGACGCCTACGCCACCGACGTGCTGTTGCTCGCCGAGGCGCACGGCGCCGGCGTTCCGGAGACCGCGCTTCGCATGGCGCTCGACAACTTGCGCAACCAAGTGGCGCGCGCCGGCAGCATGCAAGACGGCGCCGCCGGGTACGCGTACGCCTTCTACGTGCTGGCTCGCGCCGGCGAGGCCGCCATCGGCGACCTGCGCTACTACGCCGGCACCCTGGCCGAGCGCTTCGACACGCCGCTGGCGGCCGCCCACCTGGGGGCCGCGCTCGCGGCTTACGGGGAGCGGGAACGCGCTGAGGCGATGTTCGCCCAAGCTCGCGCCCTGGCGCTGGCGGGCGCCGAACAGGGCGGTTGGCGCGCCGACTACGGCTCCTTGCTCCGCGACCGGGCCGGGCTGCTGGCGCTCGCTGTGGAGGCGGGCAGCGGCGTGGTCGACCGCGTGCAACTCGCGAACCTCGTAGCGCAGGGCGGCCCGGCGAACCGGTTGTCCACCCAGGAGGCGGCCTGGACGCTCCGGGCGGCCATCGCCGTGGGGGCCGAGGCTCACGGGCTCGTCCTCGACGGCAGGCCCGTGGCCGGCAACGTCGTGCGGCTGTTCGACGGGACGCCGGCGGTCATACGCAACGCCGGCGACTCCCGCGTGACGGTGACCATCACGACCGTGGGCGTGCCCGTGGAGGCGCCGAAGGCCGGCGGGGTGGGCTACACCATCACCCGCAGCCACTACACGGCCGACGGTGAGCCGACCGACCTGAGCAACGTGAGGGTAGGCGACCGCCTGGTCGTGGTCCTCGAAGTGCGCCCCGATAGAGGCGTGGCGGGCGGCCGGCTCATGATCGACGACGCCCTGGCAGCGGGCTTCGAGATCGAAAGCCCCAACCTCCTGCGTGAGGGCGACATCCGCGCGCTCGACTGGCTGAGGGTGAACGTCGGCGCCGAGATGACCGAGGCGCGTTCCGACCGCTTCCTTGCGGCGGTCGATTGGACCACCGGCGAGCCGCTGCGGCTCGCTTACGTCATGCGCGCGGTCTCGCCCGGCACCTACCACTACCCCGCGGCACAGGTGGAGGACATGTACCGGCCGGCCAACTTCGCCGTCAGCGCCACGGGCAGCGTGACCATCGGGCCATGAGCGGGCGGCCTCCGGCGGGGCACGCCGCTCGGGCGGGGTACGCGGGTCGAGCGCGGAGCGCGGCTAGGGCGGGGAACGCGGGTCGAGCGCGGAGCGCGGCTAGGGCGGGGAACGCGGGTCGAGCGCGCCGCGCCGCGTGGACCGTGGCCGTGTTGCTGGCGCTCGGCACCGGCCTTTGGGCCGTGGTCGACCGCTGGGTCGGGGCCACCGACCTGCCGCCGCTGACGGTCGAGACTTCGGTGGAGGTGCTGGCGCAAGACGGCCGGCTGCTGCGGGCGTTCACGGTGGCGGACGGCCGCTGGCGGCTGGCGGTGACGCCCGCGAGCGTGGACCCCGGCTACCTCGCCATGCTCGTCGCTTACGAGGACCGGCGCTTCTACGCGCACCACGGCGTTGACTTCGGCGCGCTCGCGCGCGCCGCCTGGCAGTTCCTCCGCCATGGGCAGGTCGTCTCGGGCGCTTCGACCCTGACGATGCAAGTAGCGCGCCTGCTCGAGGACGGGTCCACCGGCACCATGGCCGGCAAGTTGAGGCAGTTGCGGGTCGCCTTGGCCCTCGAGCGGGTGTTGAGCAAGGACGAGGTCCTCGCGCTTTACCTCCAGCTCGCGCCCATGGGAGGCAACTTAGAAGGCGTGCGCGCGGGCAGCCTGGCCTGGTTCGGCAAGGAACCCGGGCGCCTGACCGAGGCGGAGGCGGCGCTCCTGATCGCCCTTCCGCAGGCACCGGGCCTGCGCACCCCCGACGAGCACCCCGAGGTCGCGCGGGCGGCGCGGGACCGAGTGCTGGCCCGCGCCGCGGCGGTGGGCGCGATCGACCCGGACGCCGCCAGAGCAGCCATGCGCGAGGCGTTGCCCACCGCGCGCAGGCCGTTCCCGACGTTGGCTCCTCACCTCGCTGACCGCCTACGCGCGGCCGAGCCAGAACGCCAGCTCCACCACACTTCGCTCGACGCCGACCTGCAGGCCGCGCTGGAGGCGCTCGCCGCGGGCGCGCTTGCAGGCTTACCGGCACAGGCCACACTGGCTCTCCTGGTCGCCGACGTCGACAGTGGGGCGATCCTCGCGAGCGTCGGCTCGGCCGACTACGCTGCGGGCGCGCGACAGGGCTTCGTCGACATGACCCAGGCACTGCGCTCGCCCGGCTCCACGCTCAAGCCGTTGGTGTACGGGCTCGCGTTCTCAGCCGGCATGGCCCACCCGGAAACCTTCCTGAACGACCGGCCGGAGGACTACTCGGGCTACGCGCCGCAGAACTTCGACGGCGTGTTCCGGGGGCCCGTCACCGCTCGCGAGGCCCTGCAAGCCTCCCTGAACCTGCCGGTGATCGCGCTGACCGAAGCGCTTGGGCCGGCCACGGTACTCGCGGCCATCCGACAGGCCGGGGTAAGTGCGGTGGTCCCCGGCGACGCGCCCGGCTTGGCCATAAGCCTGGGCGGCATCGGCGTGAGCCTCGAAGGGTTGGTGCAGCTGTACGCCGCCATCGCGCGCGGTGGCGAGGCGGTGGCGCTGTCGTCCACGGGAGCCATGGCCCCAGGCCCGAACGCTCGCATCATGGCGCCGGCGGCAGCGTGGCTGGTCGCGGACGTGCTGGCGGGCACGCACCGCGCCGCGACGCTGCCTGACTGGCAGCTCGCCGTCAAGACGGGCACGTCGAGCGGCCACCGCGACGCCCTCGCACTGGGCTTCGACGGTGCGCACGTGGCCGGGGTATGGGCGGGGCGCGCGGACGGTACGCCGGTGCCCGGCATGTACGGCGCGGAGGTGGCCCTGCCGGTCCTGTTCGAGGTATTCGCCCGCCTGGGGCCCCGTCCCGTCCCCTTGGCTCCGGCCCCGCCGGGAACGCTCGTCGCCGCGTCCAACGGAGACTTACCCCTTCCCTTGCGGCAGTTCGGGGCGCGCCTGGTCGGGACGGAGGACGCGCCACGGCTGACCTTCCCCCCCGACGGCGCCGCCATCGTGCCCCTGGCGGGCGAGATCCTTGCCCGGGTCGAGCGGGGACGGGCGCCCTTCACCTGGTTCGCCGACGGCGAGCCGGTGGCCATCGGGACCTTCGACCGCGAAACGCGACTGGCCGTGGAGGGACCGGGGTTCGTGACGCTGTCGGTGCTCGACGCCGAGGGTCGCGCGGCGCGGGTGCGGGTCGAGGTGCGGTAGGCCCGGCCCGCGCTCGACTCCTCCTGTACAACGCTGTACACTAAGGCCATGACCACCATCGGCGTCACGGAGTTGCGCGCTCAACTCAAGGGTGTGCTGGAACGTGTAAAGCAGGGCGAGGAGTTCACGATCACCCAGAACGACCGCGTGGTAGCGGCCCTGGTGCACCCGTCCAGACTCGAGCTGCGGATAACGACCCCTAGTACTGCCGCAGCGGAGGAACTCGTGGCTGCGCTGGCGCATGCCAGGCAGGATCTGCCGGAGCGGGGCCAGGGCATCGAGCCCGCCAGGGCCGAGGCAATGGTCGAAGAGTTGCGGGCCGAACGCGACAGCTGGGATTAAGTGCGCACCGCGTTCGACAGCGACGTTCTCACCTATGCCGCGACGCCTGGGCATCGGTTGGGGAAGCCGGTGTGGGCAGCACTTGATGACACGGATGGAGGGCGCTTCGGTGCGACACTCCTGCTCGTCGAACTGCTCATCAAGCCGACCCAGCTGGCTAACGAGGCGGAACTGCATGCGTTGACGGCCTGCTTGGCCCGGTTGACGCTGGTGCCCTTGACCGGCGAGATCGCTGCTTTGGCAGTAAGCCTCGCCGCGCATTACCGACTGAAGGCACCCGACGCCATTCACTTGGCCAGCGCCGTCCAGGTGGGGGCGGAGCGGTTCGTAACGAACAACCGCAAGGACTTTACCAGCGAGATCTCCGAACTGGAAGTCGTCCATCCTGACGAGATGTAGGCGATCGGCCCTTCGCTGTAGGCCAAGGCTCGATATCCTATCGTGGAGCCAACATGCCGGGTCTGGGCAGACGCGTTCCAACGTGGAGACAAATCCGTCGTATTGAGTTTGCGCACCGACGACGATCGGCGGTTTAGATGACGGCTATGGGCCCTCGCCGCTTGGTCACGTCGCTTGCCTTCGTTTGGCGCGCCTCGCCCCGCGAGGCCGGGGCGTTATTGAGCTGCTTGATGCTGCAGGGCATCGTGCCCGCGGCGCTCATCTGGATCACGAAGACAGTGATCGACCTGCTGGCACTGGCGGTCTCTGCAGGCAGCTTCGAGCCCTCCCGTCTACTGAGCTTGACGCTCATGTGGATTGCGGGGTTGCTACTGGAGTCGTCACTGGCGCCCTGGACCGCGGCAATCCAAGGCAACCTCAACGAGAAGCTCACCGCGCAAGTCAACCTCTCACTCATGGCGAAAGCCGATTCATTACCCGACTTGAGCGCCTTCGAGTCGAGCGACTTCTACGACGACCTTCAGCTGCTCAGGGATCAAGCGGCCTACCAGCCGGTGAACCTGCTGGTATACACCACCAACGGCCTGCGCGAGATCGTGGTGGTGGGTTCGGTACTGCTGCTTCTAGGCTCCATCGCTCTGTGGTTGCCTCTGTTGATCATGGCCGCGTCGTTACCGCACGCCCTCGTGCTCTTCAGACTGCAACGCCTCTCCTGGGAAACGATGGTGTGGAAGAGTCCCAACGCTCGGCTCATGCAGTACCTCAGTTCGCTCCTCCTCACGGACCAGCACGCCAAAGAGGCGAGGTTGTACCGTTACGGCCCGTGGCTCATGAACCGTTACCAGGCAGCCTTCGAGGATACGCACGAGGCTACGCGCCGCGTCCGCGTAAGACAAAGCGCGTGGTCCAACGCCCTGACCGGCGTGAGCGCCCTCGGGAACGGCTTCGCTTTCTACTGGGTAGCAAGCCGCGCCGCGCTCGGCCATGTCGGCCCCGGCAGCGTGGTGTTGCTGGTGCAGTCACTCCTGTACGTGCAGCAGAACCTCCTGCTCCTCACCCAGGACGTCACCATGCTCCAAGACACGTTGCGGTATTTCAGTAAACTCACGGACTTTCTGGCGTACGAGCCGCCGATGGCCACAGCCGACTCGACCAACCCCGTACCAAGGCTAGGAACCCGCGGCACCGAACTGAAGGACGTGAGCTTCGCTTACCCGGATGGCCGCGAGGCCCTCCACAACGTCTCCCTCACGCTCGCACCCGGCCAGGTGACAGCGCTGGTGGGCGAGAACGGCGCCGGGAAGTCGACCATCGCCAAGCTGCTTGCGCGCTTCTACGACCCCAGCGACGGAGTGGTGCTCGTCGAAGGTCAAGACCTGCGCACCCTTGACCTGAGCGAGTGGCGCGACGGAATCGGAGCGATCTTCCAAGACTTCGGGCGTTACCAGTTGACGCTCGAAGAGAACATCACCCTGGCCGCTGAGCCGTTGACCCCTGAAAACGCTGCGGAGACGCTACGTCTCAGCGGGCTCGAAGACGTGGCCGAGCGGTTAGAAGAGGGAATCCGCAGCCGCCTCGGCAAACAGTTCGGCGGAACCGAGCTCTCCGGCGGCGAATGGCAGAAGGTGGCGCTAGCCAGGGCTCTAGCCAGACGCCACCGTTCGCACTTACTCATCCTGGACGAGCCCAGCTCCTCCTTAGATCCCCGAAGCGAGCACGCTCTTTACGCGCAGTTCGCCGAACTCGCTCACGGCGTAACCACGCTACTGATCACTCACCGGCTAGGCTCAGTAAGGATGGCCGACACCATCCACGTGCTGAAAGAAGGCCGGCTGATCGAATCCGGCACGCACGACGAACTGATGCTCCAAGACGGCCATTACGCCACCCTCTGGCACATGCAGGCGGAAAGCTATCAAGATCCTCAGCCCAACGGGTACCCGTCAGCCTCGTAAACCGCCTCGGCGGCCCCCCTACGCAGTTCGATCAGGTCGACGCCGTGCTCGGCGAGGTACGCCTGCAGCCGCGGCATGGCCTCCTTGCCGCGCGGGATGCGCCTGAGGGCCTCTACGCCCAGGTCGCGCGCGCGGTCCACCGCGGCGAAGGCGTAGATGCGCGCCAGTAGCGTCGCGGTCTCGGCGCTGCGGGTGCCCTGCAGCCGCTCGGCGCGCAGCAGGGCGCTCTCCGCGAAGTATGCCAGGCCCACCATGTCGGCCACGCGCGCCATGAGCTCCTGTTCCTGCTCGAGCCCTTGCATGTACGCCATGGCGCCCATGCCGGCCACCATCAAAGTCGCGAGCTTCAGGTTGGCCAGCGCCAGGTTGGCGTCCGCCAACACCTCGGGACCGTGCGCTTCCGTAGCGGGCTTGCCCATCATGGCGTCCTGCGCCGGCCCCAGCAGGTCGAGCTGGCCCCGCATGGCGCGCTTGAGGAGCTGGTCGACGGTCAGCATGCGGTTGATCTCGTTGGTGCCCTCGAAGATGCGGTTGATGCGGCTGTTGCGGTACGGCAGTTCGATGGGGTAGTCGGCGGAGAAGCCGTAACCGCCGTAGATCTGCAGCGCCTCATCGACCACGAAGTCGAGGATCTCGGACCCGAAGACCTTGATGAACGAGTACTCCACGGCGTACTCGTTGAGCGCGCCGAGCTGCTCCGCGCTCGACTCCTTGCCCTCCAGGGCGGCGTCCATGCTGCCTACCAGGCGGTAGGCGGCGCTCTCGAGCGCGTAGCCCTCGGCCGTCATGGCGCCGACCTTCTGCTTGATGAGCCCGAAGGTGGCGATGGGCACGCCGAACTGCTGGCGCTCCCTGGCGTAGCGTTGGGCCACGTCGATCAGGTTCTTCACGCCGCCGGATGCGCCCATGGCCAGCTTGAAGCGGCCGATGTTGAGGATGCCGAAGGCGATGTGGTGGCCCTTGCCGATCTCGCCCAGCAGGTTCTGCTTGGGTATGCGGGCCCCCTCCAGGATCACCATGCGGGTGGAGGAGCCCTTGATGCCCATCTTCTTCTCTTCCGCCCCCAGGCTCAGGCCGGGCGTGCCCTTCTCCACTAAGAAGCCGGTGAACTTCTCGCCGTCGACCTTGGCGAAGACGATGAACAGGTCGGCGAAGCCGGCATTCGAGATCCACATCTTGGTGCCGTCGAGCACCCACTCGTCGCCGTCGAGCACGGCGCGCGTCTTGGCCGCCAGCGAGTCGGAACCGGAACCGGGCTCGGTGAGGCAGTATGCGGCGATCCACTCGCCGCTGGCCAGCTTGGGCAGGTACTGCCGCTTCTGCTCCTCGGTGCCGAAGTAGACGATGGGCAGCGTGCCGATGCCGGAGTGGGCGCTGAAGGTCACGTTGAAAGAGCCAGAGCCCGAGATGGCCTCGGTGATCACGGCCGAGGCGGCCTTGCTTGCACCCAGGCCGCCGTACTCCTCGGGGATCTCCACGCCCAGGAGGCCGAGCTCTCCCGCCTTGGCCATCTTCTGGCGCGAGAGGGCGTAGTCGAGCGCTTCGAGTTGCTCGAAGTCGGGCAATATCTCGCGCTCGACGAAGGTCCTGGCCGTCTTCGAGAACTGCTTCAACTCGTCGTCGAACGCCTCGGGGATGAGCACCGAGTCCGCGTTCTGCCGCTCTATCAGGAACGCGCCGCCCGTCGGGGCCGCGACCTTCGCGTGACTGTCCACGTCTGCCACCTTCTCCTCCAGGGACTACCGGCTAACGATTGGGTTGCGGCCGGCGAGAACCAGAACTTCCTTGTACTGAGTACAAGATTACACCGGGCCCTCTAGAGTCGGGGCGGGCCAAGGTCCCGGCCCGGTGCACCAGGCGGTCAGGGCAGCAGCGGCACCACGCTCGTCAGGGCACTGATGACGGCCAACGCCAGGAGCCCCGCGCAGAACCAGCCGGCGGCCTGGGAGAAGCGTTGCCCGACTCCGGAGCGCAGCCGCACGGCGCCGTAGACGAAGCCGCCGACGATCCCGCCCACGTGGCCCCAAAGCGACACGCCGGGTATGGCGATGCTGAACACGAGCAGCAGGGCCACCCACTGCAGCAGGCTCCGCAGCAGCAGCCGGTCGGAGGCCGAACGGCTCAGCGCCGCCTCCGCCAACAGGGCCCCCGCCACGCCCAGGATGCCGCCCGAGGCGCCGAGCAGCACCAACGGTTGCCCGGCCTGGAAGATGGTGGTCGCCAGCGCGCCCGCGGCGGTACCGAGCGTGAACGCGGCCAGCACGTCTCCCCAGCCGCGGCGCCGCTCGTAGAGACGTCCGATGTCGAGGAGCACCCAGACGTTCAGGCCGATGTGCAAGATGCTGCCGTGGATGAACGCGTAGGTCAGGTAGCGCCACCAGACGTTCGCGTCCGGGACGCCCGGCACGCCCTGAACGAACGCCGCCACCACGCTGCTCGCGTGGATTCCCTGGCCTCCGACCGACAACAGTCCTATGTACTTGTCGGCCAGCACTTGCACCAAGTACGTCAGCGCGAGGACGGCGCCCAGCAAGTACGTCGCAAGCGGACGCCTCGCCAAAGTTGCCGCGGGTGTCGGGGGCGGGGCGCCAAGCGAACGCAGGCGCGCCTCGTAGGCTCTTCGCGTCCGGCCTCTGGAGGCGGTGTAGGCCGCCGCGTACGCCTTGATGGCCACCGACTTGAGCCCGGCCCGCTCCGCGGCGCTGCCCAAGATGTCGTAGAGAGTGGCGGGGCTCACGCCCGCCAGGGGCTGCTCGAGCAACTTTCGGGCCCCTTCGAAGTCACCCGCGTTCGCCGCCAGCCGCGCCTCGGAGAGGACTACCGCGCGGTATTCCAGCGGACCCTGCTTCCCGGCCTCGAAGCGCGTCCTCATGATCCCCGTCTCGTGCCGCGCCTGCTCCAGGTGTCCGAGCCCCAATAGTGCCTCCACGCGCGCGGCGGCAAGCAGGTGCGCGTTGTCGGCCCCCCACGAGGCGGGCGGCTGCTCGAGGTCCAAGACCTTCTGGTACTCGCCCTGCAAGAGGTACGCCTGACCCAGGAGGACCGGGTCGTGACGCGTGGTGAGGGCCAGGGCCGCCTCGGCGTCGCCCTGTTGCAGCGCTGCCTGCGCCAGCAGCCTGCCCACGGCCTCCCTGCCGCCTGGGGTCCAGTAGAGGATGGCGACCAGGGACCGGGCTGCACGCCAGCCACCCGCGCGGACGAGCGCCAACAGGCCCAAGGGGCCGAAGACGTACAGCGGCGTGAGCACCACCACGACCCCCGTCAGCGCGGCCGGCGCCCGCCAGCTCCCTGCCGTGGCCGCGGCCAGCGCGCCGGCCACGAGCGCTGCGAGCAGCGTCTTGGCGGGGAACTCGTTGGGTAAAGGAGCGAGACGGGAGGCCCACCGCACGGACGACACGCCCGACACGGCCACGATGATGAGGAAGAGGGTCGCGGTGGTCATCGCCAGGATGGTACCGCCCCGGGCAGCCCGAAGGTTCGTTAGCCCAGCCTGTTCACTTACCTCAGCCGCGTTTCATGGAGGCCGTTATGATCGGGAACGGTTCCCTCCACTCGTGCGGCGGGGCCTGGAGGCATCCCTTGCTCGACGTAACGCTGGCCGCCGTAACCATCGTCATCGCCTACTTCCTTGGCACCATCCCCTCGGGCTACCTGGTCGCCAAGCTGAGCGGCGTGAACATCCAACAGGTGGGCTCGGGCAACATCGGGGCAACCAACGTCCTGCGGGCGCTCGGGGTAGGGCCCGCCATCGTCGTCGTCATCCTCGATCCGCTCAAGGGCGCCGTCGCCACCCTGCTCCCCGGGCTCCTGGGGCTGAGCGCCTGGGGCGTGGTCCTGGCCGGCCTGGCCGCCGTGCTCGGCAACAACTTCAACGTCCTGCTGAGGCTGAAGGGCGGCAAGGGGATCGCCACCAGCATCGGAGTGTTCCTGGTCATCGACCCCCTCGTGACCCTCATGTGCGTGTTGCTCGGCGTCTTCACGATCCTGGTCAGCCGCTACGTGTCGCTCGGTTCGCTCGTGGGAATGGTCGCGCTGCCCCTCTTCGTCATCGTCAAGGGCGTGTTCGTGTGGCCTCACCTACTGCTGGCTGTCGCGCTCACCGCCCTGGCCATCTACCGCCACCGCGACAACATCCGCAGGCTGCTCGCCGGCGAGGAGCGCCGCCTCGGGGAGCGGGAGTCCGCGCGCCACTGAGCGTTCCCTGCGTTTGGACAGGTTGACCAGCACGATGCCGAGGACGGCTATCGCGCCACCGACCAGAGTAACGAGTGCCGGGACTTCGCCTATCAGCAACCACGCAGACAGCAGGCCGAAGACGGGCACCAGGTAGAGGAAGGCGGTCACGACCGTGATCGGCGTCCTCGACAGCGCGAACGCGAAGATCGTGTACGCGACGGCGGACGGGAAGAGCCCGATGTACAAGGTGGCGCCGAGCGCCTCGGCGGGGGCGCCCAGGACCTCGCCCCCGAGCCCCGGCAGGAACACGAGCAGCGGCACGGTGCCGGCCCACGTGGCGAACGCCGCCACCTCTATAGGCTTGTAGCGCGTGAACAGCGGCTTCTGGAGAACGGCGTAGAACGACGTGGACACCGCCGAGAGGACTATGAGCCAGGCCCAGACGTTGAAGGAGATGCCCCCGCGGGAATCGCCCATCACGATGACGATGACGCCCAGGAAAGACACCACGGACCCGGCCCACCCCAGGGGGGCGAGGCGCTCGCCCGCCATGGCCACGGCCAGCAGCGCCGTGATGGCGGGCGCGGTGGCGATGATGAGGCTCGCCGCGCCCGCGCTCACGTGCAGCTCCCCGAAGTTGAGCGCGAGGTGATAGACGGTGTAGCCGAGGACGCCGACCAGGAACAGGTAGGGCACGTCTGCCCGCACGGGCCTGAGGCGCCCCTTGAACACCAGCAGCAGGGGAACGAACGCGGCCGACGCGACGAGGTGGCGCAGCAGCGTCAGGTGCTGGGCCGAAAGGCCCGTCAGGCCCAGCTTGATCATGGGGTAGGCGCTGCCCCAGAGCATCATCTGGAACAGCAGCAGTAGCAGCATGCCTGGACGCACCCTTACGCCTCCGACCTCGGACGCCTCGGCAGATCAGCTGGGCCGGTCAATTGAGCCGCTCCGCTGGGCAGCTCAGTTCGGCAGTTCGACCCGGCGACCGCACGCGCAGAGCTCTTCGTCGCGCACCATCCGCGTCTGGCCCCCGCGGTACCAGAGGGTAGCGCAATCCGGGCAGCGCACCTCGTCGGCACTGATGCTGTTCAGGGCCTCAGGGCCGACCCAACGCTTCTCGCCGCACCAGTGGCACACGACCTCGGCGCCCCCGTCCTCGTCGATCATGGTCCTGCGCTCGGCGGGCGTGAAGTACGCCAGCGCCGCCAGCGCTTTCTCGTCGCTGCAGCGGCACGCGAAGCTCACGGGCAGCGGCGGGTCGGTGAGTAGCTCGAAGTCCATGCCCCACATCAACTCGTTTCTCACCACGTCGACCAACGGGGCACGGCGCATGGCGGTCGTGAGTTGGCCAAGGGCCTTGACGTTGGCCTCCAGGAGCGGCAACGCGGCTTCGTCGGCGCCCGGCAGCGCCTGCAGGATCACCCCACCGGAGCTTGCCACCTTGCCCCGCTCGTCGTAGTAAACGCCCAGCAGGACGGCCGAGGCGATCTGTTCCGAGCGGGCCAGGTATGTCGCGATGTCCTCGGCGACCTCGCCGCTCACGAGGTCGCTGGAACTGCCGTACGGCTCGCCGTAGGGCGCGTGCGACCGGATGACGCTGATGTCGCCCTTGTGACCGATGCCTCCACCGACGTCGAGTTTGCCGTCGGGCCGTAACGGCAAGTCGGCAAGCGGGTCGTGAACGTAACCGCGCACGGTGCCGTCGAGGCCGGCGTCGGCGATGACGCCGCCCAATGGGCCGTCGCCGCGGAGCTTCAGCGTCACGCGGTCGCGGTGGTCCTTCAGTAGCACGTGCGCCAGCAGCAGGGCCCCCGTGAGGGTGCGCCCTAGCGCAGCACCCGCGGTGGGGCTTGCCTGGTGCTTCTCGGTGGCGTGGCGCACCAGTAGGGTCGTGTCGGCCGCCACGACGCGGATGCCACCGCCGGCTGACAAGCCGCGGATGAGGTGAGACATGCTGAGGTTCCTCTCGTTCGGTGCGCAGGCCGGTCGAACCAGCTCTCGCGCACGGTGCCTTACGGCCCGCCCGCGAGTATACGTGCGACCTACCGAGAAGGAAGGTGCTGCAAGATGCCGGGCGCCGCGGCCCGCGGCCTAAGAAGCCTCACAAGCCTCAGAAGCTGACCCTCTGGCCGCTCGAGATCTTCTCGTTCAGGCGCCGCAACGTGGCGCGTGGGACGAGCTTGGCCACGTCCGCGCCGTAGTGCGCTATCTCCTTCACTCGGGTGCTCGACACGTACGACCAGCGAGTCGCGGTCATGATGAAGGTCGTCTCGGCGTTTGGGTTGAGTTGCCGGTTGAGGTGCGCCATCTGCAGTTCGTACTCGAAGTCGGAGATCGCCCTCAGGCCCTTGACGATCACCGTCGCCCCAACCTTGCGCGTGTAGTCGGCCAGGAGGCCGCCGAACGAGTCGACGTCGACGCCCTTCATGCCCGCGACCACCTCTTGGATGATGGCCACGCGTTCCTCGGTCGTGAACAGGGCGGTCGCGGCCTTGCCCGGGTTCTGCAGGACCGCGACCGTGAGGCGGCCGTAGATGCGCGCGGCGCGGCGGATGAGGTCGACGTGACCGTTGTGCAGCGGGTCGAAGCTGCCGGGGTAGACGGCATGAGTCATGATGCGCCCAGTCTAGCCGTGCGGAACCCCCTGCGAGTGCCTCAGCGGGCGGTGTCCTTACTCAAGCCCGCCAACAGGCCGTCCACCACCTCGCCGGGCCCCAGGCGGCCAGACAGGACGGCGTCGACGGCATGGGCCTCGTGCGCGGCCAAGGAGCGGCGCAGGCGCTCGCCCAGCACGGCGGTCACCTCGGCCCGCACGCGGCGCCGGCGTGCCTCCTCGATGCCGCCGGTGCCAATCAGGTACTCGCGGTGTTCGTCCAGGCGCGTCAGGAGTTCCTCCACGCCCTCGCCCTTCGAGGCCACGGTGCCGACGATCGGCGCCACCCAGCCTTCCGGGTGTCCGCTGAGTTCCATGGCGGCCCGGATCTCGCGGCGCAGGCGGTCGGCGCCCGGCTGGTCGTACTTGTTGATGCAGAAAACGTCGGCGATCTCCATGATGCCCGCCTTGAACGCCTGCACCCCGTCGCCCTGGCCGGGCGTCAGCACGACGACGGTAGTGTCCGCCGCCTGCACCACGTCGACCTCCGACTGACCGACCCCGACCGTCTCGACGAAGATGGTGTCGAAGCCCGCCGCGTCGAGGAGGGCCACCACCTGCAACGTGGCCGCGGCGAGCCCACCGAGGTGACCGCGCGCGGCCATGGAACGGATGAACACCGCGGGATCCGAGTGCCAACGCGTCATTCGGATGCGGTCACCGAGAATCGCCCCGCCGCTGAAGGGGGAGGTGGGGTCGATGGCCACGACGCCGACGCGCCGCCCCTCCGCCCGGGCCACCGCGATGAGGCCGTCGGTCAGGGTGCTCTTCCCCGACCCAGGCGAGCCGGTTATCCCCACGACGGCCCCACGCCCCGTGCGCTCTCGCAAGCTCTTGAGGAGTTCCTGGCCGGCCGGGTCACCCGCCTCGATGAGCGTCATGCCGCGCGCGAGCGCCCGCTCGCTCCCGGCCAACAAGCGTTGCCTCAAGGTTTCCACGCCGCGAGGCTAACCCACGGCGAGCGTGTGCGGCGCGCCTCCCGGGCCTCGGCCCGGACCCGACGGGCGCAGGCTAACTCGGCGACTGCTTCATGGAACCGCCGGCCCTAGCGCCGGCCGAGGCGCCCAGTCTACGGGCCAGCCCTATGACCGCCGCCTCGAGCGCGAGGTCCTGGTCACCACCGGACTTGGCCGCCACGTCGGCCGCGAGCAGGTCGCTCAGCGCCGCGGCGACTGCCTCCTCATCCAGCTTGCCCGCCAACCTCAAGGCCTTCTCGGCGGCGTAGGGCGCGGCGCCCAGCGCGGCGGCCGCCTGTCCCCCACCGATGCGCTTGCCCCCTTCGCGTTGCCGCAACCCCACCGCCTTGGCCACCAGCATGAACTGCCACGTGAGCGCCCCGAACACGCGCGGCACGGCCTCTCCGGAGTCCAGAAGGTGCCTGGTGAACGCCACGGCGCCTGCGACGTCCCCGGCTTGGATGCGCTCGATGATGTCGAACGCGTTGTGGGTGGCCTCGCGGTTGACGACTTCTCTCACCCGAGCCGCCACCAGGTCCTCGTCCAGGGCCGCCAGCTTCTGGACTTCCGAGGCGATGGCCGCGACGTCTTCCCCGAAGACCTCCGCCAGGTAGGCGGGCACCTCGGGTTCGAACCTCGCTCCGGCGGCCCGCAACTCCGCGGCGGCCCAGGCGACCAGCCGGTCGCCGCGGGGCAGCGGCAGGTGTTCGTGGTCGCCCAGCGCCCGCAACGCCTTCTGGCGCGCCGGCGTGGCGCCCGGGTCGAGCACCAGGACGACCGCGCCCGACCCTACGCGCTCGAGTGCCCGCATCACCTCGTTGCGCGGCTTGACGCCCGCCTGGCCCTGGAACGCGGCCCCCATGTCGAGGACCAGCGTTGCCTGGCCGAACAGGCCGCCCTGGGAGGCAAGCTCGAGCACGGCGTCGGCCGTCATGCCCTCACCCAGCTCCAGCGCCCCCCCAGGGTCCACGCCCAACTTCACGAGGGCGGCCCGGGCGGCGCGGCGGACGAGGAACTCGTCGCCCGAGAACGCCAGGATCACTTCGTGGTTCGGCTCACGCGACGGCCCCGAAGGACACTTCCTGGAGCGCCGTCAGGAAGTCGTCGGCGCTGGCGAAGCGGGTGCTCGGGTCACGTGACAGCGCCCGCTCGACGATCGTCCGGTAGGCCGCCGCCGAGTCGGGAAGGGGCGCCAGTGGCACGCGGTCGTCGCCCGCAAGCCACCTGACGACCTGCGAGCCGTAGGGCGGCGCGCCGGTGAGCATGTGATAGATGACCGCGCCCGTGGCGTACAGGTCGGAGCGCTGGTCGGTGCGCACGCCCTTGAACTGTTCCGGCGCCATGTAACTCGGGGTGCCGAGCAGCATGTCTTGGGCGGTGATGGCCGTGAGCCCCAGGTCCTTGGCGAAACCGAAGTCCGTGAGAAGGGCGCTTTCGCCCTTCACGAGTATGTTGGCCGGCTTCACGTCGTGGTGGATGACGCCCTGGCCGTGAGCGTAAGCGAGCGCGCTGAGCACGTCCTGGGCGATCTTCATGGCGCGGCGGACGCGCAATGGTCCGCGCTCCAGCGCGGCCTCGAGCGACACGCCGGGGCAGTACGCATAGATGAGCGACGCGCCTTCGGAGACGCCGAGCAGCGGCACGATGTTGTCGTGCCTGAGCCTGCCGACCACCGCCGCCTCTCGTTCCAGACGCTGGCTCGCGACGGGATGAAATGACCGTAGACGCTTGACCACCACTAGGCGGTCCCCCCAACGAGCCAGCTCAACCCTCACGGGACCCTGCTCCGATAACACCCGCACCGTCATGAGCATTGTGAACAATCTATCACGCCTTGCCGCGAGTACACGCGGGGAACGGCCCCCGTCGGCCCTCGGCGCGCCCGGCGGTCCGCCTCCGGCCGGTCCGCTTCCGGCCGCTCGGCGTCGAGTGCGCCCCCATTCGTCAAGGCGGTGCTGCCGGCACTACGCTCGGCGTCCAGCTGGGCTCCCCGGAGAGGTCGACCCTGATGGCGCCGTGCTCGCGCGTCGTCATGACCTCCACCCCATGAGCGGCCAAGCGCTCGAGGACCTCGGCGGTTGGGTGGCCGTAACCGTTGCGCCCGACGGAGATGACGGCCAGGCCGGGGCTCGCGGCCTTCAGGAGGCCCTCGCTGGTGCTGTGCCGAGAACCGTGGTGGCCGACCATGAGCACGTCCAGCGGAGGAACGGCGAGGTCGGGTTCTACGCCCACCCCCAGGTCCCCGAGGAACAGGGCCCTGGGCACACCCGCCAGCCGCAGCACGAAGGCCACCGAGGCGTCGTTCGGGCTCAAGCCCGACGTGTCGGCGGGTGGGTTCAACAGCTCGAGCACGGCACCGCCCAGGCTCAGGCGCTCACCCCGGCGGGCCTCGTGAACCCTCACCCCACGCTGCGCAGCCACGGACCTGAGGCGCTCGTCGAGTAGGTTGCCGGGCTGCGGCGGTCCTGTGACGAGCAGCCCAACGCGGAAGTTCTCGAGGACGGGAACGAGCCCCTCGACGTGGTCGGCGTCGGCGTGGGTGGCGATCACGGCACTCAGCTGCCTGACGCCGAGGGCGCGCAGGGCGGGAACGACGATCCGCTTGCCCACGTCGAAGTCGGAGAAGGGCGAACCTCCGCCGTCGACGAGCACGGCGGTGCCGGGCCCGAGGCGCACCAGGGCGGCGTCGCCCTGGCCGACGTCCAGGAACCAGATGTCGGGCGGTGGCGTCGGCGCAGGGACGGCGCTCGTGACGCCTCCAAGCACGAGCGCAACGGCGAGCACCTGGGCGAGCCTCAACCGCCCCCGGGCCCAGGCGGCAAGGGCCGCGGTCAACCCCGCCCACGCAACGTGTCCGACGCCGGCCACCTCCCCCCAGGGCAGGCTGGGCAAGCGCGCACCGACTCGCGCCAACCAGATGAGGCAGCCTGCCAGCGGCCCGACGACCTGGTTGAGGAGCCACGCCAGCGGCTCGGCGACGAGCCCCGCCAGCCCGGCAGCGAACCCGAAGGGCACCAGCAGCCCGGCCAGCGGCACCGCCGCCACGTTCACGAGTGGGGAGGCCAGTGGGACCGCCAGGAACGTGCCGGCGACGAGGGAGAGCGTGGGCAACTGAGCAGCCGCGCTGGCGAGCGCACCCAAGACCGCGGCCGTCCTGACAGCGAGAACAACCCGTCTTAAACCCGTGACTCCGGCAGGCAGGGGCGAGACCAGGCTACCGAGCCGGGCGGTCCACGGCGGCACGAAGAGCAGCATGCCCACCACCGCCAAGTAGGAAAGCTGGAAACCCAGGTCGAGGACCATCTGCGGGGCCATGAGCGTGCCGATGAGTGCCGCCAGGCCGAGGGCGGCCCAGACACCGGCACGGCCCGAGCCCAAGGCGGAGGTCAATAGCACCGCGAGGGCCATGGTGGTAGCGCGCACGACGCTCGGGCTGGGCCCCACGAGCATGACGAACGCCAGCGCCCCACCGGCGACCAGCGGAACGCGCCCGCGGGGCAGTCGCCTGAGGGCGCCCCCGAGGGCGAGAAGGAGTACCCCGACGTGGAGCCCCGAGAGCGCCAACAGGTGCGACATGCCGGCCGCCCCGAACGATTCTCGCAGCGCGGCGAGGTCGTCACGCCGCCCCAGGGTCATGGCGAGCATGAGGGCGCCCGCTTCGGCCGGGAGGCCGGCGGTCACGCCCCTGGCCAGCAAGTCGCTCACACGGGTAGCGGGCCGGACAAGCACCACGCTTCGCGCGAAGAGTTGGCCCGCCGCCCCGCGCCGCGCCAGGTGACCGGCGTAGTCGAAGCCGCCCGGGTTGCGCTTTCCCGGCGCCGGTTCGGCGGTGCCCGTCACCACCACGTCACCCACCGGCGCCGCGGCGCCCGCCGGCATGACGAGTGCCAGCTTGGCCCGCGCGGGTTGCGTGGCGTACAGGTAGTCGCCGTCCGACCTGCCGCGCCACTCCCGCTCGGCCCCGCTCCACTCGGCGCTTACCGCGGCCCGCGCCTGCTCCGATGGGCCCGAACGCCACGCCTGCATGCGCGCCGCGCCGAGAGCGAAGGAGAGCAGCAGCACCGGAGCGAAGGCGATCATGGCCGCCGCGCCGCCGCTCGCGACGTGCGGCCAGCGCCAGCCGAGCCGCCACCAGAGGAGCGCGCCGCCTACGGCGAGAAGCACGGAGCCGATGAGCGTGGGCCCTGCGCCCGCCACCGCGGCCCCCAGCGCGCCGAGAACGGTGCCGGCAGCGAGCGGCAGCGACCACGGCACGAAGGTGCCCGGCCGCGAGCGGCCACCACCCGGCGATCTCACAGGGTGACCGCGTGGCGGAGCATCTCCAGCTTCTTCGGGCCGATACCCGGCACGCGCAACAGATCGTTCACGCGCGAGTAGGGCCTGTGCTCGACTATGCGGCGGGCGGTGGCGGGGCCAACGCCGGGTAGCGACTCCAACTCTCCAAGGGTTGCGGCGTTGAGCGAAACCCGGGGCGCGTTGCCCGCGCCGCCTACCCCGGGCACCACCACGACCTGCCCATCGGTCAACGGCGCCGCGAGCGGCACCAGCGCGCGGGCCGCCGCCGGCGAGAACCCGCCGGCGAGGTCGACCAAGTCGGCGACCCGCGCCCCGAAGTCGACCTCGTACGCCCCGGGCCGGGCGACCTCGCCCTCGACCGACATCCTGATTGCAGGCTGGACCAGCAGGGGCGCCACGGGCCGCGCGCACGCCTCCGCGGCAACGAGCGCCACCAGGCCGAGGCAGCCCAGGAGCAACACCTGCGTGAGGCGGTCACGGTGGATGGCGCGCATGCCGCAGGCTACGGTTACGCCCGGGACGGAGGGCTCCGTCCCGGGCGAAAGACCTACGGGTTCTAGGCAGCAGCCGGGCAGCAAATCACGCTATGGGTGCCGGCAACCGACCTAGCTGGCGTGCAGTCGTCTACCTTACTAGCTCGCCGCGTCGAACTTGGCGGCCACCGCGTGCCAGTCGACGACGTTCCAGAAGGCCTTCACGTAGTCTGGGCGGCGGTTCTGGTAGTGCAGGTAGTAGGCGTGCTCCCAGACGTCGAGCCCAAGCACGGGCTTGTCGCCCTGCATGAGCGGGGAGTCCTGGTTGGCCGTCGAGTAGACCTTGAGGCCGCCACTGCCGGTCACGACGAGCCAGGCCCAGCCGGAACCGAAGCGGCTGGCTGCCGCGGCGGCGAACTTCTCCTGGAAGGCTGCGAAGGAGCCGAAGGCCTTGTCGATGGCCGCCGCGAGCGCACCGGAGGGTACGCCGCCGCCCTTCGGGCCCATGATCTCCCAGAAGAGGTTGTGGTTGAGGTAGCCGCCGCCGTTGTTCTGGACGGCGGTGCGGATGTCCTCCGGCAGACCGGCGACGTTGGAAACGAGTTCCTCCGCGCTCTTGTTCGCCAGCTCGGGGTGCTTCTCGATCGCCGCGTTGAGGTTGTTGGTGTACGCCGCGTGGTGCTTGTCGTGGTGGATCTCCATGGTGCGCGCGTCGATGTGCGGCTCCAGAGCGTTGGTGGCGTAGGGTAGATCGGGCAGTTTGAAGGCCATTTGGTGAAGCTCCTTTCGAGTCGAGCGGTCGGCGCGGGTGGATCCTCGCCCGGCGCCGTCACCCCGGTCCGGACGACGAGGGTGCCGTGGCTCACTGTTGCCATTCGAGTCTAGCAGCGAAAGCTTCGGGCTCTCGTCTAGCGGTTACAGCTTTACGACCACGCGCCCCACGGCAAGGCCGGCAAGCGTGTCGAGGATGCGCGGCTCGAGCTCCTCGAGGCCCACGACGCGCACCAGCTCGCCATGCGCCAGCAGCGACCTCAGGCGCGCGTCACCGGCGAGACGGTCCCAGATGGCGGTGCGCACCGCTGCCGGGGCGTGCTGGGAGTCGACGCCCATCAGCGCCACCCCCCGCAGGATGAACGGGAGGACGGTGAGCGACAGCTCGGCGCCGCCTACGAGGCCGCACGCCGCGACCGCGCCGCCGATGGCGGTGCTCTTGATGAGCCCCGCCAACGTGTCGCCCCCCACGGTGTCTATGCCACCGGCGTACCGCGCCTTCAGTAGGGGCCGCTCGCTCCTGGCGCTCAGTTCCTCGCGAGCGGCAATGGACGCGGCCCCCAGCAGCTCGAGAAGGCCCGCGGCCCCCGGCTTGCCCGTGCTGGCCACGACCTCGTAGCCCGCGTCGGCGAGAAGCGCCACCGCCATGGTGCCCACGCCGCCCGAGGCCCCCGTGACCACTGCCGGCCCGAGCTCGGGCGTGGCCCCCGCCTGCTTCATCCGGTCCACGGCCAACGCCGCGGTGAACCCGGCGGTGCCGAGGGCCATCGCGTCACGAGCGGCCAGGCCCGCGGGCCGCTTGACGAGCCAGTCCCCTGGCGTCCTCACGTACTCGGCAAGCCCCCCGGGCGTGTCCATCCCCAGGTCGTAGCCCGTGCACAGAACCTCGTCTCCGGGAGCGAAGCGCGGATCTCGCGAAGCGACCACCGTGCCTGCGGCGTCTATCCCCGGTGTGTGTGGGTAGTTGCGGCTCACGCCGCGGTTCCCCGTGGCAGACAGGGCGTCCTTGTAGTTGAGGCTCGAGTGGCTGACGCGGACGGTGACGTCGTGGTCAGGGAGCGAATCCCACGGCACGTCGACTACCTCACGGCGCACTGAGTCGCCTTCGGCGAACACGCGCAGCGCGCGGTAAGTGGCGGGCGGAACGAACTCGGACATGCCCCATGCTAGCCCGCTCATACGCCGCCCAGATGTCCTGCGGCGTTAGTTACACTGCGCGGTATGAACTCTCAACGCCTGACGTTGCTGACCATAATCATCGCGGTGCTGGTGGTCCTCGCGGCCGTCATCGTGCCGCGGCTCACCTCGAGCAAGCAGCCCGCGGCCGTGGCGACCATCGACTACTCGGCCCAGCCGCGCCTTGGCGATCCGGACGCACCCGTGAAGATCGCCGTGTTCCTCGACTTCCTCTGCCCCCACTGCGCCGACTTCAGCGAGAACGAGGCGCCGACGATCGTGAGGGAGTTCGTCGACACGGGCAAGGCGTCGCTTTACTACCTCAACTTCCCGGTCATCGACCCGGCGGTGCGCTCGCGCTACCTGGCCGTGCTCGGCGAGTGCGTCTACCAGCAGAGCAACGACGCCTTCTTCAAGCTCGAGCCCATCTGGATGCGGGCTCAGAGCCAGGTCGCGCGTGACACGAGCAGGGCCCTCGACCTTGCCGTCGAGTACGCCCCCGAGCTCGACGCCGCGCAGCTGCGCACGTGCGTCTCGACGAGTGCCACGGCCGACGCCGTGCGCACCGACGAGGCCATCGCACGCGAGGCCAACGTGACCGGAACGCCCTCCGTGCTGATCGACGGAGTCCTTCTCGCCAACCCCTCCCTCGCCAATATCCGCAGCGCCGTTGAGGCCGCCTCGCGATGAGGACCGGCCGCCCGGGCCTCCTCTATCCCGCCTGGGTGGTGGCCATCGTGGCCACCCTGGGCTCGCTCTACTTCTCGGAGATCAGGCACTTCCCGCCGTGCACGCTCTGCTGGTACCAGCGCATCCTCATGTACCCGCTGGTCTTGCTGTTAGGCGTGGCCACGTTCAAGCAGGACCGCGGCGTCCTCAAGTACGCGCTGCCTCTTAGCGTTCTCGGCGTGCTCGTGAGCGGCTATCACATCCTGGTGGAACGCATCCCCGGCTTCGGCGCGGGCGTGTGCTCGAGCGGGGTGCCTTGCAACGTCAAGTACATCGAATGGCTGGGGTTCATCACGATACCCACGATGTCCTTCGTCGCCTTCGTCCTCGTTACCGTGTTGCTGGTCCTCAAGGCGAACCGGCCCCGCACGGTGGCCACTTCACCCGCTCGATAACACCCTCAGGCGCATATATAGACTAGTCGGTCTCACCGTCACGGGTCACGAATCCGGCGGCCCACAGCCACCAGAGCCACCAGCCCTTCACCGGCCGGTATAACGCGACGACCAAGAGCGCGCCGGCAACCACCAGCAACCACTCGAGCCCGGCGAAGAGCCCGAAGTTGAGGATCAACACCAGCGCGAGGACGACCAGGGCCAGCGTGGCGGCGGCGTACGTCAACACCCAGGCGCCCAGCCACGCCCCGGGCTCCCGCTCGAACCTCACGCCGCAGGAGTCGCAAGTGGCCTTGAGGCCCCACGGACTCGAGAATGCCCCAGGGGCGCCGCAGTTCGGGCACCGGCCCGCCATGGCCCCAAGCATGGCCCCGAGGTCGCGCCACCGCCCTCCGCCCTTGCGCGCCGAGGTCACGGCTCGGGCGACGACCGGATCGCCCCCTCCATCGTCGGGAGTTCGAAGCGCTCCGCCCGCAAGACCTTGTACTCCTCCCAACCCTTCCAGTCGCGCGTCAGCCGGCCCTCCTCGCAACGCATCAGGAAGGGCACGATGTACGAGCGCGCGTGCGCCAGCTCGGCGCGGAAGATGTGCGTCGACAGGCCGCCCCGGTCCAGCAGGCCGGAGGCGTCGTAGGCCGCAACGGCCTCGCTGAGGTCGTAGGGCACGCGCCGGAAATCGGCCAGCCAGGTGCCACCGCGCAGGCTGAGGATGAGGTACTGCGCGCGGGGGTCGCCGTTGAACGGCGCCCCCACGGAACCCGTGTTGAGGACCGTGTAGCGCGCCCAGCGCTGCAGGTGCGGCCTATGCGTGTGAGAGCCTACGAGAACGTCGGCCGGGTAATCCTCGACGATCTCCGAGATGACCTCGGGCGTGAGGGACGGTCCGTACCCCTCTCGGTAATGGCGCGGGCTGCCGTGAGAGACCAGCATGGAAGGAGCGCCGGGCTCCTCGATCCGCAAGGTCATGGGCAACTCGCGGATGCCGCCCAGGAAACCGGCGTCCGCGAGCAGGTTCGAGGTCACGACGTTGCCCGCCCAGAAGGGATCGTCGAGGCTATCGGAGAGGTCCTTGTGCCGTTCGTGCACCATGACCATCAGGTCGTCGTGGTTACCTAGCGTGGCCTCGTGTGGCAGTTGGGCCAGCAGGCGCGAGACTTCCACGCTCTGCGCTCCCCGGTTGACGGAGTCTCCGTTGACGATGATCCGGTCCACGTCCTGGCGCTCAATGTCGTCCAGCACCGCCTCGAGGGCGGGAAGGTTGCCATGAACGTCTGCTAGAACCGCTATACGCACGGCGTCGATCGTACCAAGTGGCTCAACCGGCCAGCGCCTCCTCTACGGCCGCGCGCATGACGGCCACGGGGGCGGGCAGCCCGGTCCAGGCCTCGAACGAGCGCGCCCCCTGGCCCACGAGCATGGCCACGCCGTTCTGGCGCCTGAGGCCGACCTCGGCGGCGGCCGCGAGCAGCGGCGTGACGGCAGGGCGGTACACCAGGTCCGAGACCACGGCGCCCCCGCGCAGGCGCTCCAACTGGGACCGCTCGAGAAGCGGGAGCGCTGTAGCGGCCGGCCCGCCCGCCATGCCGACCGTGGTGGTGTTGACGACGAGGTCGAAGGCCCCGGGTTCGATCTTGTCTGCGGTTGCCGCGAGCGCCCGCCCCCGTCTGAGCCCGGCGGTCTCGAGCCGGCTCACCAGCTCCCCGGCGCGGACGGCGTCCCTGTTGACGATCACGACCTCGGCCCCCAGGCCGACGAGGCCCCAGACCACGGCGCGCGCGGCGCCCCCGGCGCCCAGGACGAGCGCGGTGAAACCGCCGGGCCCCAGCTCGGGCGCCAGTTCGAGCAGGCCGTCCAGGAACCCCCCAACGTCGGTGTTGCTACCCAGCAGCACCCCGGCCTGGTTAACGACCGTGTTGACCGCTCCCAGCGCGGCGGCCTCGGGCGCGAGCTCGTCTACCAGCCGGGCCGCCGCCTGCTTGTGCGGCAGCGACACGTTGGCCCCCAGGGCGTCGGCGCCGCGCAGCCGCCCGAAGACCTGGGTCAGGGCGGCCGGCGCCACGTCGAGCGCTGCGTAACGCGCCGCGAAACCGGTGGCGGCGAACGCGGCGTTGTGCATCACCGGGCTCAGGGAGTGGCCCACGGGGTGAGCGATGATCCAGGCCGACCGCTGCTCCAGCGCCCGTGTCACGCCGCGGCGGCCAGGGCGCGGGCCTCCTCGGTAACGACCTGGGTGGCGAGTTCCAGGTCGGCGTCGTTCACTTGGTGGTGCGTCACCAACCGCACCGTGGTCGGTCCCATGGCGCCAACGCCAACGCCGCGAGCCGCGCAGCGCTTTACCAAGGCGGCCGAGTCGGCCACGGTGGCATAGACCATGTTCGTCTGCACCGAGCCCATGTCGATGCCGATGCCGGGTGTGGTGGCCAGCGCTTCCGCCAGGCGCCGCGCCCGGGCATGATCTGCCGGCAGTAGCTGCGGCATCCGCGTCAGGGCGATCATGCCGGCCGCGGCCAGTACGCCGGCCTGGCGCATGCCCCCGCCGAGCAACTTGCGGTAACGATGTGCCTCCTGCAGGAACGCGTTACTGCCGAGCAGGAGGCTACCCACGGGAGCCCCTAGGCCTTTAGATAGACAGATCGATACGCTGTCGAAACCGCGTGTTACGTCCGCGATGGTGACGCCCAGCGCCGCGGCCGCGTTGAAGGCCCTGGCGCCGTCGAGATGGGTGGGCAGGCCCTCCTCCGCGGCCACCGCCTGGATCGCGGCCACCGTTGCCAGCGGCACCACTGCGCCGCCCGCCAGATTGTGGGTGTTCTCGAGCACGACGAGGCCCGTGGGCGCCTGGTGCCCGCTGCGCCTGATGGCGGCCCGCACGCCCCCAGGAGTCGGGGCGCCTCGTGGCGCCTCCACCAGGCGGGGCAGGGCGCCCGAGATGACGGCCATGGCTCCCGGCTCGTACTCGTAGACGTGCGCCCCCATCGGGACGATCACCTCGGAGCCACGCCTGACGTGAACGGCCAGCGCGATCTGGTTACTCATGGTGCCCGAGGGCACGAACAGTGCGCCCTCGAACCCGATCATCTCGGCGGCCAAGTCTTGCAAGCGGTTGACGGTGGGGTCCTCGGCGTAAACGTCATCGCCCACCTCGGCGCGAGCCATGGCTTCACGCATCTCGGCGGTAGGGACGGTCACGGTATCGGAACGCAGGTCGACGGCGAACATGCGGCATTGTATGACCGAGCGCGGCGGAGGGAGCGCAACGGGCCGAGCGCACGGCAGGTCGCCCCCTCGCGCTCGCGGTCGGTTCAGGCCGTCTCGGCCACCCCTAGGTTCACCTCGGCCAGCCAGGCGCCGAACGCCGCGAGCCCGCGGCGGTACATGGCCTCCCGGCGCTCGCGCTTACCCTGACCCCTGGCCTTGGGCAACTGCGGCACCAGGCCCCAGTTGGCGTTCATGGGCTGGAAGCCGTCGGGGTTGGCGCTCGAGAGGTAGCGGACGAGGCCGCCCAGCATGCTCTCCTCCGGGGGCACGACGCCCTCCATGCCGAGCACGCTGCGCGCGGCGTTGGTGCCCGCCAGCCAACCCGTTGCCGACGATTCCAGGTAGCCCTCGGTGCCGGCAAGCACGCCCGCGACGAACACGTTCGGCCGCTCCCTGAGGGCCAGGCCGGGCGCCAGCAAGCGTGGCGCGTTGAGGTAGGTGTTGCGGTGCATGACGCCGTAGCGCACGACCTCGGCCTCCCGCAGGCCCGGCATGAGCTGAACCAGGGCCTTCTGATCGCCCCACTTGAGCCCCGTCTGGAACCCGACCAGCGACCACATGCGGCCGTCCTGGTCCTCCTGGCGCAGTTGCGCCACGGCGTGGAAGCGCTCGCCCGTTTCCGGGTGCTCGAGTCCTACGGGCTTCATGGGGCCGAAGCGCAACGTATCGCGGCCCCGGCGGGCCAGTTCCTCGATGGGCATGCAGCCCTCGAAGAACTCGAGCTTCTCCCAATCGTGTGGCGTGTGCGACCGGGCCCCCTCCAGAGCGGCGTAGAAGGCGTCGTACTCCTCCACCGTGAAGGGGAGGTTGATGTAGTCGGCGGCCTGACCGTAACGGCCCTTGCGGAAGGCGACGTTCATGTCGATCGAGTCGTACGCCACGACGGGCGCGGCCGCGTCGTAGAAGCCGAGGAAGCCCTGGCCAAGGCGCCGTTCCAGGTCGGCGGCCAGCGCGTCCGAGGTCAGCGGCCCGGTCGCGAGCACGACGACGCCGTCCTCCATCCGCTCCAGTTCCCGCTCGTGGACGGTGATGAGCGGCTCCGAACGCAGTGATTTGGTCACGGCCGCGGAGAAGGCGTCACGGTCCACGGCCAGGGCCGCGCCCGCCGGCACGCGGTTGGCGTGCGCGCTCGTCATCACCACGCCGTTGGCCGCGACCATCTCGGCCTGAAGGAGCCCCTTGGCGTTGCTCTCGCCCTCACCGCCGAACGAGTTGGAGCACACCAGCTCGGCGAATTCGCCCGTGCGGTGCGCAGGCGTCGACTTGGCGGGACGCATCTCGATCAGGTCCACGGGCACGCCTAGGCGCGCGGCGGCCAGGGCGGCCTCGCTGCCGGCCATCCCGGCGCCGACGACCGTTATGCGCTCCGTGGTCAGCTTCATCCGCGCCAGCGTAGCACCGCCCACGGCCCTGGCCGGGTCCGCCGCGAAGCAGGGCGTCCAATCCTCGGCGCGCAGTGCCCCATGCCCGGACCTCGACCCGATCACCGCTACACTGAGGGCATGATTGAACGAGCACACAACTTACTGCCTTGGTCGGTGCGCCACGTCGTCGCCCTCTTGGTGGCCGCACTCCTCGGGGTGGCCGCCGCGGCCGACGCCGCCCCCTGGCGCGCGCTCTACGCGGGCGCGTTGGCTACCGACAACGTGGTCGTGGACCTGACCCTGATCGATGCCACCAGCGCGCACGCGAGGGTGCTGCTCGCCAAGGAAGGCGTAATGCTTACCGGGTCGGGAACGGTGAAAGACGCCGACAGCATCGAGATCGACCTGCACCCGGACGTTCCCACCTCCACGCCCAGCTTCGCCCTCCTCTACCTGATCAACGGCGCCGGCGACGAGGAGGCCGTACCCGCAACGGGCCACCTGAGCGCCCGCCTGAACCCCAGTTGGCAGGACGACGGCGCCAACCTGACTATGACGCTCACGCTGAACGGCCACTCGCAGGCCACCACGTTGCCACGGGTAGCGCAGTACGCGTACCTGCGTTTGACCGAGGGCAGGCTCGACGCCGGCGCCGCGTGGCCGCGCTTCGGTTCGCGAGCCCTCCAAGTCGTCGGCAACGCCTTCGAGGCGGAGGCCAACGGCAACGTCGGAACGTTCATCTCCGAGGGCCGCGAGGGCGTCGACGAGGACAACCTCGGCTGGGGTTGGACGAACGACGCTTACGTCGACCTGGCGGGTGCAGCGGGCGACTACGTGAGTTTCCTCCTGAGCACCACCAACTACACGGGCGGCGCCCACCCGAACTCCTACTACGGCTCGCGGCTCTACGAGTTGCAGCCTGGCGGGGCGCGCCTTCTCGACCTCGGCGACCTGTTCTCGAAGAACGTCGACTGGGTGGAACCCGTGACGGACCTGATAACCGCCGACCTGGCCAAGCAAGGGGCCGCCTGGATAGAAGACGGGAGCGTGAGCGTGACGCCCGAAGACCTGTCGACCTTCGCCCTGGGGCCCACGGGCATCACGTTCGTGTTCGATCCTTACGCCATGGGGCCCTACGTACAGGGGGCGTTCCTCGTCACCTTGCCGTACTCCGAGGTCGCCGACCTGGCGCCGTCCGACGGGCCCATCGCCGCCTTCATGAACGGCCTGCAGCCCGAAGCCTTCAGGTGAGGCTGGGCTCGGGGGCAACGACGTCAGGCGGAGGCCCGGGGACCGTTACGTAAGGCGGCGCCCCTAAGCAGTCAGCCGCTTCGGGGCCTCACCGGAAACCGCGGCGACGCGGCCTGACGCCGCGAAGGAGCCACGCCACGAGCGCCAGGACGATGAGCGACGCACCCAGGAGCAGCAGTGCCACGTGGTTGCGTAGGGGAATCGCGATCAGGTCGGTGGGCAGCCTGGCGAGGGAGTAGGCCGCCAGTCCCGCCAGCGTGGAGGGCACCCCTTCGGCCGCCGCCCCGACCGGCAGCGCCGCGTTCGGGTCCGACCAGAGGCGCACGCGCTCCAGCAGCCAAGCACCGGGAGCGGCGGCGAGGAGCGTGACCAAGCCGGGGTTGACGAGCCGCTGCAGGCCGCGCGAGAAGGCCACGAGCGCCACGACGAGCAGGAGGGCGACGATCCCGGCCAGGTACGTGAAGCCCAGGTAACGCCCGTGCGCCGCGGCGCCGAAGGCGTCGAGGACCGGCGCCACGGCGCGCACCCGCTGCGACTGATCGGCGCGCGTGAGCTGCTGAGCCGCCAGCACACCACCGCCCTCGTAGGCGCGCTCTGCCAGCGTCCGCAGCACGAGGGCGTCGGCCTGTTGGGGGGTGAGGCCGGCCAGGCTGGAGGCGGGCAACAGGCCGCCCAGCCCGCCCGCGCTCTCGTCGGCCGCGCCCTCGAGCACGCCCTTGGCTTCGTCCAGCCGCGCCTGCATCTCGCCTACGTGCCCGCTGAGGATGGCGGAGAACAGTTCATGGAGCTGCGCGCGCGCCCGGGTGTCCACGCCGCGCACCAGTCGCGTGCGCAGGTTGTCGTTGGTGACGACCGCGGTTGCCTGCTGCAGACCGCCGTCCAGCACCTTCGCCACCAGGGCGGCGAGGACGGCGTTGCCGATCTCACGGTTGCTCGCCCCTTGAAGCTGGCGCGGTGGGAAGGTCACGAAGACCCCGACGATGGGTTGTACGGGCTCTCCGGGGTTGGCCGCCATCTGCGCGGGCCAGTCGGCGAGGCGGCTGCCATCGTCGAGCCCGGCCGGTATGAGTTCCCTGCCTACCTCGGCCGTCACCAGTTCCGTGACGGGCCCACCCAGCGCGATCTCGAGCTGCTTGCGGAGCTCGGCGTTGGACACCGCAGCCAGCAGGGCGGCTTTCCCGCCCGTGACGAGCTTGTCCGCCAGCACGCCCGCGGCGCGGTTGACCGCGGCGTCGGCCGTGAAGGTAGGTATCTCGGTGGCGTCGGCATAGACGTCGAGGCCCGGCAGCAGCATCAGTGACTCGCCCGAACGGTACTGGGTGAGCGTCTTGACGCCCACGGCGGTGCCGCCCTCAGCGGGTAACAGCGTCAGTTCCAGGACGCCCTGGATGATGTCCTTACCCTGCCTCACCCCACTGAGTTGAGCGAGGCTGAAGAGCACTGCGCCCACTGCCACCGTCACGGCCAACAGCAGGGCGCTGACCCACGTGAGATCGCGTTGCCAGGCCGGTTGTCGTTCTGTTCGGTACATTGGCTCCGTCCTAGTTCGGTCGCACCGCTTCGCCACCTTACCGCGCCGATGCATGGGGCGCGACCCGTAGCATGGGGACATGAACCGAGCATCCCTGGTGTTGACGGCGCCCCTGGTGGGTCCGTTCCACACGCGCTTCCCTCGCTACAACGCCGTCGACTTGCGCGACGCGCTTAGGGCCTCGGGCGCCCAGGCCCTGGCCCTGGCCACCCTGCCCCCGGGCGCGCTTCAGGGCACCGAATGGCTTGCGACCGACGAGATCGCCCTGCCACTCTCGGTGGTTCCCTGGGCCAACCGAGCAGGCGTGCCGCTGCACGAGGTCGCCAGCCTTGCCGGCGGCCCGGGCGAGCCGGGCGAGGCGGAGGACGAGAGTGAGTTCGTCGAGTATCTCGGCCGCTTCGAGGCGGGTCAGGAACGACTGCGGCGCGTGCACCGGGCGCAGGCGCCGGTCGAGGAGCTGCTCGGTAGGCCCCTAGACCTCCGGCGGGTGCACGAGGAACTGCTCCCCGCGATCGACGCTTACCAGCGGCAACGGGCCGAGGAGTTCGGCGAGGGTCCCGGAACCGGTTGGCTGGAGGCCCGCTCGGAGATCGTCGCCGAACGCGTGCTGGCCCTGCCTTATGAGCGCGTGGCGCTGCTGGCCGGGGCCGATGAGCTCCCGCAGATCACACGCGCGCTGGAAGGCCGCGTCGACCTCGAACCCTTGCGCGCAGCCAAGGAGGTGAGCCCGGAGGCGCGCGAGCGCGCGCTGCTCGACACCGCCATGCGTGGCGACGCAGACGATCCGGCCGCACTCTTGGGTGCGCTAAGGGAGCTGAACAGCTCAGAGGCGCTGTATCACGAGGCCAACATCCTCCTCGAGAACGACCACCCGGCCGAGGCCCTGGAGGTCTTGGAAAAGGCGCTTCGCAGCGACTTCCAGGAGCCCTACTACCTGCCCGGCTTCCTGCTGGCGCGCCTGGGCCAGGTCTACGACCTCGCCGGACAGCGCGACGCCGCGTTGCGCTCCTACCGGGGCGTGCTGGCCCTGAGCTACGCGCCGCTCGAGGCGGCGGAGGCGGCGACCTCAGGCCTCGTCGAGCCGTTCGGCGCCGCGGCGGCGACAGGCGCGGGGCAGCCGACATCGGAGGGCAACTAGCCGCCCAAGGACGGCCGACCGCTGAAAGGCGCGACTGGCGGAGCCCGCGCGGGGCCGCCTTCACGCCGGCGGGAAGGCTCGGGTAGAATCGCGGGCAACTGGCTGACGCGGGCACCCCGACTGCTCGCCACATGCTCCGGAGAGACCCCGGGGGGTTGGCGGGTATGAGGAAGGCCTGGCGCGAAGGCAGGTAATCCGGTCTACCCGGGGGGCACGCATGTCCGTAACCGCGGACAAGGTCAAACCAAGGGGGGCTGCCACCGCGGCAGTGCTTGCGGCCATCCTCGTGCTGGCCGCGTTCGGGCCGAAGTTCATGGCCGCCGCGCTGGCCCTAGCGGCCGTAGCGGTGGCGCTCATCATGCTGCTGCGCCGGGCACGGACGCTGCCCTGGCGGCTCGCGACCGCGGCAGCGGTTCTCTGGGCACTCGAAGAGGTCGCGTGGGCCGTGGAGCGCGTGACGGGCATCAGCGGCACCTCGGCGGTGACGGAGATCACCTACTACGCCGGCCTGTTCGTCTGGCTCGTGGCCATCCTGCTCATGCCGGGCAAGCGCATGCCCCGCTCCCTGCTGATCGCCGTGGTTCCCGCGATCGCACTGCTCGTCCTGCTCCTGTTCCTCGATTCGCCGGCGACGGTCACGCTGACGTTCCCCGCCCTGGAGACACTGCTGGTCGTGGCCTCACTCCCTCTCCTCGGCGGCACCATGACGGGCGGAGCATCGGAGGGGCGCGTGCTGGTGGTGCTCGCCTTCTACCTGCGGGCGCTGGGTTCGGGCTCATACGCGTGGCTCCAGAGCACGGGAGCGGGCATGGACGCCATGCTGCTGTGGCTCCTGTCTTACCTGAGCCTCGGGCTCGGCGTTCAGCTGGAAATGGACGACCAGCATGCGGAGTTCGTGCCCGTGGCGGTGGCCATCGCCACGCTGCAGGCAGTCAGCGCGGCTTTGCTGATAGCGTTCGCCAGGGTCGGCATGGTGGCCAGCCCGTACGTGCTGGTGGTCATAATCTTGCTGGCTTACGTGCAGTTCGCCGTCGTAGTCCTCGCCCTCCTTACCAGCCGAGCAAGCCGCGAGGCCGCCACCGCGGAGTTGCGGCTCTGGTCCCAACTGCTCGACACGGTCTCCGACGCCAGTCACGAGGAGGCCCTCGCCTCCATCCTCACGAACTCCCTCGAGCGGTTGCCGGGCACGCGGGGAATCGAGGTCCACGACAAAGCCGCGCTGGGCAGCCTCGAGGGTTACGCCTACCCGCTGGTGACCGGGGGCGCAGAGGTCGGGCGCCTCTATTTCGGGCAGAAGCCGGCCCAATCCACCGTGCTCGACATGTGTACGCCCATGCTGGCGGCGCGCATCCGCCTGTTGAGCGACCGGGACCGGTGGGCCGCGGCCGCACTCAGCGATCCCCTCACCGGACTCCTCAACCGCCGGGGTCTCGAGGTCCGCTCCGATCTTCTGGTGGCCGAGGCACAGGCCAACGACTCGCCCATCAGCGTGGCGATGCTCGACATAGATCACTTCAAACGCGTGAACGACGTCTACGGCCACGCAGTAGGCGACGAGGCGCTGAAGGCACTGGCAGCGATCTTGCGGCAGCACCTGAGGCCACGCGACCAGGCGGTGAGGTGGGGCGGCGAGGAGTTCGTGGTCGTCCTCCCCGACGCGGAGCCCGAGCAAGCCGTGGAGGTCTTGAAGCGCGTAAGGCACCAGCTCTACGGCGCCAACTTGAGCCCCATCGCGTGGCCCCTGGCCGTGTCGGTGGGGATCGCGGGAACGGCCGGCCGTGACGTTCATGCCGATTCGTTGCGGGCGCTCGTCACCAGCGCCGATGCCGCGCTAGGGATGGCTAAGCGCGACGGCCGCAACCGCATAGTCCAGGCCCCTGCCGGCGCAGCCGCCGGCTCCGGGGCACGCGGTTAGAATGCCCACATGCGCGAACTCCTCTACAACGCCGCCAAGCACTTCAAGCGCGGCAAGGCGTTGAGCGAACGCGGCGACACGCGGGGAGCGATGGTCGCCTACGAGGACGCGCTACGCGACCTGCACGCAGTCAAGCCGCAGCGGATGCGCGACGTGCTGCTTGCGCAGGTGTACCTGTCGCGCTACCTGCTTGGCCGCGACACCGACCCTCTCAAGGCCGACAGCGACCTGCGCCTCGGGTACAGCTACGCTCGCACCACCTTCGAGCCCACCGTCAGGCAACTGGCGGAGGCGCTGTGGACGGAGCGGCTGACGAGGCCGCCCGTTGCCGTGCCCAAGGACGCTCGCTCCGCCCGGTCACGCCGGTCGGGCAAGGCTCAGGGCGGGCAGCGCCAGGACGCCGGCGGCCGCTCGGAGCGCCAGGGCCGCCGAGGCGGGCGACCTCAACGCGGGAGCGGACGCTCGCAGTAGTTGCGGCAACCAGTAGCCTCGGCCGCTTTGCGTAGCGCCCTAGCGGGTAACATCGCGCCATGAGCCTCAAAGCCATCCTGGAAGCCGCTTACGCCGCCGAGGCGCCCTACCTGAGTCTGCTTCAAGACCTGGTGGAGCGTGAGACTCCTTCGCACGACAAGGCCGCGTGCGACGCGTTCGCCGCGCACCTGTCGGCACGCATGGCGGAGCGCGGCCTCAGCGTCACGCGCCACGCCCGCGACGAAGCGGGCGACATCCTCGAGGCGCGGCGCGAGGGCAACGGCGGCGACCGCACGCTCATCTTGTGCCACTACGACACGGTCTGGCCTTTCGGCACCCTGGCGTTCATGCCCTTCCACCGCGACGGCGACAAGGTCTTCGGACCCGGAGCGGTGGACATGAAGGCGGGGATCACGGCCGCCCTCACGGCGTTCGGGCTCCTCGACGAACTGGACCTACGGCTCGCAGGCGACGTCACGCTGCTCGTCACCAGTGACGAGGAGACCGGCTCGCATGCGTCACGCGCCCTCATCGAGGAGTTAGCGGGCCGGCACGACCGGGTGCTGGTGCTGGAGCCCGGGCGCGACGACGGCGCGCTCAAGATCGGCCGCAAGGGCGTCGGCACCTTCGAGCTGCGGCTCCGGGGCCGCTCAGCTCACGCCGGCAACAACCCGTCCGACGGCGCCAGCGCCCTGCGCGAGCTGGCGCACATGCTCCTGTTCGTCGAGGACCTGGGCGATGAGGTAGCGGGCACCACCGTGAACGTCACGGTGGCCAAGGCGGGCTTCGCCACCAACGTGATAGCCGAAGAAGCGGAGGCGTTCGTGGACGTGCGGGTCCTCAAGATGAGCGAGGCGGATCGCGTCACCAACGCCATCAACGGCTACACGCCCCGAGACTCGCGCGTCAGCCTCACCGTGAGCGGCGGAATGAACCGGCCGCCACTCGAGCTCACGCGGGCCAACGAGGCGCTTTACTCCGCCGCCCTGGACGTCCTCGACGGTCTCGGCCTGCGGCTCGACGCCGGCGTCGTCGGCGGCGGTTCCGACGGCAACTTCACCTCGGCACTCGGCGTCGCCACCTTGGACGGCCTCGGTTCGGTGGGCGGCGGCCCACACGCGCGGCACGAGCACATCCGCCTCAAGGAATCGCTCGAGCGCCTGGCGTTGCTGACAGGGCTGCTGGCAGAGCTCTGAAGCGCATGCCCGTGCTGCTGGCTGCCGCCTGCGGGCTCCTCCTCTCGCTCGCCCTGCCGCCGCTCGGCTGGTGGCCGTTCGCGTTCACGCTGGCGCCGGTCTTCGCGCTCATCGCGCGGGCCCAGACGTCGCGCCGCGCGTTCTGGCTCGGCGCCGCCTTCGCCGCGCCGTTCTTCGCCCTCTACATCCTGTGGCTGCCAAGGTCGTTCGCCGAGCTGTTCGGCGCGGGCTTCTGGGTCGTCTACCCGTTCCTGCTGGCCGCCCTTGCGCTCTTCTGGGGCCTGACGACCTGGGCTGCGTGGCGCCTGGCTGCCCTAGGGCGCGGCGCAGCGCGGCGGGCCACGGCCAAGTGGACGCTCGTCTACCTTCCCGTCCTCTGGGTGCTCGTAGAGTGGGCGCGCACGCAAGGCTACTTCGCGTTCCCCTGGGGCACTCTCGGTTACACCTGGCTGGATACGCCCGTCGCGCAGCTCGCCGCGTTCGGCGGCGTTTACGGGCTGAGCCTCCTGGTCGTCGTCCCGGCCGCTGTCCTCGCCTGGCCATGGGCGCGGGTCGATAGCCCGCGCGCGGGGACGGTGGTCGCTTCCCTGGTCGTCGCCTCGGCGCTCGTGGGGGCGGCGTTCTGGCTAGGGTCGGGCGCCTCGCGAGGCGCCCCGGCGCTGATCGGCGAGGTGGACCCGCCCGGGGCCCTCAGGGCACTGCTCGTGCAGGGCGACGTGGACCCGTTCGCGCGCACTTCGAGCGCGTCACACGACTTGGGCGTCCACCTGCTGCTCACGGAGGACGGCGTGGCCGCCGCGGCCGAGGCCGGCCGGCGGCCCTTCGACCTGGTGATCTGGCCCGAGGGCGCCGTCCTCGGCATCGACCTCACCAAGGCCGACGCGGCGCCGCTTCGCGAGGCCATCACGGCCGCCGCTCCCGGCGCGACCTTCGTCATCGGCGGTCGCGTGTACGACGGCGTCAAGAGCTTCAACTCTCTTCTCGCCCTCAGGCGCGGTGCCGTCGTGGGGCGCTACGACAAGCACTACCTGGTGCCGTTCGGCGAACGCTGGCCCCTTTACGAGACGCTCAACGGCGTGTACGCGGCGGTGTTCCGTTCCTTCGGCCTACCGTTGCTCGCGAGCACTACGGCGGGCGAACGCGTGTTGCCCATCACGACCGGGGTGGGACCGGCCGGGGCGTTCATCTGTTACGAGTCGGTCTTCCCTCAAGTGGCAAGGCAGTTGGTGGCGCGCGGGGCCGAGGTCCTCGTCCTGGGCACCAACGATGCTTGGTTCGGGCTCGGCGCGGGCGCCACGCAACACTTCGACATGGGCCGGCTGCGCGCCGTGGAGACGCGTCGCTGGCTCTTACGCGCGGGGAACGACGGCATCACCGCGTTCATTGACCCGTGGGGCCGCGTGGTGTCGGAAGTTCCGCGCGGGGTGCCGACCACGCTGGCAGGCTCGTTCGAGACCCTAAGCGACCTCACCTTCTGGGTCCGCTACGGCAGCCTGCTGCCCTGGCTGTTGGTTGCCTCGTTGCTCATGGCGTTGGCGGCGAGCGCGGCGGCAGACGGCTTGGGCCGGCGGAGGCGCTAGCCACCGCACCCGGTAGGATGGGCGCCTGATGCAGATCGTCATCGTTGGCGGAGGCGAGATCGGCGCGTTGATCGCCGGGGCCCTGCACCGTACGCACAGCGTCGTCATCGTCGATCAGGTTCCGGAACGCGAGGCCGCCTTCGCGGCCATGGACGTCCAGTTCCTGCGCGGTAACGGTACCGACCCCGACGATCTGCGCGCGGCCCAGGTGGAGCGCGCCGCGGCGTTCATAGCGTGCACGTCCAACGACGACGTCAACGTCCTCTCCTGCCTGGCGGCGAAGGGCTTGGGCGCCAAGCGGACGCTCGCGTTCGTCACGCGGCAACGCTACGTGGACGCCTTCAAGCGTGACGGCGCCTTCGAGTCCGTCGGCCTGCTCATCGACCGCGTGCTGTGGCCTCAGCGGATCCTCGCCCACCAGATAGCCGACATCGTGAGGGCCCCGCGGGCCGTCGACAGCGCACGGTTCGCGGGCGGCCGCATCACCTTGCTCGAGTTCCTGATGGCACCCTTCGATCCCTTCCTCCACGAGAGCCTCGGGCAGATCTCGCTGCCTCCGGGGGTCCTCGCCGTGGGGGCCATCAAGGGCGACTCGTTCGTGATCCCCACGGGCGCCACGACGTTCGAGCCCGGAGACCGCGTGGTGTTCATGGGCATCACCGAGCGCATGCGGGAGCTGCACCGGCGCTTCGCGCCCCACGTTCGCTCCCCCAGGGTCTTCATCGTCGGTGGTGGGAACGTGGGCTTCATGGTGGCGCAACAGTTGGCGCATGGGCGCTCCGACCTGACCATCATCGAAGAGGACCCGGAGCGCTGCGAGAAGCTGGCGCAATGGCTGCCGCACGCCCTCGTACTCAAGGGCGACGGCACCGACCTCGAACTTCTCGAGCAGGAGCGGGCCGAGGACGCCGACGTGGTGGTGGCCGTCACGGACGACGACGCCAAGAACCTCCTCGTATCCCTCCTGAGTAAGCAGCTGGGCATCCCGAAGGTCATCACGCGCGTCGGGCGCGCGCGCAACCGGCGGCTGTTCACGCGCGTGGGCATCGACGCCCCGCTCACGCCGCGCGCCGCCGCCGTGCAGGAGGTCCTCAACTGGCTCGAGGTCGACGAGGTGGAGCACTTGGCCACCATCGAGGACCGCGCCGAGGTGATGGAGGCTACCTTCCCCCTCGGTTGCGTGGGTGGCCGCGTGATGGACCTGGGAACGCCGGCCTCCATGCTGATCGGCGCGGTGCGACGCAACGAGCGCATCATCGTGCCTCACGGGGAGACCATCATCGAGCCCGGTGACCACCTCTACGTGGTGACCACGCCCGACGAGGTGGACGCGGTAGAGGCCTGGCTCGAGGAGCGCAGGGCACGGAGCCAACCCGGGTGAGCGCAGCCGCGCAGCCGTACCCGGCCGTCGGTGTCGGCAACCGGCGCGGCCGTTTCGTTCCATACGTTCTGGGCACGGGTTTCATGGCGCTTGGGGGCGCGGCCGTTGCCTTTACCATCTACGCCGTCCTGGCCGGAGAGCCGCGGTCCGGCTTCATCGTCACCGCCCTGCTGGCCCTCCCGGTGGGCCTACTCTTGCGGCGCCTGGGCAGCGCCGAGGCGGACCCGAGCAGGCGCGAGGCCCTGACGGCCGTGCTGCTGTCGTGGTTGGCACTGCCGGCCATGGGCGCCATCCCTTACGGCGTGGGCGGCCAACTCCAACCCCTCGATGCCTTCTTCGAGTCCATGAGCGGTTTCACGACCACGGGCGCCACCACCATCCTCGATTTCAGCGTGATCCCCGAGTCGCTGCTGCTTTGGCGCGCGGTCTCGCAGTGGGTCGGGGGAGTCGGCATCCTCGTCATGTTCTTGGCGGTCTTCCCCAGGCTCGCCATCGCGGGGCGGCAGATGTTCCACGCCGAGATGCCCGGGCCCGAGGAGGAGCGCCTGACGCCGCGCCTGCGGCAGACCGCAGTGCCGGTCGTGGCCCTCTACGCCACGCTCACGTTTACCTGCGCCGTCGCCTACGCCATGGCGGGCATGCCGCTGTTCGAGTCGGTGTCGCACGCCTTCGGCACGCTGGCCGCGGGCGGCTTCAGCCCCAACGCGCAGAGCTTCGTCGAGTACGAACAGCCGGCCGTGGCGTGGATCGCGATCTTCTACATGACCCTGTCAGGGGCCGGCTTCTTCCTCATCTATCGGGCCGTGTCGGGCCGGCCCCAAACGCTCCTGCGCGACCCGGAGTTCCGCGTCTACCTCGGCATCCTCCTGGTCTCCGGCGCCATCTTGAGCCTGCTACTGATGGACGATTACGGCCCCGCGGGGGCCATCCGGCACGGGCTCTTCCAGGCCGTGAGCATGGTCACGACGACCGGCTTCGCGTCCACCGAATACCGGGAGTGGGGCATGTCGGCACAGGCCGTGCTGCTGGCGTTGATGTTCGTCGGCGGCTGCGCCGGCTCGGCCAGCGGCGGCATCAAGGTCGTCCGCTGGATGATCGTCTTCAAGAACACTGCCCGCGAGGTGCGCCGGGCGCTGCACCCTCGTGCCGTGTTACCCGTGCGCCTCGGTACCCGGGTCGTCCCGGAGGAGGCAGTGCGCTCCGTGGCGGCCTTCCTGAGTCTCTACATCGGACTTTTCGCCTTCGTCACTCTGTCCCTGGTGCTGCTGGGCGCCGACTTCACCAGCGCCTTCAGCGCCTCGATCGCTTCACTGGGGAACACCGGGCCCGGGCTGGCGCCGCTCGCGCCGATAGGGCAGCTCGACTACCTCCCGCCCCTGGGCAAGGTCATCCTGATGTTCGCCATGTACGCCGGCCGGCTCGAGGTCGTGACCGTGTTCGTCGTCTTCGTTCCGGGCTGGTGGCGGTTGCCGCGGTCGCGACGACGCGCATGAGGGTTGAACGGTTCGCGGCACCCTACCCTGCGCGCTTCGACGTTCCGCGCACGACACGCGGGTCCGCCCGAACCCGCCTCTGCTCGTCAGGCGCCCCGCCCTCGACTACGTCCTAAGCTATGCTCTTACTCGAAAAGGCGTATCGAAACCCGTCACGGCCACACTCCCGGCCGTCCACCCCTGGAGGACCCATGTCCGACACCATCGAATCCGTACTTCAAGAGGCGCGGGAGTTCCCACCCCCGAAGTCGTTCCAACGCCACGCCCTGCTCAACAGCACGCAGGAGTACGAGCGCCTCTACCGGCAGTCGCTCGACGAGCCGGTGAAGTTCTGGGGTGAGGCCGCCAAGCGTCATCACTGGTTCGAGCCGTGGACCAGCGTGCTGGAGTGGGAGGAGCCGCACGTCAAGTGGTTCTCGGGCGGCAAGACGAACCTCGCCTACGACTGCCTGGACCGCCAGGTGGCAGAGGGCCGCGCGAACAAGGTCGCGTTCTTCTGGGAAGGCGAGCCGGGCGACAAGCGCACCATCACTTACGGCCAGATGCTGGACGAGGTGAGCCGTTTCGCCAACGTCCTCAAGGGGAAGGGCGTCACGCTCGGCGACCGCGTGGCCATCTACATGCCCATGATCCCCGAGGCCATCGTCGCCATGCTGGCGTGCGCCCGCATCGGCGCCACGCACTCGGTAGTGTTCGGTGGCTTCTCGTCTCACGCCCTTTCGGACCGCATAAACGACGCCCAGGCCAAGCTGGTGATCACCGCCGACGGCGGCTACCGCCGGGGCGCCGTCCTGCCGCTCAAGCCGGCCGTCGACGAGGCGCTCGCGACCGCGCCCAGCGTCGAGAACGTGATAGTGGTGCGGCGCGCCGAGAACGTCGTGGACATGGAGGCGGGCCGCGACGAGTGGTACCACGAGCTCATGTCCGGCACTTCGAACGTCTGCCCCGCCGTGCCCGTCGATGCCGAGCACCCGGCCTACGTGCTCTACACCTCGGGCAGCACCGGCACGCCCAAGGGCGTGCTGCACAGCACGGGTGGCTACCTGGTGCACACGTCGCTCACCGCCAAGTACGTCTTCGACCTGCAGGAGAACGACATCTTCTGGTGCACCGCCGACATCGGCTGGGTGACCGGGCACTCGTACGTGGTCTACGGCCTCATGTCGAACGGCGCCACGCAGGTGATGTACGAGGGCAACCCCACCTACCCGGCACCCGACCGCTTGTGGGAGATGGTCGAGCACTACGGCGTGACCATCTTCTACACCGCTCCAACCGCCATCCGCGCGTTCATCAAGCTTGGCCGCGCCTACCCCGAGAAGCACGACCTCTCGAGCCTGCGCCTCATCGGCACGGTGGGCGAGCCCATCAACCCCGAGGCGTGGATGTGGTACCGCAGCGTCATCGGCGGCGACCGTTGCCCCATCGTCGACACCTGGTGGCAGACGGAGACCGGCGCCATCATGATCTCGACCATCCCCGGGGTTCACACCACGAAGCCGGGCGCGGCGGGCGTTCCGCTGTTCGGCATCGATGCCGCGGTCGTCGACGCCGACGGCAACGACACGCCACCCGGGCAGGGCGGCTACCTCGTCATGAAGCGCCCATGGCCGGGCATGCTGCGCACGGTCTACGGCGACGACGACCGTTACCGCAACCAGTACTGGGGCGAGGTCCCGCACATGTACTTCTCCGGCGACGGTGCCCGTAAGGACGCCGACGGTTACTTCTGGATCATGGGGCGCGTGGACGACGTGGTGAACGTCTCGGGCCACCGGCTAGGGACCATGGAGGTCGAGTCCGCGCTCGTCTCGCACCCCGCCGTTGCCGAGGCGGCCGTGGTGGGGCGCCTGGACGACCTCAAGGGTCAGGCGATAGTGGCGTTCGTGACGCTCGAGCAGGGCTTCGAGCCCAGCGAGGAGCTGCGTCAGGAGCTCCGGAAGCACGTCGCGTCGGAGATCGGGTCGATAGCGCGGCCCGACGAGGTGCGCTTCGCCCCCTCGCTACCCAAGACGCGCTCGGGCAAGATCATGCGCCGACTGCTCAGGAGCGTCGCCTCGGGGGAGGAGGTCATCGGCGACACGAGCACGCTCGAGGACCGCGGCGTGGTCGAGCAGTTGCAGCAGGGCGGTTAGCGGCAGTGGCGGCCGCGCGAGTGGCGGCAACGGCGGCGGTGGCGCGAGTGGCGGCGGTCGGGGCAGTAGCGGCAACGGCGGCAACCGCGGGACTGGCGGCGGCGGCTACGGCCCACCGGGCGCGGCATGGCCCCTAGGCGCACCCTCAACATCGGCCTGCTGCTGACCTATAACGAGCAGGACGTCGTTGCGGAGATGCTCGAGCACAACGCGGGCGGCGTGGACGCCATCTTCGCGCTGGACGGTTCCACCGACGCGACGACCGAGGTGCTCCTGGCGCACCCGAAGGTTCGCCTCGTGCTGCGAGACGCGGACGTGGCCCCGGGTGGCCACGTCAGGGACCACCATCGCCAGGCCCTGCTCGATGCGGCGCGGGCCGAGTACGGCGGCGGGCACTAACACACCATCATGCATGGCGACGAGTTCTTCCACGACGACCCGCGCGCGGTGGCCCGGGCAGCCGGGGCGATGGGCGCGGGCCGCGTGAACTGGGCCGCCATGCAGTTCTTCTTGCACCCGGACGACCGGCCCGCCCTGGGCGGCAGCGTTCAGGAGAACGTGCGGTGGTACTCGCCGTTCTGGGTCGAGGTGAGGCAGTTCCGTGATTCGCCGCGCGCCCGCTACAAGGCGGGCGAGCACGGCCGCGTGTTCCCCCACGGCGTCGGTTGGCTGCCCTACCTCAAGATGCCGATCCTGAAGCATTACCCTTACCGCTCCGAGGCGCAGACGCTGGCACGCCTGGGCGCCATGGAGGCCCGCGGGTTCTCCGGCACCAAGGCAACGGGGGGCGTCTACCGGGAACGCTACGCTCCGGAGTACCGCGAGGCGCACTACTTCGGTGGCGACTTCGGCGTGTTCGAGCTGGCGCGGCAGGGCAACCTGCTGACGATGATGGCGCGTTGGAAGCGCCTGGTGGATAAGTCGAAGGCGCGCTGACGCCCGGCTGCCCTACGACTCAGCGCGTCCGCTTGAGCCGCACCTCGCCCTCGTGCCCGGGCCGCGGGCTGACGGGCCAGCGCAGCTCGGCTATCAGCATGGCGAAGAGCATCAGCGCCCCACCCAGCCAGCCGAGGGGGCCCAACCTCTCGCCCAGGAGCACGGCGGCGAAGGCGGCGGCGAACGCGGGTTCGAGGACGAAGATGAGCGCGGCCAGGTGTGCGGGCACCACGCGTTGCGCGTAGATCTGCACGACCGCCACGAGCGCCGTGGCGACGACGGCGAGGTAGAGGATGGCGAGGTAGGTGAGCGGCGGCACCGTGGCAAGCTTGCCGACCTGCGGCGCGGCCCATAGCCAGGCCAGCGCCGTCATGGGCAGGTGCTGCATCAGGGCCAGCGAAGTGCCCCTCACCTTGCCGGCAACCTCGCCCAGGTAGACGATGTAGAAGGCGTAGGCCAACGCCGTGCTCAGCACTAGGATGTCGCCGCCATTGATGGCCGCAAGGCCGCTGCGCAGGGTGATGAGCGCCAGTCCCGCCAGCGCCACGAGGCCCGCCAGGAACACGCGCGCCGGCAAGTAGTGCTTCAACCAGACCTTCGCCACGATGGGCGTGAGGATGACCGACAGGCCCGTGATGAAGGCGGCGTTGGAGGCGCTGGTGATGGCCAGGCCGGCCGTCTGAGTGGCGAAGCCGGCGAACGAGAGCAACCCGAGCACCAGCGCGGGCACGACGGCGCGCCTGTCCCATCTGGCCCACGAGAGCATCAGAGTCGCCAGGGTGAACCTCACGGCGAGCAGTAGCGACACGGGAATCGTGTCCAGCGCCTCCTTGACGACCACGAACGTGCTGCCCCAGATGAGGGTGACGATCACGAGGGACAGGACGCCGACGACCGGTGACACGAGCCTCATTCTCACACGGCGTCGGGGGCTGAGCCGCAGGGCTCCCGCGGGGCATAGTTGTTACCATCTGCCCATGCAACGGGAGTTCCGGGTCGGCCACGGTCAAGACGCCCACCGGCTGGCGGGGGCCGGCCCACTTCTCGTCGGCGGGGTGAGGGTGGAGAGTCCACGCGGCGCCCTGGCGCACTCGGACGGCGACGTTCTGCTCCACGCGCTCGCCGACGCGCTGCTGTCGGCGTACGCGCTCGGCGACATCGGGCGGCTCTTCCCCCCGACAGACCCGAGCCACGCGGGGCTTGACAGCCGCGAGATAGTCGCCCGGGTGCTCGACGACCTGCACCGCCACGCCGGGGCCGTGAGGATCGAGAACGTGGCCGCCGTGGTAACGCTCGACGCCCCCAAGCTGGGCGCGCGGCGCGAGGAGATCGCGGCCAGCGTGGCCGGCCTGCTCGGAATTACCCCCGACGCGGTCGGCCTCACCTTCAAGACGAGCGAAGGCATGGCGCCCGATCACGTGCAGGTGAGCGTCACGCTGTTGCTGTCGCGCTAAGCTGACTGCCGGGACGAGGAAGCGAGGTGGCGATGACAGCAGCGGGCACCGTCAAGAAACATCGCATCTACACGACCAGCTTCGCCAGCGTCTACCCTCATTACGTGGCGAAGGCGGAGAAGAAGGGCCGCACCAAGTCGGAGGTCGACGAGATCATCCGCTGGTTGACGGGCTACGACCAGGACGCCCTGGAGGCCATCCTGGCCGACACGGCGGACTTCGAGACGTTCTTCGCGCAGGCCCCTCGCCCGAACCCCGCGCGGTCGCTGATCACGGGCGTGGTCTGCGGCGTCCGGGTGGAGGACGTCGAAGAACCCACCATGCGGGAGATCCGTTACCTGGACAAGCTGATAGACGAGCTGGCGAGGGGGAAGAAGCTCGAGAAGATCCTGCGCTAGAGGAAGACGCTGGCCAGCGAGGTAGCCGCGCCGCGTCACACCTCCTGCAGCGTCACCATCACGCGATCGCCCTCACGCGTGGCCTGGAAGAGTTGGATCTTCTTCACGGCCGGCAGGGTGGCGCGACCGGTGCTCAGGTCGAAGGTGGCGCCGTGGTGGATGCACTTGACCTTCCCTTCCAGCAGTTCGCCGTCGTGCAGCGGGTAGTGCTGGTGGGTGCAGCGATCGGGGAGCGCGTAGAACGCGCCCCCCTGGTTGATCACTACGATCTCGATGCCCCCCACGGTGCGCTCGGTGATCGAGTCTTCGGGGAACTCCGTTACCGAGCCGACGTCGAAAGTCTGCGAACCGGCGGCGTCGGCCGCGCTCACAGCTTCTCCCTGACGCCGGGAACGCCGAGCTTGGCTTGCACCACCCGTTCGACGTACTGCGCCACCTTGGGCAGCGTCACGCGGCTCATGACCTCGTAGAGGAATCCAGTGACCAGCACGTGCTCGGCCACCTCCGGCCGCAGCCCGCGGCTCATGAGGTAGAAGCGCTGGTCCTCGGGGACGGGTCCGGTGGTGGAGCCGTGGGAGCACTTGACGTCGTTGGCCGCGATCTCGAGCTGCGGGATGGAGACGACCTCGGCGTCCTCGTCCAGCAGCAGGTTGCGGTTCGTCTGGTAGGCGTCGGTCTTCTGCGCGTGAGGGTCGACGACGATCAGGCCCGAGTAGACGGCCTGGCTGGCGTCGCGCACCGCGCCCTTGAAGAGCACGTCCGAGAAGCCACGCTCGGTCGAGTGGTGCTGCAGGGTGAACTGGTTGAAGTGCTGGCCCTCGTCGGCGAAGTAGAGCCCGAGCATCTCGCTCTCGGACCCGGGACCCTCGAGGCGGCTTTCGACCTCGGCGCGCGCGGCGTCGGCCCCCAAGCTGACGGTGACCGACTCGAGGCGCGCGTCCCTGCCCAGGTGGGCGCGGAGCTTGTTCATGTGCGCCACGTCGCGGCTCCAGTTCTGGAGGCTGACGTAGCGGAGCTTGGCGCCGTCCTTGAGGACGATCTCCGTGGCGGCGTCGAAGAACAGGCGCTCGCCGAAGGGCTCGCTCGTGTACTCGTCGATGAAGGTGAGGCGCGAGTTGACGTCCAGCACGATAAGGGTGCGGCCCAGGCCGATGCCGCCCGAGTCGGCCGTGGTGAAGGCGCCGAGCGGCAACTCGACCTCCACGTTCCTGGGCACGTACACGAAGGTGCCGTTCTCCCACAGGGCCGAGTTGAGGGCCGTGTACTTCGTCTGGGTGGCGTTGACGACGCTGTAGAGGTGCTCCTTCAGCAGCGCCTCATGCTCGCGGACGGCGGTTCGCAGGTCGGTGAAGACGACGCCCGCCTCCGTGATGCTGGCCTCGTTGTGCACCACCTTGTTGCCCTTGTGGACCATCACGCCCTCGGCGTCGGAGTCTGCTATGCGCATCTGGATGCGCTCGGAGACGGACTCGTCGCGCGGGCTCTTGGCCAGCGCCAGACCGCTCAGGGCGAAGCGCTTCAGTTGCGTGTAGCGCCACTCCTCGGTGCGCTCGGTGGGGAACGGCTGAGCGTCGTAGGAGCGCATCGCGGCGCGCCGCTCCTCCGCCAACCAGGCCGGCTCGTCGTAGGCGGTGATTATGCGCTCGACTGCGGCAGCGTCGATGGCGGGGTTGTCTACCAGTGTGGGCATCCTCAGCCTACGCTCCCTTCCATCTCGAGCTCGATGAGGCGGTTCAGTTCGACCGCGTACTCTAGCGGGAGTTCCTTGGCGACGGGGTCGAGGAAACCGCGCACGATGAGCGCCATGGCCTCGTCCTCGGCCAGCCCGCGCGTCATGAGGTAGAAGATCTGCTCGTCGTCGAGCTTGCTGACGGTGGCCTCGTGGCCGACGTGGGCGGTCTTCTCGCCGATCTCGATGTAGGGGAAGGTGTCGGTGCGCGCGTTCTCGTCCAGCAGCAGGGCGTCGCATTCCACGTTCGAGCGGGCGTTGGTGGCGCCCTGGTGGATCTGGACCAGGCCGCGGTAGCTGGAGCGGCCGGTGCCCTTGGAGATCGACTTGCTGACCACGCTGCTGGTCGTGTTCGGCGCCACGTGGATGACCTTGGCGCCGGCGTCCTGATGCTGGCCGTCGGTGGCGAAGGCGATGGAGAGGACCTCCCCGTGCGCCCCCTCGCCCACGAGGTAGGTGCTGGGGTACTTCATGGTGGTCTTGGAGCCGAGGTTGCCGTCGAGCCAGCCCATGCTCGCGTTCTCGTGGACCATGGCGCGCTGGGTGACGAGGTTGTAGACGTTGTGCGACCAGTTCTGGATGGTCGAGTAGCGCACGTGGCTGTCTTCCTGGCAGATGATCTCGATGACGCCCGAGTGGAAGGAGTTGCTCGTGTAGGCCGGCGCGGTGCAACCCTCGATGTAATGGAACTTCGACCCGGGGGCGCCGATGATGAGGGTGCGTTCGAACTGGCCGATGTTCTGGGCGTTAAGGAGGAAGTAGGCCTGCAGCGGCACGTCGACGTGGACGCCCTCGGGGACGTACACGAAGGAGCCGCCCGACCAGACGGCCGAGTTGACGGCGGCGAAGTAGTTGTCCTCGGGCGGGATGACGGTGGCGAAGTACTCCTTGAAGATCTCGGGGTGCTCCTTGAGGCCGGTATCGGTATCGAGGAAGATGACGCCGAGCTTCTCCCACTCCTCCTTGAGCTTGTGATAGACCATCTCCGACTCGTACTGAGCGCCCACACCCGCGAGGGCGCGCTGCTCTGCCTCCGGAACGCCGAGGCGCCGGTAGGTCTCGCGCACCTCTTCCGGGATATCGTCCCATGAGCCGGCCGTCCCCTGCTTCTCGTTGGGCCGCACGTAGAAGAAGATCTCGTCGAAGTTCAGGTCGGTAAGGTCGGGGCCCCACTTCGGGCGGCCCTTCTTCTCGGCTATCTCCAGCGCCCGCAAGCGGAACTTGAGCATCCACTCCGGCTCGTTCTTGAAGTAGCTGATCTGCTCCACGACCCGCTTGCTGAGGCCGCGATCGGACTTGAAGAAGTAGTCCTCGGTGAGCTTGAAATCGTACTGCTTGGTGTGCTCCATCCCCTCGAGCTTGGCGGCGTCGGGGTGGACATCCTGCACTGGCTGGTTGGTCAGGTCGGTCACTTGGCGTTCCTCCGCCCTTCTGGTTGCTTGAACGCCCGCTCGTTACGCGCGGGCAGCGCGTGTGTCGTCAGGCGCCCACGGTTTCGCGGATCCACTCGTAGCCCTTCTTGTCGAGCTCCATGGCAAGCTCCTTGGGGCCGCTCCTGACGATGCGCCCGTGGACCATCACGTGGACCTGGTCGGGCACGATGTAGTTGAGCAGGCGCTGGTAGTGGGTGATCACCAGCGCGCCGAACTCGGGGCCGCGCGCGGCGTTCACGCCCTGCGAGACGACCTTGAGGGCGTCGATGTCGAGGCCGGAGTCCGTCTCGTCGAGGATGGCGTAGCGCGGCTCGAGCACGAGGAGCTGCAGTATCTCGGAGCGCTTCTTCTCGCCGCCCGAGAAGCCCTCGTGCAGGTTGCGCTCGATGATCGACTCGTCCCAGTTGAGTTCCTTGACGGCGCGCTGGAGCTTCTTGTAGAACTCCATGACGCCGATCTCGTCGCCCTCCTCGCGGCGCGCGTTCAGCGCGAGGCGCAAGAAGTTCGCTATCGAGACGCCGGGTACCTCGACCGGGTACTGGAAGGCGAGGTAAAGGCCCTCGCGGGCGCGCTCGTCGGGCTCCATCTCGAGGATCGACTTGCCCTCGAGGAGGATGTCACCCGCCGTGATCTCGTACTGCGGGTCGCCGGCGATGATCTTGGCGAGCGTCGACTTCCCGGAGCCGTTGGGACCCATGAGCGCGTGAACCTCGCCACGCGGGACTTCCAGGTCTACGCCCCTCAGGATCTCCTCGCCACCGACTATCCGGGCGTGTAGGCCTTGGATCTCGAGCTTCTTGTCACTCATCTTCACACCTCTCGTGCGAGTTCGGCGTCGGTCAGGGGTTCCTGCCGGCGCCACAGCCACGCTAGGGCGTAGCGCTCAACTTGGACTCGTTCCGATTCTAACTCTTCGCACCGCAGCGGGGGTGCTCATACTTGACCGCCGCGCTATGTGTTCTAGCGTAGCAGGTGACGAGGGCGTGCCGGGTTCTGACGGACCCTACGCTCGGGCGTCGTTCTGGCCTTAAGTCGCGCCACACCCAGCGGGTCGCGTCAGTCCCGGGAGCGCCTGAACCAGCCGAAGATGCCGCGTTTAGCCGGCCTCTTGTCCTGGGCAGGTTTCCGGTCCTCCTCGAACGGCTTGTCGGACGCGCCGGCCCGCGAGCCGTCTCTTCGCCGCCCGCTGGTCGGGGGGTCGGTCTCGCCCGTCTTGCGGCTCGAGCGCCCCGTCGTCGGCTCGGGCGCCTGCTCGACGGCCTGCTCGCCGGTGCTGAACGCGCTCGCGTCGCTGCCCGTCGCCTTGGCGAGCGCGGTCGCGAAGTCGCGGGCGCTCTCGTAACGCCTGGCGGGGTCTCGCATCATGGCGTGCGACACGACGCGCACCACCTCTATGGCGAGGCCCGGCCGGAGGGCCCGCAGGTCCTTGGGTGCCGACGTGCGGTGCGCGACCATCAGGGCGTCGTAGGAGGCGCCGACGAACGGCCTCTCACCCGCGATGACCTCGTAGGCGAGCACGCCTAGGGAGTAGATGTCTGACCGCACCCCAGCGGAGTTGCCCTCGAACACCTCGGGCGCCATGTAGAAGGCGGTCCCGACGCGCTCTTCACCGTCGTCGCCCATGAACACGCCGGTCCCGAAGTCGCCGAGCTTCGCGTCGCCCGAGGCCGTGAGGAACACGTTGGCGGGCTTCACGTCACGGTGAAGGATCTGGCGTTCGTGAGTGTGGGCCAGGCCGGCGGCAACGTCGAGCACGAAGCGGTAGCAACGCTCGAGCGGCATGCGACCCTTCTCGAGCAGGTGCTGGTCGAGCGTTCCACCCGAGCAGTACTCCAGCGCCAGGAACGCGCCCGCTCCCGTGGGGAACCCCTCGAAGGCGGTGACCACGTTGGGCGAGGCGAGCTTGGTGGTGATGGCCACCTCGTTCTCGAACATCTTCTTGAGCACCGGCCGTTGGGCCAGCTCGGCCCTCGGCAGCTTGAGCGCCACCTCGCCGAACACGGAGTGCCGCGCCAGGTAGACCAACGCCGTCTGGCCAGAACCCAGGCGGCTGAGGACCTCGTAGCCCTCCGGCACGAACTTGGGCACGGCGTTAGCGTCGCTCAGAGCGTGACTTCCTCACCGGGGGCCAATACGAGGCAGCTGGTGCTGGTCGACTCCTCCACCGCGAGCTTGAACGCCTGCGCGTCCTGCTTCAGCAGGGGAAAAGTATCGTAGTGGATGGGGATGACCAGGCGCGGCTTGACGAGCTTGACGGCCTCGAGCGCCGCGGTGGGCCCCATGGTGTAGTTGTCGCCGATGGGCAGGAAGGCCAGGTCGAGTTGGCGCGCGGCCAGGAGGCTCATGTCGGAGAAGAGGCTCGTGTCACCCGCGTGGTAGACGCGCTTGTCGGCCACCTCCAGCACCACGCCTGTAGGCATGCCCCCGTACGTCCCGTCGGGGAACGAGCTGGAGTGCCACGCCTGGGTCAGGCTTACGCGGCCGAATGCGAACTCATGGCTGCCGCCGATGTTCATGCCGTGGCTCTCGAGCCCGAGGTTCGCCGCGTAATCGGCGATCTCCGCGGTACCCACCACCAGGGCGCCCGTGCGCTGCGCCAGCTCGGGCGTGTCGCCCCAATGATCGCCGTGTGCGTGCGTGACGAAGACCACGTCCGGGTTCAGCTCGGCCAACTCGACACCCGCGCTCGGGTTGTTGCTGACGAACGGGTCGAAGACGAACTCGTGGCCACCGGCCACCAACTGCACCCCGGCGTGACCGAGAAAGCGTACCTTCAATGTGTCCGCCTCCTTCCGATCCGACATAGGGCGGGCGGCTGCTCAGACGATGCTCCGGTCAGCGCGCCCCCACGTGGAACTGAACCAGGGCCAGGTAGTAGACCACGACGCCGATGGTGGGCAGGGCGGCGATGCCGGCGGCCTCCTTGTAGCGCTTCAACGCGAACAGCCCGAGCCCCAGGACGACCGACGCCAGGCTCACTACCGGGAACGCCCAGAACAGGGTGTTCCAGAGCCCGGTGAGGTGCAGCTGCACGATGGTGCCGCCGTTGCCCGTCGCCTTGAGAACTGCCGCCATGGCCCAGAAGATGGCGAACAAGAACGTGCCCAAGTACCCGAAGATCATGCCGTATACGCTGAACAGCCGCTCGTTGTCCACGTCCTCTGCCCTCTTGATGCTGACGCTTGCCACAAGTGCCTCCTTCGGTAGCCCTTAGCTTAGCAGTCACCGTGGGCGCTGCGCTCGGCTCGTGACCGGCCTACAGGCTTCCTGTCCGCCTCTGGTACACTGTCACGTTTAGCGCCGGCCTAGGGCGCCGCGCCGCTGGCACGTAAGGGAGGCACCTTGCAGGACCTGGTCATCCGCGGGGCACGCGCGCACAACCTGAAGAACATCGACCTCGAACTACCCCGCAACAAGTTCATCGTGTTCACCGGCGTGTCCGGTTCGGGTAAGTCGACGCTCGCTTTCGACACCATCTATGCCGAGGGGCAACGGCGTTACGTGGAGAGCCTCTCCGCTTACGCCAGGCAGTTCCTGGGGATCATGGACAAGCCCGACGTGGACTCCATCGACGGCCTCAGCCCGGCCATCAGCATCGACCAGAAGTCGACGAGCCACAACCCACGGTCCACGGTAGGCACCGTCACCGAGATCCACGACTACCTGCGCCTCTTGTTCGCCCGCGTCGGGACGCCTCACTGCCCCATCTGCGGCCGGGTCATCGAGCGCCAGTCGGCGTCGGAGATCGTGGACCGCCTGCTCGAGCGCTTCGCGGGCAAGCGGGCGATGCTCCTGGCGCCGGCCGTGCGCGGGCGCAAAGGCGAGTACCGCAAGCTGTTCCTCGACCTCAAGAAGGAGGGCTTCGCGCGGGTACGCGTGGACGGCGTGGTCCAGAGCATCGAGCAAGCGCTCGAGGCCGACTTGGAGCGTCACGAGAAGCACGACATCGACGTGGTCGTCGACCGCGTCGTGCTCGACGAAGCCGACCGCTCGCGCATTGCCGAGTCGACCGAACTTGCGCTCACGAAGGGCGACGGCCTGTTGCGGGCCTTCCTCCCGGACGACGGCGTGGACGAACTCTTCAGCGAGAAGTTCGCGTGCCCCGAGCACGGGACCTTCCTGGAGGAACTCGAGCCCCGCACGTTCTCGTTCAACGCGCCCTACGGCGCTTGCCCGCACTGCAGCGGGCTCGGCTACTTGCAACAATTCGACCCCGAGCTCGTGGTGCCGGACGACTCCTTGTCGGTCGCCCAGGGCGCCATCCAGCCCTGGACGGGAGGCCGCGGCGACGGTGGCAAGGTCTACTACTGGGACCGCCTGAAGGCCCTCGCCGAGTACGCCGGCTTCGACATCTCCGCGCCCTGGCGCGAGCTCCCCGAGAAGGCCCGGCGGCTCGTGCTCTACGGCAGTGACGAACCCATCGAGGTCGTTTACGAGCGCGGCGGCCGGGAGACCATGCGTTTCAAGGCGGAGTTCGAGGGCGTGATCCCGAACCTGCGCCGGCGCCTCAAGGAGGCGGCCACCGACACCATGCGCGAGCGCCTCGAGGAGTACATGTCCTTGGTGCCGTGTCAGGCGTGCGGGGGCACGCGTTACAAGCCCGAGGTCCTGGCCGTGACGGTTGGCGGCAAGAACATCGCCGAGGTCAGCAGCATGACCGTGAGAGACGGACGCCAACTCTTCACCGACTTCGAGTTGGACGGGGCTCATCAGAAGGTGGCCCGGCCCATCCTGCGCGAGGTGAACGCGCGGCTCGGTTTCCTCGAGGACGTGGGCCTCGACTACCTCAGCCTCGACCGCAGCGCCAACACCCTCTCGGGCGGCGAGGCGCAACGCATCCGGCTGGCCACGCAGGTCGGCAGCGGCCTGACGGGCGTGCTCTACGTCCTGGACGAGCCCTCCATCGGCCTCCACCCCAGGGACAACGCGCGGCTGCTCCGCACGCTCCTCAACCTCCGCGACCTGGGCAACACGCTCATCGTCGTCGAGCACGACGAGGAGACCATGCGCGCCGCCGACTACATCGTGGACCTAGGACCCGGCGCCGGTATCCATGGCGGGCGCGTCGTGGCGGCCGCTCCGCCGGAGATCCTCGCCAAGGACCCCGACTCGTTGACGGCCAAGTACTTGCGGGGTGAACTCAAGATCGAGGTGCCGAAGAAGCGCCGCCCCGGCAACGGCAAGCTGCTCACCATCGTGGGCGCGCGCGAGCACAACCTGCGCAACATCGACGTCGACATCCCGCTCGGCACCCTCACATGCGTTACGGGCGCGTCCGGCTCCGGCAAGTCGACCCTGGTGCACGGCATCTTGCACGCGGCCCTCGCCAAGCAGCTGTACCGCGCCAAGGCCCAGCCGGGGGCCCACACCCGCATCCGCGGCGCCGAGCACATAGACAAGGTCATCGAGATAGACCAGTCGCCCATCGGCCGCACGCCGCGCTCAAACCCGGCCACCTACACGGGCATCTTCACCGACATCCGCGACCTCTACACCCGCGCCCCCGAGGCGCGTAAGCGCGGCTACAAGCCGGGGCGCTTCTCCTTCAACGTCAAGGGCGGCCGCTGCGAGGCGTGCAAGGGCGACGGCACCGTCAAGGTCGAGATGTACTTCCTGCCCGACGTCTACGTGCCCTGCGAGGTCTGCAAGGGCGCGCGCTACAACCGGGAGACGCTCGAGGTGAAGATCCGCGGCAAGTCGATCGCCGACGTGCTCGCCATGACGACCGACGAGGGCCTCGAGTTCTTCGAGAACATCCCGACCATCGCGCGCAAGCTGAAGTTGATGCAAGACGTGGGCCTCGGTTACCTCAAGATCGGCCAGCCCTCCCCCACCCTGTCGGGCGGCGAGGCCCAACGCGTGAAGCTCGCCAGCGAACTCGGGCGGCGGGGGACGGGGCAAACGCTTTACATCCTCGACGAACCCACCACCGGCCTGCACTTCGACGACACCCGCAAGCTCCTCGACGTGCTCCACCGGCTCGTGGATCAGGGCAACACCCTGGTCGTCATCGAGCACAACCTGGATGTCGTCAAGACCGCCGACTGGATAATCGACCTCGGACCGGACGGCGGCGAACGCGGCGGCGACGTGGTCGCAACGGGCACGCCCGAGGACGTGGCGGCGATCACGACGAGCTCGACCGGCCACTACCTGCGGCACGTGCCGGAAGTGCTCGCCAGGTTGCGCGAGGTCGCCGACGTTGCCTGAGCACCGGCCCCCGACGCTCCCCGGCCGGCTGGGGCACGCTACTATGCCCTACGAGACCATGTCCTACCAGACCATGCCTTGCGAGCCGCTAACGCGACCGGCCCCCGTCCGGCTGCCCGCCGCCGACGCCGAACGGAGCACCGGATGATCCGCACGAGCCCCATGCCCCAACGCCTCTTCGCCGGGTTGTTCTTCTTCCTGGTGGCTTTGGTGTGCGCAGTGGCACCCATGCCGGTCCTGTTCCGCAGCCTGGGGATCGTGCTGGCCTCGTACCTCGCGTTCGCTTCGGCCGGCATGCCCGTGGCCTACCTCTGCGCCCTGGTGGCACCCCCCATCGGGCTCATCGGCGGCGACTCCGACTGGCTCGTGATTCTGCCCATCGTCTTGAGCGGCAACCTGCTCGCCATGCTCGGGTTGGAGTTCGCCTGGCGCCTCCCGGCGATCCTGGTGTCGCCCGCTCTCCTGGTGACGCCCGCCTTCGTGGCCTGGCAGCTCTCGCGCAAGCCACTCTTCGAGGTCACCCTGCCCTGGCAAGCGGGCGAGGCGACCTGGGTGGCCCTTCACTTCCTGGTAGCGCTGCTCGGAGTGCTCCTCGCCGTCTACCTTGACAGGCGCCGCCGCCTTCACGCTGCCGCCGGCCGGCCCGCCGAGGCGCCGACCGCCGCCTCCGCCCGCGCCGCTCGGCTCCGCTGAGGTCCCGAGCCTTGAGCATCCGCCCCACCGACCAACCGACGCCGTTGGAGCGCCTGTTCTCTCCCGTGTGGTTCATGCCCTTCGCCACCTGGGCCGTGAGGCTCTACGCCAGGCTGTTCCGCGGCCTGCGCGTGACCGGCCTGGAGCACGTGCCCAAGACCGGGGGCCTGGTCGTGGCATGCAACCACGAGAGCAGTTGGGACCCGCCCATCGTCGGCGTGTCGTTCAACCGCGAGCTAGAGTTCATGGCCAAGAAGGAGCTCTTCGAGAAGCCCTTCCCGCGCGCCGTCTTGCGCGGCCTGCGGGTCTTCCCGATCAACCGCGAGGCGCCCGACATCGGTGCCCTCAAGGAGGCCCTGCGGCGGCTGCAGGCGGGCCGGGTCATCGGGATCTTCGTGCAGGGAACGCGGAACGCCGGCGACGCCTCCGCGCTCGACGGCGCGGCCTACCTAGCGCAGCGCGCCGGCGTGCCCGTGCTACCCGCCGCCATCTGGAGTGAGGGGCGCAACTTCCGGGTGGCCTTCGGTAAGCCGCTGGAGGCGCCGGGCAAGACACGCGCGGACGCCACCCTGTTGACCGCCTCGATCATGCGGGAGATCCTTGCGCTGATCCCGGGCTGAGGCTCAGATCTGGCAGCCGCGGCGAGCCGAACCCCGCCCCCGCGCCCCGCGACCCGTGCGGAATCCTACAAACCCCGTTACAGAGCCAGTTTTCTCTTGTCACTCGCGGTTTCGTCTGCTACAGTGCGACCAAGTCAGAAAGTTGCACGGAGGAGGTCAGCATGGCGAAAGCCAAGGCAGCGCCGAAGTCCAAGTCAGTGTCCAAGGCCGATCTGGTCAAGGGGGTGGCTGAGGGAGCCGACAGGTCCAAGACCGACGTCAAGGCGGTGCTCGATCACCTGCTGGAGCGGATCAGCGGGCACTTGGACAAGGGCAGGAAGGTCCAGCTCACCGGCTTCGGCACCTTCGAGGTCCGCCACCGCAAGGCGCGCACGGGCGTAAAGCCCGGCACGACCGAGAAGATCAAGATCCCGGCCAGCAAGTACCCCGCGTTCAAGCCAGGCAAGGGCCTCAAGGACCGCGTCAAGAAGTAAGGGGCCTCCGGGGACCCTGTTTGCCTCGAGAAGGGCCGCGGCTGAATCCCACGCCGGGAGTCCAGCCGCGGCCTTTCTTGGCCCAGCCGATGGTTCGCTCGAGGAGCCCGCGCCGCTGCCGGGCGGGTAGACTTGGACCCTGATGTCCCTTCTCGATCAGATCGGCCCGGTGATGGTCGGCCCCTCGAGTTCCCACACGGCGGGCGCCTGCCGCATCGCCCTGCTGGCGCGCCACGTGCTCGGCTCCCCGCCGCGGCGGGCGCGTTTCGTGCTGCACGGGTCGTTCGCCAAGACCGCGCAGGGCCACGGCACCGACCTCGCGCTGGTGGCCGGCCTCCTCGACTACTACCCCGACGACGAGCGCATCCGTGACTCGTTCGCGCGCGCCGCCGCGCAGGGGCTGGAGTACGAGTTCACGACGGCCGACCTGGGCGACATCCATCCGAACAGCGTGCTCATGGAATTGAGTGCCGGCGACGGCGGCGAGAGCGTGTCGGTGCTGGGCTCGAGCCTGGGGGCCGGCTTCGTGAAGATCTCCCAGGTGAACGGGTTCGACGTGCAGGTGAGCGGCGCATACCACACGATCCTGGCGCTCCATACCGACCGACCCGGCGTGATAGCACGGGTGGCCAGCGTGGTGGCGGACGACGACGGCAACATCGCCACGGCTTTCTCGGCACGGCAACGCCGCGGTGGCCACGCCATGATGTCGGTCGAGATAGACCGGCCGCTTGCCCCGTACGCCGTGTCCTACCTCTCGCAACTGCCCTACATCCACTGGCTGCGCACGCTTCCGGCCGTCATGACCCCCGACTTCGCCAGCGCGGCGGAAGGCGCCTCATGACCCTCGCGGACATCATGGTCCAGGCCGGCAGCGCCTCCGAGTTCGTGCTGCAAGACGAGGTGGGCGACGACGCCGAGGCCCGCGAACACCTGCTGAGCACGATGCTGGACCGCATCGCCGAGATGCGCGACTCCATCCGCCGTGGGCTCGCCACCAAGGCGCCCAGCCGGACGGGGATGGTCGGGTGGAACGCCAAGACCCTGAACGACGCCCCCGACGCCCTCGGCGCACCGCTACTCAAGCGCGTGCAGGAGTACGCCATGGCCGTCAACGAGGAGAACGCGCGCATGGGCCGCATAGTGGCGGCACCCACCGCCGGCAGCGCAGGCACGGTGCCGGGCGCGCTCATCGGCGTGGCCGATCACCTGGGCAGGGACGATGCCGAGCTCGTCATGCCGCTCGTGCTCGCCGCCGGCATCGGGCAAGTGATCAGCAAGAGCATGTTCATCGCGGGCTCAACGGGAGGCTGCCAGGCGGAGATCGGCTCCAGCGCGGCCATGGCCGCCGCCGCGGTGACGGAGCTGCTCGGGGGCAGCGCCCACGCCTGCGTGCACGCGGCCGCCCAGGCGCTCATGAACACCATCGGGCTGGTGTGCGATCCCGTGGGCGGCTACGTCGAGGTGCCCTGCGTCTCGCGCAACGCCTTCTACGCCGTGCATGCGGTGGCCGCGGCGCAGCTGGCGCTGGCCGGCGTCGAGTCGGTCATACCCCCCGACGAGGTCGTCTACGCCATGGCCGCGGTCGGGCGCATGCTGCCCCCGGAGCTGCGCGAGACGGGAGAGGGCGGCCTGGCCGACACGCCCACTGGCCGCCGCATCGCGCTCAAGATGGCGCGTTGAAGCTGGCGCGCTGAAGCGCTAGGTGCGCCAGCTCACCGAAATGCCCCACGACGCTTGTACAATATTGCACTAGGGACTTTCGTCCTGCGGTGCTCCTGGCGCCTCGCCGGACATCCAACGCTCAACGAGGGTTCCGCGAAAGGGGGCAGCTTCATGTCCTCCCGTCCGAGAGTAGTGATCATCGGGGCCGGCTTCGGGGGCCTGACTGCGGCCAAGAAGCTCGCCAAGGCGCCGGTCGACGTCCTCATGATCGACCGCAACAACTTCCACACCTTCCAACCGCTCCTCTACCAGGTCGCGACGGCCGCCCTGGACAACAGCGACATCGCCTACCAGATCAGGGGCATCTTCCAGCACCAGGCCAACTTCCGCTTCCGCCAGGCCGAGGTGGTGGGCTTCGATCACGAAGAACGGCAGGTCCTGCTCAAGGGCGGCGACAGGGTCGGCTACGACTACCTGGTGATAGCCGCCGGCGCCGTGTACCACGACTTCGATACGCCGGGAGTGAGGGAGAACGCGTTCGTCTTGAAGAGCCTCGAACGCGCGGGCGTGCTGCGCTCGCACATCCTGAGGTCCTTCGAGGCGGCGGCCGCCGACCCTAGCCTGGTGGAGAAGGGCGCCCTCACGGTGGTGATAGTCGGCGCCGGGCCCACGGGCGTCGAGATGGCCGGGGCGCTCGTCGAGCTCTTCAACCGTGTGCTGGGCCGCGACTATCCCGAGCTCGACATGCGACTCGCGCGCGTCGTCGTCGTCGAGGCCGGGTCGGCGGTGCTGGCGCCGTTCAAGAAGCGCTCGCAGCGCTACGCCGAGAAGGTGCTGCGCCGCCGCGGGGTGGACGTGCGCCTGGGGGCGACGGTCTCGGAGGTCCGCGCCGACGCCGTGGTGCTCCGCTCGGGCGAGACCATACCCACCCGGACGACCGTGTGGGCGGCCGGCGTGCGCGCCCACCCGGTGGGCGAGGCGCTAGCGGCCGACCTGGGAGAGGGCCTGGAGCGAGGCTGGCGGCTGAAGGTCGAACCCGACCTCAGCCTGCCGGGCCATCCCGAGATCTTCGCGATCGGCGACGTGGCGGGCCCCATGGACAAGAGCGGCAAGCTGCTCCCCCAGCTGGCACAGGTTGCCATTCAGGGCGGCAAGCACGTGGCGAGGACCATCGAGCGGCGCCTGCAGGGGCGCAGCGGGCAACCCTTCCACTACCGCGACCTGGGCAGCATGGCCATCATCGGCCGTAACGCCGGGGTGGCAGAGCTCTCGCCCGCCCTGCTTTCATTCGAGTTGCGCGGCTTCGTCGGCTGGCTCGGGTGGTTGTTCCTCCACCTCATCTACCTGCCCGGCTTCCGCAACCGCTTCTCCGCCCTGTTCAACTGGGCCTACGAGTACCTGACCTTCGACCGGCACGCGCGTCTCATCCTCACGCCGCGCGCAGACACGTGGGGCCTCGCCGCGGACGCCAAGGCCGGGTCGTTGTCGGCCCCGAATCCGGGCCCCATCACCCCTCCCGACTCAGGCCGAGACGGCGCTGCTCCGCACGGTGAGACGTTCGATGAGGTCCCTACGTAGGGTGACGCCAAGTCCGGGACCGTCGTTCGGAATGCGCTGAATGCCGTCAACGGCGTCGAGCCGCTGGTCGATTATGTCCTCGTCGCCCCAGTAGCGGCCGGCGCTCGCCGTGTCGCCGGGCAGCGTGTAGTTCTCAAGCGTGCTCATGTGCAGGTTGTGCGCGCGCCCCACGCCGAGTTCGAGCATGCCGCCGCACCACACCGGCGCCCCGAAGGCGAGCGCCACGTCGTGTACGCGCCGGCCCTCCAGGTGCCCGCGAACGCGGCCGAGCTTGACGTTGATCACGCGCCCCGCGTCGATCTCGAGGCCCTTGCGGGCGTCGGCGGCCGAGTGGACGGACTCGTCGAGGCAGATGGGCGTGAGGAGCAGCGCCTGCAGCTTGGCGTGGTCGACGATGTCGTCGTGGGCGAGGGGCTGTTCGATGTAGTCGAGGCCCAGCTCGTCCAGCTGGCGGAACACGCGCGCGTCGGTCAGGCGGTAGGCGCTGTTGGCGTCCACCGTGAGCGCCATGTCAGGCAGCGCCTCGCGCACGGCACGCAGCGGCGCTACGTCCCAGCCCGGCTTGATCTTGAACTTCAGCCGCCGGTAGCCCTCGTCCGCGTGCCGCCGCGCTTCGTCCACCGTCGCCTCTACCGACGCCTGGATGCCGAGCGAGGCTCCGACCGCGACGCTCTCCCTCACCCCGCCCAGGAGGTGCCATAGGGGCACGCCGGCCGCCTTCGCCTGGAGGTCCCAGAACGCAGTCTCCAGCGCGGCCACGGCCATGTTGTGCCCACGGATGGCGCCCAGCGCCCCGAGCAGTTGGGCGGGGGTGTGGAACTCCTTGCCGACCACGCGCGGCAGCACGTACTGCTCCAGGGCCGTCCACGCCACGGCCGCCGTCTCGTAGCTGTACCCGGGTTCGCGGTTGGCGGTCACTTCCCCGTAACCCTCGAGGCCTCCGGCATGCACCACGAGAAGCACCTTGTGCAAGTCCCGTTCCAGACCGAAGCTGGTCTCGAAGCGGAACCGCAGGTTCACCGCCAGTTCGCGTAGTTCCACACGTTCGATCTTCATCGAGAGCCTCCGGCCGCCCAGCATAAGCCGCGCGCGCTGCGGGGCCGGCACCTACCCCGCGCAGTTCGGTCGCTTCAGAACTCGTCCGGGAAACGTAACCCGCCGTGGCGCTCGCCTTGCTCCTCGGGAGGATTCGGTTGGCGCAGGGGCGGGCCCTTCACCGACGCGTCGCCCGGCACGTCCACCAGCGTCCGGCGCGCGGGCCGCTCCGGCGCTACGCGCGTTGCCGCGGCAGCGGCCTCGGCCGCCTCGCCCGCAACGCGGCTGCGCTCGGCACGCGCTACCCGGTACTCCTCGACCTGCCGTTTCAGGCTCTCGGCCCGCTCCATGGCGCGGCGCGCCCTGGCCTTACGCCGTTCCCGCCTCCGCGACGACTCGAACGCCCTCCGCTCTCGCCGCCGGCGCTCCTGCGACGCCAACCGCCGGGCCGGCACGGTGCGGCCCTCCAGGGCCTTCACGCGGTAGCGCTGGTCCCACGGTTCCCACTCGAGCGGCGCCACCAGGCGGAAGAGCCGGCCCTTCACACGGCCACTGAAGAGGTAGAGCTCCACCACGCCCTCGTCACCCGGCAGGTCGAAGAGGTCCGCCGACACGTCGACGGCAGCGTTCGGGGGCACCACGGCGCCCGCCTCGGCCACGACCGGGAGCCTGCTGCCGCGCGTGCGCACGGCCAGCTCGATGAGCTGCACGGGGTAGGGGTTCAGGTTGCTGAGCGCCAGCTTCAGCAGGTGCTGCGCCCGCGGCGGGGCCTCGAGGCCCGCCCCGAGCCCCCCATCGCCGGGCGCCACGTAATCCGTGCCCGGCTCGCCGACGAGCAGCACCTCGCCATGCGAGATCATCATCTCGGGCAGCCGCATGCGTTTCCTGCCGCGCGCCCGTGCCAGCAGCGCCACCACCACGGCGAGCAGCCCCAGGACCACGAGCCACGTGAGCAGCTGCCAGCCGCGGGGGTCGAGCGGCCCGCCCTCCAAGCCCGCCAGCAGGCCCAGGAGCCAGTCTCTGGCCGCGCGGTACGTCTGCGCGACGGCGTTACCGGCAAGTTCCAAGAAGCGCACCATCCTCCTACATTCTGCCCGCACCAGCCGGGCCTCGGAGTCTAACGGCGAACATCGTGAGAACGCTGGAAGGCGGGCACCTTGGGGGTAGCATCTGCCCGTGAGCCAAGACCCCCCAACCGTCATCGTCACCGAGGACGGTTCGCGCACCCTCTCGAGCGCCCGCGGCGCGGCCTACAAGTCGCTACACGGCGCCTTGAGCGAGGCGCACGCCGTCTACCTGGAGGGCAGCGGCATGGCCGCCAGGCTGGCAGACGGACGCGCCGGCCGGGTGCTGGAGGTCGGCTTCGGGGCCGGGCTCAACTTCCTGGTGACGGCCGCCGCGGCGCAGGCGGCGTCAGCGCCCCTCGAGTACGTCGCCCTGGAACTGGCACCGCCCTCGGCCGACACCCTACGGGAGTTGCGTTATGCGGAGCTGCTCGCGCCCTCGACGGTGACGGACGCGCTCGTCGCCTGGCGCGCGGGCCTCGGCGAGATCGTGGCGAGCGGCCGGCACGTCTTCGAGCACGGGCGCGTTCGGCTCGAGCTGTTCGTCGGCGACGCCCTCTCGCCGGCGTGGGAAGTGGGCTCGAACTGGCGGGCCGACGCCATCTACCACGACGCCTTCAGCCCCTCCGAGCAGCCCGAACTCTGGTCACCCGAGTTCCTGGCGCGGTTGGCGGGGCGGCTGGCCGCCGGGGGCGCCCTCGTGAGCTTCACCGTGGCCGGCGACGTGCGCCGCGCCCTGGAGTCGCAGGGCTTGAGCGTGAGCAAGGTCGGCGGGCCGGAGGGTGGCAAGCGCGAGGTCCTGGTGGCGCTGAAGCCGGCCGCGGCCACATGAGCGTGCAGCTGCCGAGCGGCGCCGTGGACGTGCTGGTGGTGGGCGGCGGCATCGCCGGCGCGACCCTCGCCTACTGCCTGGCGCGCGAGGGTGTTGGGGTGCTGCTGGTGGACGAGGGCGGCACACGCGCCGGGGGCGCCTCGAGCGTCCCGGCCGCCCTGCTCAACCCGAACCGGGGCCGCAGCGGGCGCGCCTCCGCCGCCGACCTGGCGGGCCTCGCGGGCTTCTGGTCCCTCACGTCCGAGCTGGAGGGAGGCGGCCACGAGACGGGGGCGAGGCGGACCGGCGTCCTCCGGGTTGCCGACAACGCCCGTCAGGCGCGTGGCTGGCAGCGCCTCGAGGGCACCACTTGGCTGGAGCCGTCCGAGGTGCCGGCCGCCTACCATGCCCCGCACGGGGCGATGCTCGTGGGGCGCGGCGGCTGGGTGCGCCCCGGCAAGCTCCTGGGAGCCCTCGAGACGGCGACCGCGGCGCGCGGCGGCGTCACTCTAAGGGGCGTGCGCGCCGGGGGGCTGACGGCGAACGCGCACGGCGTGACCGTCGACACCAGCTCCGGCCCCCTGCGAGCGCGCGAGGTGGTGCTCTGCCTCGGGGCGCAGCGCCCACCGGGCTTCCGGCTGCCGGAGTTCGAGACCGTCTGGGGCGAGGCGCGGGTCCTCGGCGCCGCGGTGGACGCGCCCTATCCGGTGGCGGGCTCCGTCGTCGCGGCGTTCGGCACGGACGAGGTGTACGTGAGCGGCGGCCACACGGCAGTACCCGCCGAGCCAGGCGCCCGCCTCGACGACGACCTGCGCCGCGCGTTGTCGTGGCACGTGCCGGCGGTCGCCGCCGCCCCCACCCTGACGCGCTGGGTCGGCGCGAGGGCCAAGCGCCCGTCGGGCGAGCCCGTGGCCCGGCGGTTGACGCGAGGCGTCCTCATGTTCGGGGCACTGGGGGGTCGGGGGTTCTTGCGAGCGGCAACGGTGGCGGAGGCAATGGCAAGCCGCCTCCGTAAGGAACTGCTGGGTTGAGGGAACTGCGGGATCGAGGAGCCGCCAAGTTGAGCGACTGCCGAGTCGACGGGCCGCTGAGTCGACGGGCCGCCGAGTTGACGGTCGAACGCGGCAGCCCGCCGGCTTGGGCGTCCTATTCTGCCTAGGTGGCGGCCACCTCGAACACGCCATCGGCCAGCCGGAACAGGTGCTCCTTGGTGAAGGGCCTGGGGCCCTCCATCAGCCCACGCCCGTCCTCCGCGAGGGTCAGCTTCCTGTAGATGTGCGACTGGAACGGGCGCAGTGAGATCTCCTTGAACGCCGCTGCCCGCTGGCTGCAGGAGGCAAAGAGGATGGGCTCGTCGGCCGGGGTGGACAGGCTTGCCGACATGACGGTGGTGGGTAGGTCGTAAGGGCGCTCCATGCGGTAGATGTAGTCGGTGAAGTCTCCCTGCTTCACGAACTTGACGCCATCATGCTGGGCGGCGTACTCGCGCATCCACTCGAGCAGCTCGGCCCAGGCCCGGTAGAAGGCCATGTCGGTCTCGGTCATAGGCGCATTCTACCCACGTGCGAGGGGGCGTACCGCGGCTGGGGTTGGCCGTCACGCAATGCGCTTGCACGGACGAGTTCCTCGCGGACTCGCCGCGTCCGTGGCCGAGCCTCAGCCCCCGAGCAGCTCGCCCAGCCCGAGGAGCTCGGCGAGTTGCCGCCGCACCGCCGCGAGGTCGGCCGCCTGGCCCACGCCGGCGGGGACCGGGGCGGTCGGCGTGCCCACGTGGATGGCCTCGAGCCCGTAATCGATCGCGCCGCCGATGTCGGCGTCCAGGTCGTCGCCGATCATCACCGCCTCCTCGGGCACGACCTCCAACGCCGTCAGCGCGAGCGAGAAGATGCGCGGGGCAGGCTTGCGCGCGGCAACGTCGCGGTCGCCCGACACCAGCACGGCGCGGAAGTGCCGCTCGAATCCCAGGGCACGCAGGGCGGCCCGCTGCATGTCGTCGGGGCCGTTCGTCACCAGCACCAGCTTGACGCCCCTGGCATCCAGGTCGGCCAGCAGCTCGGCGGCTCCGGGCAGTGCGCGATAGTCGGCCGCGTACCAGGCCATGGCGGTGGCGGCGAGCTGCGCGAGGTCGGCGGGCGGGCGCTGCTCCAGCCCGTCCAGCACGCGCCGCAAGACCAGTTCGAACGTCAGGGGGCCATCCCTACGCAGCTCGCTCGAGACGAGCTTGGCGAACGCGTTGGTGTCGCACTGGTGGAGGCCGAGCTCGTTACGAACCAGGGCCGTGAACGCCCCGAAATCGGCAGCGTAGTGCCCTAGGGTGTCGTCTAGGTCGAAGCAGACGGCTTTCGTCATCAGCGTAGGGTACCTCTTGGGAGGGCGGCGGCGGCAAGCGTCCGGCGCGGGCTTGCCAACGTCTCCCCCTCCGCCGGGCCGCCGGCGGACCCGGGTTATGCTCGACAATCGTGTTGGCTATGGAACTCCTGGCGCCGCTGAACGACGAACAGCGGCGCGCCGTGACGCACTTCGAGGGCCCCGCCCTCGTGCTGGCGGGCGCCGGCTCGGGCAAGACCCGCACGGTCGTGCACCGCATCGCCTACCTGCTGGAACAGCACGACGTCCTGCCGCAGCAGGTTCTCGCCGTGACGTTCACCAACAAGGCCGCGGGCGAACTGCGCGAGCGGGTCGAGGAGCTGATCGGACTGCCCGGGCGCGACCTGTGGGTAAGCACCTTCCATAGCGCCTGCCTGCGCGTGTTGCGCGCCTACGGGGAGCGCATCGGGCTCCAGCCGGGCTTCGCCATCTACGACGACGGCGACCAACTCGACCTCTTCAAGGACATCCTCCGCAACGTTCAAGGGCTGAGCGAAGCCAGCCCCAGGGCGCTGCGCGCCATCGTGGACCGCGCGAAGTCTCACCTCTGGACGCCCGAGCTCTTCGCGAGCGAGGGCCAGCGCGTCTGGGGGCCCGTGGTCTCCGGCCTGCGCATCGAGCTCGTGGAGGACGTGTACCGGCAGTACCAGGCACGCCTCACGGCCGCCAACGCCGTCGACTTCAACGACATCTTAGGCCGCACGGTCGACCTCTTCGAGGCCCACCCCGACGTGCTCGAGCGCGTGCAGCAGCGCGCGGTCTTCATTCACGTCGACGAGTACCAGGACACCAACCCGGCGCAGTACCGCCTCACGAACCTGCTGTCGAGCACGTACGACAACCTGATGGTCGTCGGCGATCCCGACCAGAGCATCTACGCCTTCCGCGGCGCGGACGTTCGCAACATCCTGGACTTCCGCCAGGACCACCCGGAGGCGGCCGTCTACCGCCTGGAACTCAACTACCGCTCGGTGGGCAGCGTCCTGAATGTCGCGAACGCCGTCATCGGCCACAACCAGGGCCGGATCGAGAAGACCCTCAAGCCGGTCAAGGGCGAGGGCGAGGTCGTGCGCGTCTACCACGCGGCCGACCACCGGGCAGAGGCCGACTTCGTGGCCCGGACGGTGGAACGTATCCGCGCCGAGCGCGAACTGCCCTACGACGCCTTCGCCGTGCTCTACCGGACGAACTCGCAATCGCGCGTCATGGAGGAGGCCCTCCGGCGCGCCGACATCCCGGGGCGGATAGTGGGGGGCGTGGGCTTCTACGACCGGCGCGAGGTGAAGGACGTGCTGGCTTACGCCCGGGCCGCACTCAACCCGGCCGACGACGTGGCGTGGCGCCGGGTGTTGGGCCGCCCGAGGCGTGGCATCGGCGCCACCAGCGAGCAGCGCCTGGTCGCCTGGGCAACGCGCAACCAACGGCCGTTCGCCGGCGCCTGCCGCGCGGCCGACGAGGTCCTGGCCGGCACTCCCGGCGCCAAACGCGTGGCCGAGTTCGTGCACCTGATGGACGACCTGGCCGCCGCGGCCGAGGAGTTGCCCGCCGCCAACTTCCTCAAGTTCGTTTACGACGCCACCGGCTACCTAGACGCCCTGAAGGCCGAGGACACGCACGAGGCGCAGGGGCGCATCGAGAACTTGGAAGAACTCCTCTCCGCCATCACCGAGTGGCAGGAGGAGGAGGGCGGCAGCATCGCCGAGTTCCTGGACGAGGCGGCACTCCTTGGCAGCGTCGACGACAGGGCGGTCGAGGCCGTGAACGGCGAGAAGATCGACGACGCCGTTACCCTGATGACCCTCCACAACGCCAAGGGCCTCGAGTTCCCGGTCGTGTTCCTGGTCGGCATGGAGGAGGGCCTCATGCCGCACCGCAGCTCGACCGGCTCGCTGCCCGAGATCGAGGAGGAGCGGCGCCTCCTCTACGTCGGCATTACGCGAGCGCAGGAGGAGCTCTACCTCGTGCACTGCGAGGCGCGCCTGATCTTCGGCCGCACCGAGCCCGCCAGGCCCAGCCGGTTCCTGGCAGACGTGCCGTCCCAGTTGCTGCAAGAGACGGACGTGTTCGGCCAGAAGCTCGAGGCGAATAGCTCTGCCAACAAGTTCTCGCGCAACGTCTGGTCGCCGCCCACCGCCCCCACCGGCGCTCGGACGGGTGGCGCGGCGCCCGCAGTCGGGCCTGGCGGCCTCACCCTGCGCGGCGGCGAGCGCGTGAAGCACCCGAAGTTCGGCTTGGGCACCGTGGTCGGCGTAAGCGGCGAGGGCGCGCGCGCCGAGGTGACCGTGGTGTTCGAAAGCGCCGGGGCCAAGCGGCTGCTGATCAAGTTCGCGGGTCTGTCGGCGGCCTGAACCCCGCTGCCGTCGTCCGCGGTCGTGGGGGTCGGGGCTTCCGTGGAGGGACTGCCGGCTGGTGGTATGCTCCACGAAGCCTAGAAGACCCCAGGAGGAGCAACACTGTGAACGCCAAAGCCATCGTGGTGACGTCCGGAAAGGGCGGCGTAGGCAAGACCACCACAACCGCTAACGTCGGAGCGGCGCTGGCGCGCTTAGGCGAGAAGGTCTGCGTCATCGACACCGACGTGGGCCTGCGTAACCTCGACGTGGTGATGGGCCTCGAGGGCCGGGTCGTATACGACCTGATCGACGTGTTCGAGGGCCGCTGCAAGCTGAGGCAGGCCCTGATCCGCGACAAGCGTGTCGACACGCTCCACCTGCTCGCAACCTCTCAGACGCGCGACAAGTCGGCGCTCTCCGAGTCCCGCATGAAGGACACCATCAAGTCGCTCCTCGAGGACGAGGGCTTCGACCGCGTTCTCATCGACAGTCCCGCCGGCATAGAGTCGGGGTTCCAAACGGCTGCCAGCGCGGCCACCGGTGCCCTGGTCGTCGTCAACCCCGAGGTCTCCAGCGTGCGTGACGCCGACCGCATCATCGGCCTGCTGGAGGCGCGGGAGATCGGCGAGGTGAGGCTGATAGTCAACCGCCTGCGCCCGGAGATGGTGCGGCGCGGTGACATGCTCGAGGTCACCGACGTCCTCGAGATCCTGGGCGTGAAGCTCATCGGCATCGTCCCGGAGGACGAGCGCATCCTGGTGTCCACCAACGTCGGCAACCCCGCCTCACTCGACGAGGGGCCGAAGATAGCCGCCGGCGCCGCGTTCCGCGACATAGCGAGGCGCCTTCGCGGCGAAGAGGTGGCCTATCCGAGCTTCGACCAACCCTCCGGCTTCCTGGCCGGCCTCCGCCGCCTGTTCGGAGCGGGTTGATGTTCGGAGGCCTGTTCGGTAGACGCAAGAGCAAGGACAACCTCAAGGAGCGCCTCAAGCTCGTCCTGTCCTACGACCGCGCCAAGATCACCCCGGCCAACATGGACGCCTTCAAGCGTGAGCTGGTCACCGTCATCAAGAAGTACTTCCCAGCGGACGAGGGCGACCTGGACGTGAAGGTAGAGCAGCAAGGCGACCGCGTGGTCCTGATGGCGAACCTCCCGGTTCGCCGGGGTTAAGGGGCGAGCCTGGGTGGTTCTGGTCGGCGAGTAAGGGGACGAGCACCATGAGCGACCGCTTCGAAGTCCTGCTGGTCGAGGCCGACGAGCTTCAAACACAACTGGTCGACATGCTCCTCAGCGACGCGAGCATCCAGGTGACCGGCGTCTCCAGCGCGCGCGCCGCGTTCGAGTACCTTCGCGCCCGCACCCCCGACCTCGTGATCGCCTCCTTCGAACTTCCCGACCTGGGCGGCTTCGCTATCTGTTCGCGCCTCAAGCGCGTCGCGCGCCTCGCGCACGTTCCCGTGATCGTCACCACCGACGCCGACGCGGGCCACGGCATCTCTCAACGCAAACGCCAGCAGGCGGAAGCGGCGCAAGTCGACCTGCTTCTTCCACGCCCATTAGGGGACAAGAACCTCAAGGAGCGCGCGCTCAGACTCATGCTCCGCAAGGCGAGCGAGCCGACGGCGGCGGAGGCGCGTGAGCTTCGCAACACGGCCTCGTTGGACGAGGCGCTCGAGAGCCTCTCCACTTGGCAGCCTCCACGAGCGCGGGGCGCCGTGGTGCAAAGGGGCGAGGCCTCGAGCCCGGCCACGGCACGGCCCGCGAACATGGTTCCACCGGAGGATCTTTCGGCCCCCGCGGCCGGCACGCCGGTGGGGCCCGACAGCGTGCCGCCCGCGACCGATTACGAGGCTTTGAGGCGCGAGAACGAGGCCCTAAGGCGCGAGAACGACGAGTTGCGAGCGAACGTCGACCGGCTCAAGCGCAAGCTGAACAGGGGCCGTCACGTTGGGCGCGACGAGCGTTAGGCGCGTTCTGTGCGGCTTGAGGAACCGGCGGGAAGCGGACGGGCGAGGACCGGACAGGAAAAGCGTCAACTCGGAGCTTCCGGCTCCAAGTCGACGAGGTGGGCTGCCGCCCAAGCACGGATGGCTTCGATGACGGCCTCGAGGTCCCGTCCCGATTCCGAGAGTTCGTAGCTGCAGCGCGGCAGGCCTGCCCCGTTGGCCTCGCCCTGCAGCACTTCCCGGGAGACCACGCCCAGGTTCTCGAGCCGCGCTAGCCGCTGCGCCAACGTGGTCGGGTTGCAGCCTCCCACTTCCCGACCGAGTTCGTTGAAACCCTTGGGGCCGTCGAGCAGCGCGTGCACGATGTGCAGGACCCACTTCTCCTGCAGTATCTCGATGGCAGAACCCGCTGGGCAGTGGCGCACCGACCCCGCGTTCTGCGGGCGAGCGCCGTTGCCGCGCGTGCCGCGAAGGTCGTTATCGACCGCCTGGGAACCCAGCCCGTTGGTGCCTCGAGTATCAGTCACTGACCGGAGTCTAGCATCGCCGCGCCATGCAGACTTTGTTGCGGCCTACACGGTATCCGGTCGATCGTCGGAGGTTCTCGTGCGAAGCCCTGATGGTAGGATGAACTCCCGGGCGCCGGAGGCTGAAGCGGTCCTCACCGCCTGCGCCGACGGGGTAGAGCGGCCCATAGGCTGTACGTTCGCCCGAAGGGAGCTAAATGAACATCTACAAGCTAGCCGGTCGCAACCTCGAGGTCACCGACGCCATGCGGCAGTACGCAGAGGACAAGCTGAAGAAGCTGGACCGCTACTCGGATCAGATAGTCGACGCCAGCGTCGTCATGAGCTACGACACGAACAAGAACGCCGCCAGCCCGGCGAAGGTCGAGGTCCAGGTCAACCTACCGGGCGGAATGATCCGCGCCGAAGAGCGCGCCCTCGATACGTACGCCGCCATCGACCTGGTCGTCGACAAACTGGAGCGGCAGCTCAAGCGCTTCAAGGGCCGCCTCATCGCCCAGCGCACCGAGACCATCGCACCTCCCCCGGAGGAGCCCGCGGAAGACCGCCCGCCCCGCATTGCGCGCGTCAAGCGGCACGTCCTGAGGCCGATGGCTCCGGAAGATGCCGCGGTCCAGATGGAGGCCCTCGGGCACGAGTTCTTCCTCTTCCGCAACGTGGAAACGGACCTCGTCAGCGTGATCTACTTGCGCGACGACGGCGACTACGGCCTCATCGAACCCGCCAACTGAAACCCGCCCGTCAACCGAAGTAGGTCTCGTTGGCCCGCCGCTCACGGTGGGCCAACTTATTGGCCACTAGCGCCCCGAACGCGAAACCCCCTAGGTGCGCCCACCACGCCACGCCGTCTCCACTCCCGGCCTCTGCCGTGAGCGCCTCGGCGGCCTGGACCAGCACCCAGTACCCGAGGAACGCCCACGCCGGCAGCCAGGGCGCGAACCACTTGGGTTGCCTGGAGAAGAACCTCATCACCAGCCAGGGCCCGAGCAGCACCGGGATGAACGCCTGCACCCGCTGGCTAGGAAAGATGCGCATGTACGCGCCCAACACGGCGCTGATCGCGCCGGACGCGCCGATCAGCGGTGTGCGCGGGTCGCCGCCCAGCACAGCCTGCGCCAAGGCGGCCACTACCGCCCCCGCCAGGTAGAACCCCAGGAAGCGCCAATGCCCCATCCGGTCCTCTATGTTGTCGCCGAAGACGATCAGGAACACCATGTTGCCGAGTAGGTGCAGAGCATTGGCATGCAAGAAGGCGTGTGTCACCAGCGTGCCCGCCGCCGCCAAGGGCTCGACGGCGAACCGGGCGGGCACGAAGCCGTGCTCGAAAACGAAGATCAGGCCGGCCCGCCCCGTGCCGAGCGTGAACTGGTGCCAGTAGACGAGCACGTTCACTAGCACGACGCCCCAAGTGACTACCGGCCACGAGAGCCGCGGGTTCCGGTCGCGAAGCGGGATCAGGCCGGGACCTCCTCTGCCCTGCCCGGCCCACCGCTGCTCACTTGCGTCGCTCGACCGTCTCCAGCTCGGTGCGCAGCTTCACGACGCTGTCGGGCAACACCACGCCCCGCACGCTGGCACCGTTGTAGATGATGGTCCTGGCCCCCACGACCGTTCCGGGCGCCGTGACCGCGTTGCAGCCGATGCTCACCCCGTCACCCAGGATGGCGCCGAACTTCCGGAGTCCCGTGCCGCGCCCCTCCACCCTGATCTCGTCGCCGAAGGTCTTGAAGTTCGCCAGCTTCACCCCCGCGCCAAGGTTGACGTCGTGGCCCAGGACGCTGTCGCCCACGTAGTTGAAGTGGGGCGCCTTCGCCCCACCCAGGAGCAACGAGCGCTTGACCTCGGTCGCGTGGCCGACGTGGGCGCCCGAGCCGATAACGACCGGGCCCCGGACGAACGCGGCGTGGCCCACCGTGGCGCCCGGCATGAGCAGGACGGGGCCGATCAGGTAAGAATAAGGTCCCACGGATGCCCCCTCCATCACCACGAGCGGCCCCTCGACGACGGCCGTCGGATGGACCGACCCGAGCCTCGAGTCTTCGAGCTTGGCGCAGAACTCGTCCAGCAGCGCCAGCGTTTCCCACGGCAGCTCCACTTCCAGGAGCGCAGCCAACTCGGTCGGCACGCGCGTCATGTTGAACAGCTTCGACGGCGAGAACATACGGCAAGTGTAACGTCCTGTCCGGATACAATCGTGCACGAGCGTGTTGCAGCTCGTCTTCAACCCCACCGCCGGCAAGGGCCGCGCCCGCAAGGCGCTGGATCTGGTGACCGCCTTCTTGGAGGCCCGCGGAGTTGCCTATGAGCTTCACCTCACGGAGGGTCCCGGCCACGCGACCGAGCTGGCCGCCGGCACCCCACGCGGCTCCACCGTCGTGGCCCTCGGGGGCGACGGCACGGTTCACGAGGTCGTCAAGGGCCTGCTGCGCGACGGCACCGCCGTTGACCGCACTTGCGGTCGCGTGTTGGGGGTGCTGCCACTGGGTTCGGGCGATGACTTCGCGTTCAGCATGGGCATGGACCGCCACGACCTCCCGGATGCCCTAGCGCGGCTGGTGGCGGGTGAGAGGAGCGACGTGGACCTCGCGTTCGTGAACGGCGAGCCGTTCCTCAACGCGCTGGGCACGGGCTTCGATGCCGAGGTCGCACAACGGGTCAGGACCTCGCCGAGGCTCCTGCGCGGCCTGGCAGGCTACCTCTACTCGGTGGTGACGACGCTGGCCATCCTCGACTGCCCCCCGGCCCGCGTGCACGTGGACGGTGAACTCGTTCACGACGGGCCCGCCCTGCTGATCGGCGCCCAGAACGGACCACGCACTGGAGGAAGCTTCCTCTTCGCACCGGAAGCGGTGACCAACGACGGCCTCCTCGACGTGGTGATCGCCGACCGCCTTACCCGCGTGGGCACGATGCGGCTCTTGCCCCTGGTCATGCGCGGCCTCCACGTGGGGCATCCTGCGGTGGCGCTTCACCGTGGCCGTAGCCTGCGCATCGACTGGGAGAGCGCGAGGCCGGGCCACGCCGACGGCGAGGCCTTACCGCTGAGCGCCAGGTACGAGGTAGAGCTCCTACCTGGCGCGTTGACCGTGATCGCCTGACGTTGAACCCGTCCTTGGCCCTCCGGCCAGTGAGGAGTTGGCCCTCCGGCCAGTGAGGTAAGCCCCGGCGGAGCGACCTAGACCCACCGGGTGGAGGCCCCTGACAAGGACTCCACCCCGAAGCGTCGACTTCCACTCAACATAAAGCGCGAGGCCCCGCGGTTGCGGGGCCTCGCTTTCAAGCTGTTTCCGGCGGTTGCCGGCTGGCAGGTACCTTGGCTTAGAAGGTGACCTTGTACGTGATCTGGAAGGCCTGCGCCGACGAGAGCGTGCCAGCGTTGTCGTTGGTGTAGACACCGTAGGCGAACTGCAGGTCGTAGTAGTCCCAGATGAACTCGTAACCGCTGACCGACTGGGTGCCGGTACCGTCGGCATCGCCACGGCTGATCTGGGTGGCGGTGTCGCCGACCCCAAAGCTGTCCTGGACGTTGCTGACGTTGGTGCCGGTCCAGCTGCCGTACTTGGCGGTGAGGACGCTGTGGTCGAAGATGAACTCGTTCAGGACGAGCCCAACGCTCCACTGCAGTTCGCTCGCCGTGAAGACGGCCAAGTCGGCGTGGCTGGTCGTGCGGTAGTTGACGGTGCCGAGGAGGCTCGGCTTGGTGTAGACGTCGAGCGGCGTGGTGGAGAGACCGGCGCCCACCTTGAGCGTCGTGGTGTCGTCCGTGCCGGCGTCGGCGTCGTTGACCATCTTGTAACCGACGTACGGGGTGAGCGAGACGATCGAAACGTTGAGCGTGTAGTCGGCGTCAACGAAGAGGGTCGTCTTGCTGAAGTCCGCTTCGGTCTGCGAGTAGCCGGCATCGATGTTGAGGCCGGAGATGAGGGCGTTGGGCGCGGCGCCGTCGTGGCTGAGCGTGACGCCGAAGCCGGTGTTGTAGTTGTTGTCGCGCTCGATGTCGAGACCGGCGAGGACAACTTGGGTCTCGCTGGCATCCTCGTACGTGGCGAGGTCGTCGACGGTCGTGCCGTTGACGGCGGCCTGGTGGTACCAGCCACCGAGGCTGAAGCCCGCGAACAGGTCGGCCGAGGCGTCTACGCCGAACGACATGGCGCTGTCACCAGCGCGCGTGCTGTACGAGTCGAAGTAGGCGTCGAGGTTCACGACCCACAGACCGAGGCCGGCGTTGACGCCGAAGCCGCTCTGGTCTTCCGCGAATGGGAAGTCGCCGGCGGCTGCGCCGAGGTTGTAGCCGTTCGAGGTCCAGGCGTCGCTGATGTTGCGGTAGTTGGCGCCCAGGCTCGAAAGGATCGGCAGGCCGGCGGTGTCGACGTCGAGGGTGGCGTAGAGGACGGATTCGGCGGTATGAGCGCCCGTACCCGAGCCGTTGGCCCACTCGAAGCCGAGGTCGAAGATGCTGAGGGCGAGGTTGCCGTCGACGCCCCAGACGGTCACCTGGTCGTTGTTGGCCAGGTAGTCGTCCTTGTCGTAGGCGTTCTCGGCGTACTGGGCGAAGCTGCCGCCGAGCGTCAGGCCCTCGAGGGGGTTGACGGTGAGGCGCAGGCCGCGCAGGTAGTCGTCGTTCTGGTCCGGGGTGGTGTAGACGGCAGTGATGCCCGGGTTGAGGAACGCCATGAAGTCGGGCGCGCCGACGGTGGCAACGAAGCCAGGCTCGTCAGTGGCGACGACGTACGGCGTGAAGCTCGTCTCGACGTTCGTGCCGAACGTGAAGGTGAGCGGGTAGGCGCCGATGGGCTCGAACGTGGTCATGAACTCGTTGACCGTGAACCAGTTCAGAGCGGTCGGGTAGGAGGTCATGCTCTGGTTGCCGATGGAGATGTCGAGGACGCCGCTGAAGTTGTTGAGCTTGTTGGGGCTGCCTTCTCCGTCGAAGCCGAAGGTGGTCGCGAAGCTGAGGCTGAGGGTGGCCGTGACATCGCCGGTTTGCTGGGTGATGTCTTGGCGGTCCTGAGCTACTTCGCCGGGCGACGTCGGCTTCTTGTTGCCGTCGAGGTCCTTGGCACCGGTCGAGAAGACCGAGGCGCCCATGTTATGGCGCATGGCGTTCAGGCCATAAGCGCGGTCGACGTCGAACTCCTCGCCGATGGTACGGCCGACGTAGTACTTGGCCGTGATGCTGCCCGAGATCCCGAGGGGGTTCTCTTCGAGCGCCGTCACGCGGTCCTGAAGGTCCGCGATGGCGTTGTTCTGAGCGGCGTCGGAGGCCTCGAGCGCGGAGACGCGGTCGCGAAGGGCGACCTGGCTGCTGCGCAGGAGGATGACGAATTCACGGATGTTGGCGATATCGGAGCGGTTGCGCTCGATGGCCGAGTTCACGCCCGCGAGATCCACGGGAGCGGCAGCGGCCGGGGCGGACGGGGCGGGCGCGCTCTTGAGCGCCGTGACGTCGGCCTGGAGGAGCTGGATGACGCGGTTGACGGCAGCGATGTCGTCGGCGTTCTGGCGGCCAAGCGTGTTGGCCTGGTTGGCCAGGCTGTAGGCGGCGTCGGCGCGCGCGGCGGCGGCGTCGGCCTGGGCCTGGGCGGTGTCGAGAGCGACACGCTGAGAGGCGATCTGGTTCTGGAGATCGCGCAGTACCTGCGGATCCATGCCACTAGGCATAGAGGCCAGGGCGGCTTCCAGATCGTCGAGGCGGGAGGTGTTGGCGGTCACGTCGTCGGAGAGGCCTGCGATGGCGCTCTCGGCGGCGGACAGCCTCACGCCCTGGGCGGCTACGTCGGAGGCGAGCTCCTGCACAGCGTTGCGCAGCGAGTCGACGTCGGCCTGCGTAAGGGCGAGGGCCGAGTTGACGTTATCGTTGATGACGTCGAGCATGCGGCTGACCACGAGGGCGGCCTGGTAACGAGTGAAAGCTTCGTTACCACGGAAGGTGCCGTCGGGGAAACCGATGACGATGCCCAGGTCGGCGATGCGGTCAACGGCGTCGCCGGCCCAGTGGTTCGCCGGGATGTCCGGGAACGAGGACTGCGCGAACGCGCCGCTGGCCAGCACTGCCGCCAGGAGCGTGATGATTAGTTTCTTCATGGAATCGTACCCCTTGAACTTATGAAGTGTGGCTTGCACAGTGGGCTTCACAAAACTTCCGACGCCCCAACCGTGAGTGTCCTAGTTTCCTCGCCGGCGTTGCGTCAAGTTTTCGCGTTGCTCACTGGGTTCCTGAGCTTCCTCGGCCGGTTCAAAAGGTAACACCTCCTCCCAGTGCGGCCGCGGACGACACAGGTCCACGGGGATTAGACCACGTTCCGGGCCTCATTGTCAAGGCGGATGAACCCGGCATGAGAGCCGGTTTCCCGCATCGGAATCGCCAAATGTCGCAAACGTGAACGCTCTCACTCATGGGATTCTAATGAGACCGGGGCGTTCGGAGGGGTCCTGACCGCAGCCGGAGTGGGCCGCGGCTCGGCAGGCGGCCCGACCAACTGGGTGCGCCGCTTCCGTACGGGGCAAGCGTGCGGCCCGACCGCCGACCACACGGAGTAAACGCCCCGGCGCCGCATGCCTGATATCCTCACCGCGATGGCTCGAGTCACAGTGCCTGCCGCCGAGGAACTCCTCGACGTCGAGTTGAAGGTCTTGGATCACGGTTTCGTCCGTCTGGTCGATTACCTGGGCGGCGACGCCCGCATCGTCCAGGCCGCCCGCGTCTCCTACGGCGATGGCACCAAGTCGGTGCGCGAGGACGGCGCCCTCATCGACTACCTCCTGCGCAACCGTCACACCAGCCCGTTCGAGCAGGTGATCTTCACCTTCCACGTGAAGATGCCCATCTTCGTGGCGCGGCAGTGGATCCGCCACCGCACCGCGCGCCTCAACGAGATCAGCGGCCGCTACTCGGTGATGCGCGACGAGTTCTACGTGCCGGAACCACACGAGGTCCGCTTCCAGGCCACGCGCAACAAGCAGGGCGGCGACTCACGTGACGTGCCGGACGAGTTGCGTGCGCACGTCATCGCCACGCTCGAGGCCGGACAGGCGCGCACCTACGGCGAGTACGAAGGGCTCCTGGCCAAGGACATCGCGCGCGAACTGGCGCGCGTCAACCTGCCGCTCAGCCTCTACACCGAGATGTACTGGCAGATCGACCTGGGCAACCTCTTCCACTTCCTGCGGTTGCGGATGGATTGGCACGCCCAGTACGAGATCCGCGTGTACGGCGACGCGATGGCGAAGATCGCGAGGGCCGTGGCGCCGTTGGCCTATGGCGCCTTCGAGGAGCACGAGCTTTACGGGCAGGCGTTCTCCCGCACCGAGCTCGGGCTCCTGCGAGAGGCCCTGGACCCCGACCGGCTGGAGGCCGCCCTGGACGAAAGCGGACTCAGGGCCACGCGCAAGAGCGAGTTCTTACGCAAGCTCGGCCCGCTTCCGGCGGCCCGGCAGGCGCAGGTACCCCCAGAAGCCGAGGACTGATCTTCGAGGATGCGCTACCGGGTGGTCGCAGTCGGCAAGCTCAGGGAGCGCTTCTACCAAGATGCCTGCGAACACTACGCGAGGCGGCTCGGGCAGCTCACTGGCTGTGAAGTCATCGAGGTGCGCGAGGCCAGGCTCAAGTCCGTCGCCCAGGCGAAGACGGCGGAGGGAGAATCCCTGATCGCCAAGGTGCAGGGGCTGGGCGTGGCCCTGGACGAGCGCGGCACGGCGTTCGACACGCGGGCGCTGGCGCGGCACCTAACGGAACTCGAGAACCGGGGCACCAGCAGCGTGACCATCCTGGTAGGCGGCGCGGAGGGCCATGGCGACGCGCTGCGCGCCGCCGTCTCCGAGGCCTGGAGCCTCTCCCCCCTGACGTTGCCCCACGAACTGGCTCGCCTGGTGCTGCTGGAGCAGCTCTACCGGGTGGAGACCCTGCGCGCCGGCCACCCGTATCACAGGGGCTGAAACGAACGGGGCCCATTTCAGGAGGGCCGAAATGACGACGGCCCAACGGGCCAACTGGCCCACGGGCCAACGGTCCAACGGGCCAACGAGCCTACGAGCCTTGGGGTTCGGTGTGCTGGGGCGTCACGCGGCCGGCGGCCAGCAGGGCCACGTGCAGGCTGAGCAGGTCGACGATCAGGTTCTCGAGCACGTCGAGTGCGATGGGGGTCTCGGCCTCCAGCGACAGGAAGAGGTTGCGAGGTCCTATGGCCACGCTGGGCGCCTTCCCCGATGCGTGTCGGGGGATAGCCCGCTGGGGCCTGCGAGCGCTCGCCGCCAGCGCCTCGTCGGCGGCCTTGAGGAGGCGCAGGAGCACGGCGCGGACGGGGGACGTGAGCATGAGCCCGGCCGCCTCGCCCTCCCTCGCATACACGCTGACGGCGGCGTCGAAGTCCTCATCGAAGGCGGCGTCGAGGCGCTGCGCGCCGCTCCGGCCGGCCTCGAGTCCCTCCAGAACGGCGTGTCTCTTCGAGCTGGCCCGAAGCGATACGGCCGCATGCGGCGCCCGCGCCCGCACGACGACTCCGGTGCGGAAGTTGGCGACCCGGCCCAAGGGGCCGCTCCGGTGGTTGACCTGATCGAACGCCAGTAGCTGCGGCTGCCCGGGCTGCGAGAGCCCGTAGATGGGGCCCAACTCGCCCGGCCCTAGGTCGAAATGCTCACGGAGCGCCTCGGCCAGTTCGGGGGCGGGGGTCAGTTCGAACTCTTCCGCCAGCGCGAGCCAGGCCTGGCCCCGCGGGTCGGCGCGCTTGCTCCAGAAAGCCATGCGTAAGTCTAAATGGCGCGGGGCTCCAAGGGGCCGGGCGCGCTAGATGGCGCGGTGCTCTTAGACGTTGAAGCCGAACATGCGCATCTGCTTCTTGCCGTCGTCGGTCATCTTCGCGAGGCTCCACGGCGGCGACCACACGAAGTCGACGGCCACCGAGTTGACGCCATCTACCTTCATGGCGGCAAGCTCCGTGTCGGCCTGGATGAGGTCCTGGACCGGGCAACCCATGCTGGTGAGGGTCATGGCGATGCCCACGTTGCCATCGTCGTCGATGTCGACCTCGTAAACGAGGCCGAGGTCGACGATGTTCACAGGGATCTCGGGGTCGTGCACGACCTTCAGCGCTTCCAGCACCTGCTCGCGCAGCGACTCGGCCCTACCGGCCGCGGCGGGTGCTCCGGTAGCGGGCGCGCCGTTCTCTTCGGGTTCCATGTCGCCGAAGTTATCAGACCGGAAGGCCGGGTGCGGTAGCGCGGCACTCGCTACGGCCCCGAAGGGGCTCACCAGTTCGCGAACCGGTCACGGTAGACGACCCAGGCGAAGCCCAGCGCGACGAGCGTGCTCACCAGGCTCGTGCCGCCGTAAGACACCAGCGGCAGGGTGATGCCCGTGACGGGCGCCACCCCGATCGTGACGCCGATGTTGACCAGGACCTGGAACGCCACCAAGACGAGTACACCCGTGATGAGCAGTTGATCGCGCTCGAACGGGCACTCGGCCGCCATCGCAAGCATGCGCCAGAAGAGCAAGCCGTATAGCAGCAGCAGGACCACGGAGGCCAGGAAGCCGCCCTCCTCGGCCAGCACGGGGAAGATGAAGTCCGTATGCCTGTAGGGGATGAACCCGAGCTGCGACTGGGTTCCCGCCTTGTAGCCCTTACCCAGCAGGCCGCCGGACCCCACGGCGATGGTCGATTGGATGACCTGGTACCCCGTCCCCTGAGGATCGCGGTAAGGGTCGACGAACGACACGAGCCGCTCGAGCTGGTGAGGCTTGAGGTTGGGCAGGACCAGGGTCGGCACTGCCGCGCCGACCAGCAGCACGATGAGCACCAGGTGCCGCCACGGCACGCCCCGTACCAACACCACCCCTGCGGTGATGGCCACCAGGACGAGCGCGCTGCCCAGGTCGGGTTCGATAAGCACCAGCCCTATGGGGGGCAGCGCCAACGCCGCCACCCTGAGGTAGTCGACCAGGCGCCTGATCGGACGTTCGTGCAGCGCCTGGGCCAGCACCAAGATGAGCGCGAGCTTCGCGAGCTCCGACGGCTGGAACCCCGGTAGTGGTCCGAGGTAGAGCCATGACTTGGCCCCGTTCACCTCGGTGCCTAGGAAGTAGGTGAGGACCAGCAGCGCCAGGCTGGCCCCGTAGATGTAACTGCTCAGGCGCAGCAGGCGGCTCTTCCCCGCCCAGACCAGCGCCACGAGCGCCACCGCGCCCGCGACCAGGAACGCCACCTGGCGCATGAACTCGTCGCTCGGTGCCGCGCTGTTGAGGGTGAAGAGGCCGACGCCGAGGATCAGCAGCGTGACGAACGGCAGGCTGAGGTCTAGTCTCGTCACGCGCGTCAGCCTACCAACCCGCGGCCGCGCCGACCCGCATAGAGCCACCACTCCGCCGCGAGCGCGATCAGGGCGACGACCAGCAGCAGAGTGACCCATACTGACGGTGCCGCGTACGCGGACGGGGCTCTGCCGTTGCTCGCGGCGCCGGCGGCGGCCCGGTCGGCCCCCGTGGCGGCCTCGCCTTCGCGCGCCGCAGGCCCGGGCGCACCGGTCGGGAGGCGGGACTCCTCGGCCGACAGGAGCGAGACTAGAGCGACGGGCTCGGACCGGCCCGCCGCGCCGACCTGCGCGCCGCTGAGCGAGTCGAGCCTCTCACCCGTACTGACCGAGTACACGCCGGGCTCGAGCACGGCCGCCGCCTGGCCCGGGATGGTGTCTCCTAACCGCAGGCGTGGCGTCGAGTCGAGCGCCGCCACCCAGTTGGCCACGAGCGCCGGGAACGCCGGGCGCAGCACGACGTCCGATTGGCTGGGGTGGAACCCGAACTGCAGGATGGACCCGGAGGCCGTCCGCCTCATGCGCAAAAGGGGCGTGAGGTCGTCGGCGCGCGCCAGGACGCGCCAGCCGTCCGCCTCCGAGTCTGCCCAACCGGGCGCGGACTTGTCGATGCCAACCAGCGCCTCGTTCAAGTCGACGAAGCGCATGACTGGCGCGGCGCGGTCCACGTCGCGCACCAGGTGATACTCGGGTTCGCGCGCGGGCGGCGGGAAGAGGATGTAGTCACCCGGTGGCAGCGCGTCGACCCCGCCCGATCCGGCGGGTTGCGGCGCGGTGACCACGCGCAGGTCGGCGGGGCGCCTGGTGGCGTCGGCGGCACCGAAGACGGTGACGCCGGGAGCGGCCTGCAGGGCGCGCAGCAGTGGGGCGTAGAAGTCGTCGGTGACGACGGTTAGGACTCGCCGGCCCGCGTAGGCGACGTCGTCGAGCGCCAGGGCGTCCGGCGTCGGCGCAAGGATGCGGGCCTCGAGGATCCCAACGGGGGCGCTCTGGTCGTCCAGCAGCGGGAAGGTGACGCTGCCGCTCGAGCCCGAGGGCACCAGCAGTGTGCTACGCGCCAGTTCGGAGCCCTGGCTGAAGAGGCCCACGGTGACCTCCGCGGGCAGCCGACCACTGGCAACGACCGCCACGAAGGCCTGGCCGATCCCGACGTCGAACGCGCTGATGCCGACGTTGTCGACCGGTTCACCCACCACCACCACTGCGGGCCGGCCGAGTTCTACCCGATGGTCCGTTATCACTTCGATGTCGGCCCCGGGCAGTAGGCTCCTCCCGAGGTCTACGGCCCCGAGGAGGTCCCCAGTCGCGTCGCCGGCCCGCAGCCCCTCGAGCGCGCCCAACAGCTCGGCTCTGGGCGCGTCCAGCGGTGCGAGCAGGCGCGGCGAGTCTCCCGCGCGCACGAGGGCCACGCGCGACGCGCCACTCAACAGGTCACGAGCGGCGGCCCTGGCGAGGTCGAACCTGGTGCCGTCGCCGGAGCGGGCGGTCATGCTGGCCGACGCGTCTATCACGATGACGAGCGCCTTGTCGGCGCTGGTGGCCGGTTGGGGGCGCGCGAGGGCCAGCGCCGCCAGCGCGACGAACGCGAGTTGCAAGGCCAGCAGCCAACTAGGCGAGAAGCGTTTGCGGCGGGCCACGTTCGCCTGTGCCCGGCGCCACAGGAACAGCGCCGTAACAGGGCGTTCACGCCGCCGGGCGCGGAGGAAGTGGAGCACCACGACCACCGGCAGCAGGGCCAAGAGCCAGAGCGCTTGGGGCGCCAGCAGGGTCATCTGCGGCAGTCTAGCCCCGCGCCGCTCGGGCCAATGCAGTCCGTGGGCAGGTGCCTAGGGCACCCGCCGGGCCGTCAGGTCTGGAAGACCCCGAGACGCATCCGACCGGGCTCGGCGTCCATGGCGCAGGCTTCCAGGGCCCCGATCAGGCGCCTGCGCAGCTCCGAGGGGAGGATCACCTCGTCCACCCACAACCGCGAGGCCCCGTAGCGGATGTCCAGCGCCTCCTCGTAATCCGCCTTGATCTTGGCGTGCAGGGCCGCAAGGGTCTCGTCGTCGGGCTTCTGCCCGCTGCGTTCCAACCTGGCGGCCTGGATGTCGAGGATGGTCTTCGCCGCCTGATTACCGCCCATGACGCTGAAGCGGGCGCTGGGGAGCGCGAAGATGAAGCGCGGCGCGTAGGCCTTGCCGCTCATGGCGTAGTGACCAGCCCCGTAAGAACCGCCCAGGATGACGCTGATCCGTGGCACGACGCTGTTGCTCACGGCGCTCACCAGCTTGGCGCCCCGCCGGATGATGCCCTCCTGTTCGCTCTCGCGGCCGACCATGAAGCCGTTGACGTCGTGCAGGAACAGGATGGGCACCCCGGCCTGGTTGCAGTCGAGGATGAAGCGGGCGGCCTTGTCGGCCGCGTCGCCGTAGATCACGCCGCCCACCTCGAGTCGCCCGCCACGCTTCACGACGAGCTTCTGGTTCGCGACGACCCCGACGGGGTAGCCGCCAAGCCGGCCCCATCCCGTAACGAGGGTCGGCCCGTAATCGCGCTTGTACTCGTCGAGTTCGGAGCCGTCGAGGAGCCGCGCCAGCACCTGCCGCGTGTCGTACGTCTGGGTGCCACCCTCGGTCGGCAGGATGCCCTCTAGGTCCTCGCCCTCGAAACTCGGCTCCAGCGCGTCCAAGCGGCCACGGGCCCAGGGGGCCGACGGACGCTCCGAATAGGTCGCGGCGAGGCGCCTCAGGCGCAAGATCGCGTGCTGATCGTCGGGCTCCTTGAAGTCGACGGTGCCGGAGATCTCGGCGTGCATGGCCGCGCCACCGAGCTCCTCGCTACTGACGTCCTGGCCGATGGCGGCTCGCACCAGGGCGGGGCCCGCCAGGTAGAGCCCCGACCCCTCGGTCATCACCAGGGTGTCGCACATCACGGGCAGGTAGGCGCCGCCCGCGACGCAGTTGCCCATGATGGCGGCCAACTGCGGGATGCCCTCGGCGCTCATGCGCGCGTTCAGGTAGAAGACGCGGCCGAAGTCGTCCTGGTCGGGGAAGATCTCGTCCTGCATGGGCAGGTAGACGCCGGCGGAATCGACCAGGTAGATGGTCGGGATGTGGTTCTCGTAAGCGATCGTCTGCGCCCGGATGACCTTCTTGGCCGTGATCGGGAAGAAGGCGCCCGCCTTCACGGTGGCGTCGTTGGCGATGAGCATCCACGGCTTGCCGGCCACCCTGCCCAGGCCCGTGACGACGCCGCCTGCAGGGGCGCCGCCCTCGGCCTCGTACATGCCCGCGCCCGCGAAGGTCATGAGTTCATCGAAGTCGGTGCCCTCGTCGACGAGAGCGGCGACGCGCTCGCGCGCGGTCAGCCGGCCCTTGGCGTGCTGCCTGGCTGCTGCCTTGGCACCACCCCCCAGCCAGATCTCGCGCCGCTGCTCGAGGAGCCGCTCGCGCTCGAGCTCCCAGCCGCGCTTGTTCGGGTGGAACGGCGCCTCGCGCCGGCTCTCCAGCGGTACGGCCCCCGCCAGTTTCGCCAGGTCCTCCGGGCGCTTGCGCCTTGCCGCGCTCACCCTGCTTGCGTCGCGAGCACCACCAACAGGCCGCCGCCGGCGTTCTCGAGCGCGTGGTCCGTGTGCGCGTCCAAGGCCATGAGCTTGCCCTTGCCCAGGCGGTGGGTGGCACCTTCGGCACGCACGAGGACCTCCCCCTCGAGCACCTGGTAAACGACGCCGGCGCCCAGGTTTCTAACGTCTTCGGCCTGCCCGGCTTCGAAACAGACGAGTTCGACCGTCAGGCCGTCTTGGCTTAGTAGCGGGCGGCGCTGCACGCCCTCGAGCGAGAAGCGGCGTGCGTCCTGAATCGTTACCGTTTTCACGTTCTCCTCCCAAGGCTCGGTCTTACCGGCACGTTCGGGTCAGGTTACATCGCGACGGCCGCGGCATGTGGAAAAGGGCGCTAGGACTGTGGATAACCGTGATGGCTTGACAAGGAGCGGCCCCTCTTGGTATGAGGATCGGCCAAGCACTGTAGTCAGAGTAATGCCGTCCTAGACGCAAGGCCTTAGAAAGGGCCGCTGTAATCGGGCCGCCTTGAAAGGCCGAACCGAAGGAGCCTAACTTGTCCACAGGCCTGTGGAAAACGTCGGGGCTTTGTGGATAACCTCGTAAGCCCGATGGCAACGGCGGTGCGGGCAAGGGCCGTCGACACCGGTCCGACCATTCGGGCGCCCGCCGAGGCTAGGGCGCGAGCAGCAATCACGAAGACGCGGCGGCTCGGGCGGCCCGCACGAAGGCGGACACGGCCGCGGGGTCCTTCACACCAGGCGCGACCTCCACGCCGCTCGCCACGTCGACCGCATACGGCCTGAGCGCCCTCACGGCGCGGGCAACGTTGCCGGGGTTCAGACCGCCGGCGAGGACGAGCCTGGGGTAAGCCAGCCACTCCTTGGCGGCCTCCTCCCACGCGAACGAGGTGCCCGATCCGGGCCTCTGCGCATCGAGGAGTAAGGCGTCGGCCGGGTAGCCGGCCAGGGCGGCCGGCGTGACCCCGGGCGCGAACGCCAGGGCGCGTACCACGCCAACCTCCCCGGCCAGCTCGCGGGCGTACTCGGCCGACTCCTTCCCGTGCAGTTGCACCGCGGTCAACCGAAGTCGCCTGACCAGCGCGCGAACCTCGTCCAGCTCGGCATCGACGAACACGCCGACGCGGGCGATCAACGGGCCGGCGGCGGCGCAGATGTCCTCGGCCGCGCTCAGCTCTACGCGCCTTCTCGAAGCGGGCGCGAAGACCAGGCCGATGGCGTCAGCTCCCGCGGCCTCGGCCGCGAGCGCGTCTTCGGGTCGGGTGATGCCGCAGATCTTGACTCTCAGGTAACGCTTGGCCTCGGTGCGCTCAGCCCGAGTCGCGACCGGGGTCATAGGAGCCCGCCGACGTCTCGTAAGTGCTCGAGCCGGTAGTCGCCCTCGACCCCGAGCAACGTCACCGCGTCCAGGCGCAGGCGCGCGTCGGGCCGGCGCAGCTCGAAGGCCACGAAATGCCGCGCAGCGAGAAGCAGCCGAGAGAGTTTGCGCGCGTCGATCGCCTCGGCCGGGTGGCCGTAGCGGTCGTTCTTGCGCTGCTTGACCTCGACCACCACGACGGTGTCGCCTTCTAACATCACGAGGTCCAGCTCGGCTCGCCTCAACCGGTAGTTACTGGCGAGGTGCGCGTAGCCTCGCGACTCGAGGTGCGACCGCGCTGCCGACTCGGCCCAGTGGTACTCGGTGCCCCGGGCCGCGGACCGGGAGGCGGGTGCCGATGGCCGCCGCTCGGGCATCAGCGAGGCGTGACTTCCACTCGCTGAGCATCGGCCCAGAGGCCGTCGAGGTCGTAGAAGTCACGCGCCTCGGGGCTCATCAGGTGGACCACCACGGGCCCGTAATCCAGCAGGACCCACCGCTCGGACGGGCCTTCTACACCGCGGGGAAGCCTGCCCTCGGCCTTGAGGCGGCCATGGACCGACTCCTCGAGGGCCTTGAGCTGCAGGCTGGACTCGCCGGTGGCGACCACGAAGCAGTCGAGCGTCTCGGACACGCCTCGCAGGTCGAGCACCGCGACGTCCACGGCGCGCTTGTCGTCGAGCGCGTCTACGATGCTCTGAACGCCCTCCGGAAGGTCGGCTACTCCCGCCTCGGCGGCCTTCACGTCGTGCTGCCGGCTGTCGCCTTCGGCCTGGTTACTGGTCAAGATCGGTTCCTCCCGCGGTTCCCCGCTCGTAAGAGTTCCTTCGCCCGCGTTCGCCCGGGCGCGGCGCAGCGCGCGTCATAGAAGTCATAGACGTAGCGGGCGGCCCTAGGCGTCATTCGCCCACGCTCGCCTGAGCGACGGCCTGGTCGCCTCGCATGACGGTGCGAGCCATGGCGTCGGCACCCAGGACGAGCTCGAGCTGCACGGGCCGCCTCTTGACGGGCTCGAAGCGGTCGATCTGCTGCTTGCCCACGTTGAGCATGCTCGCGAAGTAGTCGGCGTCCTGCCACGAATCGAGCGTGGCGAGCAGTCGGGTGGGGCTGGTGTCGACGTCGCCTGCGCGGACGATGACGCTGCTCGCGTCCACCCCCAGCGCTTCGACGTTCTGCCGGTACCACTCGAGCGCCCCGGGCTCGCCGCTGTGGTCGGTGATGAGCAAAGTCAGATCGGGTGCCGACGAGAACTCCCTCGGCGTGCCTCCGAAGGTGGTGGCCATGAAGGCGTTCACGGTGGCGGGGTCGTAGCCGACTGCCCCCGGGATGCTGCTGTCGAAGTTCGGTAGCGTGGCGGTGGTTTCGAGGTTCAGGCCGCCGACACGCAACGCCAGCTCGCGGGCGATCGTCGGGCTCAGGTTGGTCTCGACATCGTCGAAGAAGGTGTCCACGAGCTCGGGAATCTTGACGACCGCTCGCAAGTTGAGCTCCTTGACCCGCTGCAGCATGGCGTAGGCCAGGCGCTTGACGTTGTCGAGCCGGTCGATGTCACCCCTCAAGCTGTGCCTGTAACGGATGAACTTGCTGGCGTCTTCCCCGTCCATGTGGCGCGGCCCTGCCGGGAAGTGGATGTGCAGCCGACCCGCGTTGTCGTCGTAGTTCATTGGGTAGGGCACGTCTACCTCCACTCCGCCGAGGGAGTCGACGAGGTTCTGGAAGATGTCGAGCTTGATGATCACGTAGTAATCGATGGGCACTCCCAAGATGGCCTCGACGTGCTTCAGAAGCCCCTCTGCACCCTCCCTGGCGTACACGCTGTTGATCTTGCGCCGCTCGTCTACTATCAGGTCGCGTGGGATCGCGATCACGGAGATGTCGTCGTCGCGGACGTCGACGTAGAGGATCGTGTCGGTGTTCGTGCCCTCGGTCCCGCGGTAGCCGCTGAAGTTCCAGCCGATGATCTCGCCATCCTGGGCGTACACGGGCGTCGACGTCCCCTCGCCGTAAACGATGTCGCGGCCCGCCACCACGAAGCTCGCATGGAACTCCTTGCCGCTGAGCCCGATAAGGCGCAGCTGGTCGTCGCTGAGCGCCTTGCGCTCTACGTCGCGCGTCAGCCAGTAGCCCACCAAGCCCACGAGCGCCAAGGCGACGCCCAAGACCATGACCAGGCGCGCCGTTCTGCGCGTCATGCGCTCTCTGCGGCCTGCAGGCTGCGGTAGATGCCCAGCGTGACGGGGTGGATCGGCTTGCCCGTCGCCTTCAAGTACTCGACCTTCGCCTCGACGGCTCGCCTGTAGGCCGCCTTCAGGTCGTGCATGGCGAGGTCGCGTAGCTCGCCGTTCACCCCACGGCCCGGCTCGCACACGTCCGCCACGTAAACGCACATGCCGACGACTTGCCCCGGCGGCACCCCGAACACGTGACCCTCCACGGCCCGAAGCACCGTGGCGTCGGTTACGCCCCAAGCCTCTGCCAGGCGCCGTCCGGCCCGCCCATGTAGCGTCAGCGGGTGCGCCGCTTCCAGTTCGCAGGTTGGCGGCGCGAGCCGCAGGAGTTCGGCGTCGGGTAGGTCACGAGCGGCGTCGTGCAAGATCGCGGCCAGGGCGACCTTCGCCACCTCGGACTCGGGAAGTCCGTTGCCTTTGGCGATGTCCACGGACGTCTCCATCACGCGGCGGATGTGCTCGAAGCGGTCTTGGCTCACCACTTCTCGCACGCGCCGACAGTAGGCGGCGACGGCCGCGTCGGCGACGGCCGCGTCGGCGACCGCTTCGTCGGCGACCGCTTCGTCGGCGCGCACGCCGTCGTGCGGGTCGGCGCCGTGGACGCGGTCTATCTGGTGGTCGGGAGGGTGTGAGGTTTCATCGCTCATGGTGAAGGTGGCGCGGTAGCGGAAGCAACCGAAGAGCAACCCGGCATCTCGGCTACCCCCGGCCGCAGGCGCGCGGCGTGAGGAAAAGTTAGCACGCGCCCGGCCGGTCTAGGGTTCGTCTTCGACTGGTGCCGGGTCGTCATCGGCCTCGGCCTGGTGGTGCGCGGCCACGGCCGCGTCGTCCCCGGCGGCCGCCCAGTGGTCGAGGTACCGTTTACCGGCGCGCTCGGCGTCCTCCTGAGACGTGGTGTCCGTCTCCGGAGCCGTGTCGTCGAAGTAGTCGAACACGGCCGCCCCGATCTGCACTTCCTCGCCGGAACGCACTCCCGCACGCTTCAGTAGCTGGTTGACGCCGTGCACCTTGAAGTGGTGCTGCAGGTACGCCACGGCCTCGGGGTTGGCGGCGTCGAAGCGCGCGACCACCTCTTCCAGCTCGCTACCCGTGACCACCCAGCCGCTGCCAGTCATGTCGCGCTTCACGGCTACGGGCGACGCGGTCACCTTGCGCGGGCCGGAAGCGGCGACGGGCTTCGGCCGCGGCGGGAGGAGCTCGAACAGGGCGGTCCTCAGGTCGCTCAGGCCGCTGCCCTCGAGCGCCGAGATGGCCATGATCGGCAGGCCCACCGCGGCCAGCTCGCTTTCTCGTTCGGCCAGCTCCCCCTCGTCCAGGAGGTCGGTCTTGTTGAGGACGATGACGGCGGGAAGCTCCAGCAGGTCGGGGTCGTACTCGCTCAGCTCGAAGCGCAGCGCCCCCAGCGTCGTCTTGGGTTCGTCGGAGACGTCCAGCACGTAGATCAGCAGCCGGGTGCGGGAGATGTGCCGGAGGAACTCGAGGCCGAGGCCCTTACCCTTGTGGGCGTCCTCGATGATCCCGGGGATGTCGGCCATCGTGAACCGCTGCATGTCGTGCTCCACCACGCCCAGGTTGGGGCTCAGCGTGGTGAACGGGTATGACGCTATCGCGGGCCTGGAGTTGGACAAGGCGGCGAGGAGGCTCGACTTGCCGGCATTGGGATAGCCGACCAGGCCGACATCTGCGATGGTGCGCAACTCCAGGCGCACCTTGCGCGACTCGCCGGGAGTGCCCTTCTCCGCGAAGCGGGGGGCGCGGCGGGTGGAGCTGGCGAAGCTGGCGTTGCCCCTCCCACCCACGCCGCCGGCCGCCACGACCGCCGTTTGTCCGACTTCGACGAGGTCGGCCAGCAGTTCGCCCGTCTCCAGGTCGGTGGCCATGGTGCCGACGGGCACGTCGACGAACAGGTCGGTGCCGCTGAGGCCCGCCTTGTTGCGACCCTCACCCTGCTGGCCGACGGGAGCCCGGAAAACGGTGCGTCCGACCAGCTTGTCGAGCGACGCCACGTCCTCTACCGCGCGCAGGTACACGGAGCCGCCCCGGCCCCCGTGGCCACCGTCGGGCCCGCCCTTGGGGATGTACTTGAGCCGCATGAAGGAAAGGCCGCCGTCGCCACCCTTGCCGCCATGCAACGTGATGTCCAGAACGTCTCGAAACGCCATAGTCTTCTCGCCCTAACGAGAACGCGGCTCCTCCAGGAGCCGCGCCCTACCTTGCTCAGTGGATCCTTATTCCGCCCAGCGCGCCATCAGCGCGCGGGCTCCAAGGTCAGTCTGCCGCGACCTGGGGAGCGGTCTCGATGTTGACGAAGCGGCCCTTGTTCCCCTTGTTCTCGAAGCGAACGACCCCGGTGCGCAGTGCGAAGAGCGTGAAGTCGGAGCCGAGGCCGACGTTGCGGCCCGGCTTGAAGCGCGTGCCGCGCTGGCGAACGAGGATGTTGCCCGCGAGAACGGTCTGCCCATCGAAGCGCTTGACGCCCAGCCGTTGGGAGTTGGAGTCGCGCCCGTTGCGGGTGCTGCCGACGCCTTTCTTATGTGCCATTTGGACCCTCTCCTCGTCGCCTCAGCCGCGGATGCTCGTGATCCGCACGCTGGTGAACTGTTGGCGGTGGCCGATGTGGCGACGGTAGTTGGCCTTGGCCTTGAACTTGTAGATATGGAGCTTCTCGCCGCGCCCGTGGCCGATGACCTCGGCGACGACCGAGGCACCGTCGACGTGGGGGGCACCCACCTTGACGGCCTCCCCGCCTACCAGCAGCACTGGCAGTTCCACGGTGGCACCGGGCTCGGCGGTCAGCTTCTCGACCTTGAGCACGTCACCTTCGGACACGCGGTACTGCTTGCCGCCCGCTTCAACGATTGCGAACATCTTCGACCTCCGGGGTCCGGTATTGGGCGCCAAGCGCCGCCACCGGCCCTTGCTTCCAACATGCTTCGCGCCCCACGCGTCTCGTGGACGGCCGGGCGCCAGAAGGACGATTATAGACGAAATGGCCCACGCCTGACAACTACGGCGCCTAGCCGGCCTCAGTAGGGGAACAACCACGGGATGAGCAGCAGCCCCACCACGGCCATCAGCAGTTGCAGTGGCAGGCCGAGCTTCACGAAATCAGTGAAGCGGTAGTGGCCGGGACCCACCACCAGCGTGTTCACCGGCGTCGACATGGGCGTGCTGAACGAGGAGGCCGAGGCCAGTGCCACCATCATCATCATGCCTTCTGGCGCCACGCCCAGGCTGGCGGCGGCGCTCAGCGCCACGGGCGCCATGAGCACGGCCGTAGCGGTGTTCGACATGAGCAGTCCGAGGCCGGCGGTCACGACGTAAAGACCCACCAGGATCAGGAGGGGACCCGAACCGCCGAACACGCCGACCATCGCGTCGGCCACGACGCTCACGCCGCCCGTCAACTCCAGCGCGGTGGCCAAGGGCAGCATGCCGGCTATCAGCACCACCGACTGCCACTGGATGGAGCGGTACGCCTCTTCCATGGACAGGCAGCCGCTCAGCACGAGCACCAGGGCCGCCAGAAGCACGGCCATCACCGGCGCCAACCAGCCGGCGGACATGCTGATCAGCATGAGCAGCAAAACGGCCACGGCTATGGGCGCTCGGCGGCGCCTGGGAGCAGCCCTCTCCCCTCCGGTCTCGCTGAGGACCACGGCATCGTGACGCTCGCCCTGCAGCCTGTCGATCGCCGACATGGAGCCCTGGACGAGCAGGGTGTCGCCGAACTTGAGGCGCGTCTCCCCCAGCCGCTTGTCGCCACTCCCCTCGGTCACCTGCGCCTGCCCGCGCCGGAGCGCCACTACCTGCACCCCGTAGCGCTCGCGGAACCGCAGGGTCGCGAGGCTGTTGCCGATCCAGGACGACCGCGGCGTCAGCAACACCTCCGCGAATCCCAGGTTGGCAGGGACCAGGTCGTCGGCGGCCGCGTCCACCGCCTCGAGTTCCACCTCGGCCTTGCGCGCCGCGGCCGCCAGCGCTTCCGGGCTGCCCTGGAGCAAGATGCGGTCGCCCTCCACGAGCAGGGTGTCGGGGCCGATCCGCTTCGAGCGGCCCAAGTAGCGACGGGAGCGCCGACCGCTCTTGACGACCTCGGGCTCCGTGTCCACCGCCAGGACTCGCACGCCCAAGCGTTCGGGCCAGCGTAGGCCGCGTAGGGAGGCGCCCACGAGGGGCGAGTCCGGCGCGAGCGTCAACCTTCCCAGGCGCGTGGGCAGACCGTAACGCTCGGCGACCTCGATCAGGGCCTCGTCCTCGGCGCCCCCGGCGGGTCCGGGCGTGTTGGGAGCCGTGGCGGGAAGCGCCCGCCGGCCGAGCGTGACCATGAACAGGGTGGTAACCGCGAGCATGACGACGCCCAGGAGCGTGAAGGAGAAGAAGCCGAACGGCTCCCGGCCGGCGCCCTCGAGGGCCTGCGACACGACCAGGTTGGGCGGGGTGCTGATGAGCGTGAGCATCCCGCCCACGAGCGCCGCGTACGCGACCGGCAGCAGGAGCTTGCTCGGGCTGAGCTTCGCGCGCCACGCCATGGCCACCGCGATGGGCAGCATGACGGCAACCGTGCCCGTGGAGCTCATGAAGGCAGACAGGACGCCGGTCGCCAGCATGACGGCCAGGATCATGCGCGGCTCGCTCTGGCCGGCCACCCTCCCCAGGGTGCGGCCCACGGCCGCCGCGATGCCCGTGTTGACGATCGCGTACGACACCACGAACAACCCCGCGATCATGATCACGAGCGGGTCGCCGAACCCGGCGAGCGCCTGCTGCGGCGTCAGGACGCCCGACAGCACGAGCGCCAGCACGACGAGCAACGCCACCACGTCGAGCCGCACGCGGTCCGAAACGAAGAGGACGACCGCGGCGGCGAGGATCGAGAAGACGACGAGGCTGGATCCGGCCATGCCCCAAGTTACGGCCTCGGCTCCCCGGACGGCCCGGTCGTTCGTCCCACGAGTTCACGGAGGGTCGCTCGGGGCGTGACGAGCGCCATACCGTTAGTGAGATATTACACATAGCGGCTTATTTTCCCTGCCCCATCGCCCGGTGTAGTGATTTTCTCGTGCCTCATGCCCTATACTCTCGGCGAGTTCACGAAAGGAGCTCGCTCATGGCTAAAGCCAAGGCCGCACCCAAGAAGGCAGACAAGACCGTCAGCAAGGCAGACCTCGTCAGCGAAGTCGCCGAAGCCACCAACCAGTCCAAGAAGGCCGTCAAGGAGACGATGGACTCGCTTCTCGCCTCCATGACCACCAGCATCGCCAAGGGGCACAAGGTGACGCTCACCGGCTTCGGCACCTTCGAAGTCCGCAAGCGCAAGGCCCGCACCGGCGTCAAGCCCGGCACGACCGAGAAGATCAAGATCCCGGCGAGCCAGTACCCGGCGTTCAAGGCGGGCAAGAGCCTCAAGGACACCGTCAGCGGCAAGAAGCCCGCTGCCAAGAAGGCCGCCAAGAAGTAAGGGTCCAATAGGTCAGCGGTTACGGGGGCGCGGCCGAAGACACCGCGCCCCCGCTCCGTTGGTCCCGCGCCGCATTCCGTAGCGCCGAAAACGCGCTTCACCACCCTGGCAGCTGCTCAGCGGCACGTTCACGTGCCAAGCGCCTTCACCGTCCAGGCGCAGTGGAACAACCGCCACGCGTTGGGGGAAACAGATGATGCCTCACACTCCCGAGCCCGCCGTCCGTCCCACCATGAGTGCGCGCTGCACGCGCTTGCTAGTGGCCCTCGCGCTGCTGATCGCCGGCGCGTCGGCCGCTGCGCAGGCCGGCGCCTCGGGGCGTCCTGCGTGGCTGGACGACCTCGACCGTTACGTGGCGGTCATGCGCGCTGGGCTCGGCGACTCGGGCGCTGCCCGGCTGTCGCTCGACGACCTGAGTCTCGAACTCGCGTTGGAGGAACCCGACGTCATCGTCGAGTGGGTGCGAACTCACATCGCTTACCAGCCGTACGCGGGGGTGCTGCGCGGGGCCGAAGGCACCGTTGTCAGCGGCGCCGGCAACGCCTGGGATCAGGCCCTGCTGCTCGCAACGCTGCTGCAAGACGCCGCGTTCGACGCACGCATAGCCTTCGGCAGGCTGCCGGAGGAACCGGCCTCGCGACTGTTGGCACAGACGACGGGCGCGCCCAGCGCCCCGCCGGACGTCGCCGTTCCACTGGGAGAGCTTGGCGCGCTGGTCGGCTTCAGTAGCGATCAGGCCGAGACCTGGGTCGCCGAGGCCGAGGAGCAGCTTGCCGCGCTTGCCGAGCAGAGCGACGCCATGGCGCAGAAGCTACTCACGGCGCTGGACGACGCCGGGGTCGAGCTCGGCGCCGGCGCCGAGGCGCGCGCCGCCCTGCTCGCGGATGCCGAGGACTACGCTTGGGTGCAGGTCCGCCGCCCCGACGGTGGGTGGGATGACGTTCATCCGGCCTTCGCCGAGCCGACGCCCGACTTGGGGCTCGAGCCCGAGGGGGTGCTCGAGGGCAGCGTGCCGCCCGAGCACCAGCACCGGCTTCGCATCGAACTCGTCCTCGAGCAGCGACTGGGGGACAAGTTGGTCGAGCATGCGCTCATGACGCCCTGGGAACGGCCCACCGCGAACCTCTTCGGCGTTCCGCTCACGCTCGACATCACCGCCGACGGGATGGACGACGCGGCATACGCCGCCGGCGACGCGCAGGCCGTGCTGGACGCCACGCACTTCTTCGCCCCCGGCTTCAACGGTTCGCTGCCCGAGGGTGGCCAGGTCTTCGACCTGAGCGGGCGGGTAGTACCTCCCGACGCGGCCGGCAACGTGGCCGCCGCGCTGTTCCAGACCGTCTCCGACGCGATGAACAAGGCAACGAGCGCACTGGGAGCACTTGGCGGCAAGGAGGCCGCGGACAGTGCCGGCGCCATGGCCCTCGCCTCCGTTTACGTGCGCTACACGCTCATCGGTCCGGGGGGCGTTGAACACTCCGTGCGCCGCAACCTGCTCGACCGCGTGGGCGCCGACAACCGCGCCAAGGGCAGCAGCGCGTTCGCGAACGAGATGAGCGACCTCGACATGCTCGAGGCCCTGCAGGGAAGCATCACGGTCATGGCCATGACGGGCTCGTTCAGCGAGGCGTACAGCCTGCAGCGCTCCCTCGCGGCTACCGAGGCCGTGAGAGACGAACTCGCCACCATGGACGAGGAACTCCGCTCGGGCCGCTTCCAGGGTTACCGGCCGAGCTCGGAGCTGGCCGACGCCGCGCGTCCCATGGCGCACCTGCGGCTGTTCGATCTCTTCGACGCCGCGCCCACGCCGGACGGGGCGGTGACGTTCCGACCCGCTCCGGCGCTGGTCGCCTTCGAGCAGCACTGGCCCGAGGGGCGTGACGTGGTGGACGTGATCGCCAACCCGACGCGAACCCTCACCACTGCCCCGGACGGGGTGCGTGCGCTCGCCCGCGAGTCACTGCGCCGCGGCGTGTGGGAGACCCGCACCGAGGGCCTGCCGCTGGCGGGCGATGGGGTCACCCGGCATGGCGCCTTCGACGGCGTGGCCGCCGCGCTAGAGGCGGGCGGCACGCTTACGGTGGTGCGTGGCGCCTCGGACCTGCCCGGCTCCTGGCCGGCCGCCAGCCGCGCCGCGGCGGGCCGCGACCTCGAAGCAGGGAACGTGGTGCTGCTGGCGGAGGGGCCCGCGGCCGACGGGGCCGAACCCGCATGGTTCCGCGTCGACCCCGTCAGCGGCGCGGCGCTGGGGCTGGCCGGGGCCGGCCGCGGTCAGGAACTGACCGAGTACCTCGTGACCGAGACCGTGAGCTTCTTCAACGACTACGCCGGCATCGCGCTCATGGTTCGTGACCTCCACGCATGCGAGGCGAAGCCCAAGCTGAGTGAGAAGGTGTGCTGCATGATGGAGGTTTACGTCAACAACATCATCGTCGGTATGCCGCTCGGGGCGGCCGTAGGGGGCGTCTTCGGAGTCGCCGGCAGCACCATGCTCACGGGCATGAGCGCGGCCAACGTGGTGCCCAACTTCGGGGCGAAGATGGGCGTGTGCGAGGTCATCGACCCTTCCAACCTCGACGACTTGTGACGACTTGGGAGACGAGGTGCCGTAACACTGCTTGGCAGGCTTGGTGCCGCCACACGACTTGGCGGGCGAGCCGCCGTCACAAGGCTCGCTCGTCGCATGACGCCGGTCAACGTCCGTTCGGCTCGGTTGGGCGTAGCATCGACTCGTGTTGCGTAACGGTCCCCAGAACGGCCCCCTCAAGATCATCGTCGTGTACGCCACCATGTTCGGTGCCACCGAGCTGGTCGCGGAGCGAGTGGCGGAAGCGCTCTCCAAGGAGTTCGGCGTCGAGGTCCCCTGTCGCGACGCTGCCTGGCTCGACTTCGAGGAGCTCACGAGCGCCGACCTGATAGTCGTCGGCTCTTCTACCTGGAACATCGGGCAGTTGCCGAGCGACTGGGACATGCGGCTCGACGAGCTGGGCGCGCTGGACCTGCGGGGCAAGTTCGTGGCCCTCTTCGGCACGGGCGACCGCCGCGGCTACCCTGACACGTACCTCGACGCGCTCGACACCATCGCGCGGGCCCTGGAGCCCACGGGCGCGACCTTGGTCGGCGAGTGGCCTACGGCCGGCTACGTCTTCACCGGCTCGTTGGCGCAGCGCGGCGACTACTTCCTGGGCCTGGCCATAGACGAGGACAACGACGACGACCTGACCGACGCGCGCGTAGACGCCTGGTGCGCTCAACTGGCGGGCGAGTTGAACTCCGCGTTGGCACTGGAGAAGGCCGGCTGAACCGGGAACCCTAGCTCGCAACGGTTCACCGCCCACGACGCGTCACGAACCGCGACGCATCACCGCCCACGACGCGTCACCGCCCACGATGCGTCACCGCCCACGGCGCGTGCCGACCGTAACGCGTTGCCGACCGTAACGGGTCACCGACCGCGCCGGGCCTCGGGTTGCCCGCCCTTCGGGCCGGGTTACAATCGTCCATACGATGACGGAAAACGGCTTACGAGCGGGCAGCGTGCCTGCGCTGCTTCGCGACAGGTCAACAGGTACCGGCGTCGCCCTCCGGGTCAAGCGCCTCGGGCTCTGGGAGAAGATCTCCTGGGCCGAGTACGCGGCTCGCGTCAACGCCCTCGCGCGCGAGATGATCCACCTGGGGCTGGAGGCCGGCGAGCGGGTGGCCGTGCTGTGCGAGAACCGGCCGGAGTGGCTCATCGCAGATATCGCCATCCAGACGGCGCGGGGCGCAACGGTGGGTGTCTACACCACCAGCAGCCCCGAGCAGCTCGCCTACCACGTGAACCACTCCGACTCGGTGGGCCTCTTCCTCGAGGACGCCGAGCAGTTGGAGAAGTGGCTCGCCGTCCGCGACCAATGTCCGACGGTCAGGTGGGTCGTGGTGGTCGAGCCCGAGGACGTCGAGGGCACGCTCGAGTGGGAAGCGGTACTGCAGTCGGGAGCGGAGCGCTACGCGGCCGATCCGGCCCCCGTCGAGGAGCGCCTCGCCGCAATCGAGCCGAGCGACACGGCGTTGTTCATCTACACGTCCGGCACCACGGGCAACCCCAAGGGCGCCATGCTCTCGCACGCCAACTTGCTGTGGGCCATCGACTCGCTGAACGCGGCCACGCCCCTCCGGGCGGACGACGAGCTGCTCTCGTTCCTGCCCCTGTCGCACATCGTCGAGCGCCTCATCAGCGTCACGGCGCCCCTCAGGTTCGGTTACACGGTCTCCTTCACCGAGAACCTCGACACGGTCCTGACGAACCTCCAGGAGATCCGTCCCACGGTCTTCTTCGCCGTGCCACGCATCTGGGAGAAGCTCTACTCCATGGTGGAGCTGCACATGAAGGACGCCAACGTCGTCAAGCGCGTCGCCTACTCGGCCGCCATGGGCGCCGCCCGGGGCCACAACCGGCTGGCCACGGGCCTGGCGCACCTGGCCGTCCTGCGCCTCCTGCGCTACCGCCTCGGGCTCGACCGCGTGAGGGTGGCGATCTCGGGGGCGGCGCCCATCGCACCCGAGGTGCTGGGGTACTTCAGGCTGATAGGCGTCGACGTGCGCGAGGGCTACGGACTCACTGAGTCCACCGGCATCATCTCCATCCACCGCGGCGGTGGACGCCTCGGCACGGTCGGGTACCCGTTCAAGGGCGTGGAGGTGAAGATCGCCGACGACGGCGAGATCCTGAGCCACAGCCCGGGCAACTTCCTCGGCTACCACAAGGACCCCGCGGCCACGGCCGAGGTCCTCGAGAACGGCTGGCTGCACACGGGCGACGTCGGCGAGATCGACGACGACGGCCAACTGCGCATCACCGATCGTAAGAAGGACATCCTCATCACCGCGGGGGGGAAGAACATCGCGCCACAGAAGATCGAGAACAAGCTCAAGTCGAGCCCCTACATCAACGACGCCGTCGTAATAGGTGACCGCCGCAAGTACCTCACCGCGCTCCTCGTCCTCGACGAAGACAACGTGACCCACTGGGCCACCGAACGGCAGCTGGCTTACTCGACCTATACGGACCTGGCGGCCAACCCCGAGGTTCGCGAGTTGATCGAGGCCGAGGTGGAGGGCGTGAACGACACGCTGGCGCGAGTCGAGACCATCAAGAAGTTCGCCATCTTGCCCAAGCGGCTCTACCACGAGGACGGCGAGGTAACGGCCACCCTCAAGGTCAAGCGTTCCAGCATCGCGAAGAAGTATGGGCACCTCATCGAGGAGATGTATGCCTGACCGCCCGCCGAGAGGCGAACGGAGTCACCATGCTCTTCCGTGAACGCTACGAGAACGACCTGTGGTTGATCCGAGGATCGCAGGCGTGGGTGGTGGCGGGCCTCGCAGGAGCGTTGCTACTGGCACTGCCCTTCCTGGTTAAGGGCTACCTCATCTACAACTTCACCCTGTTCTTCGTCTACGCGTTGGTGGCTCTCTCGCTCACCGTGTTGGTGGGCCTGACCGGCCAGGTCTCGCTGGGGCACGCGGGCTTCCTGGCGGCCGGGGCTTACGTCCACGCGGTACTCACGCAGCACGACTGGCCGTTCCTGCTCGCGCTGTTGGCCGCCATGGCCGTGTCAGCGGTGCTTGGGGTCATCATCGGCGTGCCGTCGCTGCGGCTGGAGGGCCCGTACCTGGCCATCGCCACGCTCGGTTTCGGCTTGGCCATCCAGCAGATCCTCAACAACTGGGCGTTCGTGGGCGCCTCCACCGGCACCATCGTCGACCGGCCGGTGCTGCTAGGCATCGACTTCTACGGCGACCGCGCGTACTACTACCTGGTGCTGCTGTTGGCCGGCGTAGTCACCTGGATGCTGTTCAACATCGAGCGGTCGCACATCGGCCGCGCCTTCCGCGCCACGCGCGACGCCGACCTGGCCGCCCAGATGAGCGGCATCGGGCTGGCCCGCTACAAGACCCTCGCGTTCGTGATCTCGGCGACGGTGGCCGGCCTCGCCGGGGCGCTCTACGGCCCGCTGGTCGGCTACATCACGCCCGAGAGCTTCAACCTCATGCTCTCCATCAAGTTCCTGCTGATGACCCTGGTGGGCGGGCTGGGCTTCCTGCCCGGGGCCCTGCTGGGGGCGGGGTTCATCACCGGCCTCGACGTCTACCTCTCCACCTTCCGCGCCTGGTCGCAGTTAGTCTTCGGCGCCGTGGTGATCGCCATCATGATGCTCGAGCCCGCCGGCCTCTACGGGCGCTGGCTCAAGATCAGGCGCTTCTGGAAGTCGTGGCCCCTGTGAGTGCTCAGGGCAGGAGGTTGCGCTGATGGGCGGTCTGGACACCCTCGTCCAGAGCTTCGTGAGCGGCGCCAGCTTCGGGAGCGTCTACGCCCTCGTGGCGCTAGGGCTCGTGCTCCTCTACCGCACCACCCGCATCCTCAACTTCGCGCACGGCGACCTGGGAGTGACGGGCACCTTCATCGCCTACACGCTCCTCACGCAACTGCGCATCCCGTTCGGCCTCTCGTTCCTGCTCGCCCTGGTTGCCGCCGCGATCATCGGCATGCTCGTCTACTTGCTGCTGGTGCGGCCCGCCAAGAACCAGAGCGAGCTGGGGCTCCTCATCCTCACCCTGGGGCTGGCGCTGGCACTGGGCGGGCTCGACGCACTCTTCTTCGGCAACGACAACAAGATCGTGCCCACACTCGTGACCGACAGGATCTTGCGCTTCGGCGGCGTGTCGCTCAGCCTCGTCTCCATAGTCACGGCGCTCTTGGGCGTCGTGCTCATGGTCGCGCTCTGGGCCCTCCTCACCTACACGAAGCTCGGCGTCGCCATGCGCGCCGTGGCCCAGCGCGAGGACGTGGCCGAGGCGATGGGCCTGCCCGTCCGCACCGTGCTCATGGCCACCTGGGCCGCGGCCGCCGTGCTTGCCACCGCCGCGGCGCTGCTGTTCGCGCCCACCACCCTCCTCAACCCGACCATGATGCTCGACCCTCTCAGCAAGGGCTTCGTCGCCGCAGTTATCGGGGGCATGAACTCGCTACCGGGGGCCGTGCTGGGCGGCTACATGCTGGGCATCCTCGAGTTGCTGGTGGGCGTCTACGTGTCCCTCGAGTTCAAGGCCTCTTTCGCGTTCCTCGTCGTGATCCTGGTGCTGGTGCTGAAGCCTCACGGATTGCTTGGGAGGCCCGACGTGAAACGCGTCTGAGACGCGAGAAGTGAGTGTTCTACTCGAGTCTTCCGGCTTTGCCACGCGCCTGGGCCGCATGGTAGCCTCGAACCTCAAGAGCCCAACTCGTACCCCAGCCACTGGCGGGGAAAGGAGCAGCATGAAGCGGATCATCGCGTTCGTCGTTCTCGGTGCACTACTGGCTTTCAGCTTCGCAGCGGAGCCGGGCATCACGGATACCGAGATCAAGATCGGCAACTGGGGCCCGCAGTCCGGCCCCGCGGCCGCCTGGGGCACGGTCACCACGGCCATCGACGCCTACTTCCAGTACATCAACGACCAGGGTGGCATCCACGGCCGCAAGCTGGTCCTCGTCTCCCGTGACGACGGCTACGACCCGGCCCGCACCGTCGCCGCCGTACGTGAACTCATCGACCGCGAGAACGTCTTCGCGTTCGTGGGCGGGGTAGGCACGGCCAACGGCCTGGCGGCCATGCCGCTACTCAAGCGGGCAGGCGTGCCGTGGGTGGGGCCCGCCACGGGCTCCGAGGTCTTCGCCGAGCAATCGGACGGCCTGATCTACACGACCTTCACCGACTACGTCGTGGAGGCCTCCCTCATGACCCGCTACGCCGTCCAGACGCTGGGCAGCAAGAACATCGCCATCTTCTACCAGAATGACGGCTACGGCCAGGCCGGCCTGCGCGGTCTCGAGGCGGAGATCGAGCGCCTCAAGGCCGACGGCTACGACGTGACCGTGGGCGACAAGGTGCCGTACGAACGCGGCACCACCAACCAGGGCGTGCAGGCGTTGCGCCTTCGCGGTTCGGGCGCCGACACCGTGCTCCTCTTCTCCGACCCCACCGCCGCCGCAACGCTCGTAGGCGAGCTTCAGCGCCTCGACTTCAAGCCGCAGATGCTCGCCACCGTAACGCTCCTCGACCCGAGCCTGCTCTCCAACCCGGGGATGCAGGGCGCGCTCTTCTCCGTGTTCCTCCGCCTGCCGTCCGTCATCGTGGGCGAGGGTAACGGCGACCCGATCGCCGATCAGATCTATAAGGACGTGGTTGTGGCCTACGCTCCACAGGTCGCGGCCGACCCGTTCCGGGCCCTCGCCGGCGTGGCGTTCGCCGAGCCCCTCGTGCTTGCCCTCGAGGCCGCGGGCCGCGACGTGACCCGCGCCTCCTTCGAGGAGGCCCTCTCCAACATCACCGGCTACACGACGGGGCTCTACCACGACCTGTCGTTCGCCGACGGCTACCAAGGCAACAACTCCGTCATGCTCCTGCAGGTGACCCCGCAGGGCCTCCGGCCCGTCTCCGACTGGCTCACGCTCTAAGTAGCAACCTTGGCCGTGGGGCGCCCTTCTGGGCGCCCCACGCCGGATATCTAACGTGACCTATATGCTGCAACTCGACTCGGTGACGCTCTCGTTCCGTGGCCTGACCGCGCTGTCCGGCGTGTCGGCGGGCGTCAGCGAGGGCGAGGTCGTCGCCGTCATCGGCCCGAACGGCGCCGGCAAGACGAGCCTGTTCAACATCATCTGCGGCTTCTACCGCCCCGACACGGGAACCGTCACGTGGCAAGGCCGCGAGATCACGGGAATGGCGCCACACATGGTGGCGCGCTCGGGGATCGGGCGGTCGTTCCAGAACATCGAACTGTTCAAGTCGCTCACGTGCCTGGACAACCTCCTCCTAGGCCGGCACCTGCACGTGAAGTCCAACCTGTTCTCCGCCATGTTGGCCACCCGCTCGTGGGTCCGAGACGAGGTCGCGCAGCGCCGCCGGGCCGAGGAGCTGATGGACCTCCTCGACCTACAAGCCTACCGCGACCAACCGGTCGGGGCGCTGCCCTACGGGGTGCAGAAGCTCATCGAGGTGGCCCGGGCACTGGCGTCCGAGCCCAGGCTGCTGCTGCTAGACGAGCCGGCCGCCGGCATGACCGTCGAGGAGAAGGACGACATGATGGTCACGCTGCTAAGGCTGCGCCGCGACCTGAACCTCACCATGCTGGTCGTCGAGCACGACCTTCGGGTGGTCAGCCGGCTGGCGGACCGCGTCGTCGTTCTCGACCACGGGAACAAGATCGCCGATGGCACGCCACACGAAGTGCAGGACGACCCGGCGGTAGTGCGCGCTTACCTTGGAAGCACGAAGCTGGCCGGCCCTACGACCGGGGCGGATGCCGGGGCCCAGGCCGAAAAGGTCCTCAAGTGAACCCGGCCTTGCTCGAGCTGAGGACCGTCGAGAGCGGTTACGTCAAGCAGCTTCGGGTCTTGAAGGGCGTGTCGCTGACGGTACGGGCCGGCACGTGCGTGACCGTGCTTGGTTCCAACGGTGCCGGCAAGAGCACGATGCTGAAGACCATCATGGGCCTGGTGGAAGACGAGCCGCGCAAGGGAACCGTCATGGTGATGGGCAAGAACATGACGCGAGCGGCCACGGAGCGCATCTCGCAGGCCGGCATCGCGTACGTGGTCGAGGACCGCGGGATGTTCCCGGACCTGACGGTGTCGGAGAGCCTCAGGTTGGGCGCCTTCCACCGCTCCGACCGCACCGCCGTGAACGAAGACCTGGAGCGCATGTTCGGCTACTTCCCACGCTTGGCGGAGCGGCTGAAGCAAGACTCCGGCACGCTGTCGGGCGGCGAACAGCAGATGCTCGCCATCGCCCGCGCCCTCATGAGCCGACCCAAGCTCCTCATGCTCGACGAGCCGAGCCTCGGCCTGGCTCCCATGCTGGTCGAGGAGATCTTCGGGGTCATCCGCGAGATCAACCAGGAGGGCATGGGAATCCTGCTCGTCGAGCAGAACGCCAACCAGGCGCTGGCCATCGCCGACTACGGTTACGTCCTCGAAGGCGGCCGCTTCGTGCTGGAGGGCGACGCAGGCGAGTTGCGCGCCAACGAGAACGTGCAGGAGTTCTACCTCGGGGTCAGGGCGAGCGGTGACGAGCCTCGGCTACACGTTCGCAGGCGAAGGCGGCGTTGGAACTAGACTTCGGTGACGCCCCGGCCGCCCTGTTAGGCTGGGGCCCGCAAACCGGAGGACACCAAGTGAAGCGACCGATCTCCCCCCTCATCGCTCTCGTGCTGGGCGCAACCCTGTTCATGGGCGCCGCTCGAGCACAAGGAGACGTACCCAGCAAGCTCATCTTCGGCATCATCCCGAGCCGCGAGGCCGGCGTCATAGTCGACAACTTGGGCCCGATCGCCGACATGCTTTCCGAGCGCCTGCTCATCCCCGTCGACACCTTCATAGCCACCGATTACGTCGGCCTCGTCGAGGCCATCGGCACCGGCCGCGTCGACATCGGCCTCATGGGTCCCGCGGCCATAGTGCAGGCGGTGGACAACTACGGCGCCCAGGTCATCCTCGCCTCCGTGCGCAGGGGCTCCACTACTTACCGGGCGCAGTTCAACGTCCGCTGCGACAGCGGCATCACGACCTTCGAGCAACTCCGCGGCAAGACCATCGCCTTCGTCGACCCCGGCTCCGCCTCCGGCTACCAGTTCCCCTACGTCACCCTCAAGAACACCTACGGCATCGACCC
>JAVSMU010000001.1:280389-472931 GCA_032027045.1 Truepera sp. | reverse complement strand
CTACCCCTACCCGCCGTCATCCAAGAGGCGCCTTCTGCCGACGCCCGGCAAATGGTTCCGTGTCACGGCGGTCAGTCCCACGGCGGTCATGCTCACGGCGGTCATTCTCGCACCGGTCGGCGCCGGCCATCGACCGCGCCACGACTGAGCCCGAGGACGAGGCTTCTCTGCCCGAACACGACCGCCACCGTGCGCGCTAACCTGTCCTCGTCCATGCCAGGAGCGCCCGAACCCTTCGAGACCCTACGGTGGGAGGCGGGGGCACCCGCCGCCGAGGCGGGAGGCTTCGTACGCTTGCGCGCACACCTCTCTCGTCTCACTCGCGCATGTAACTACTTGAGCATCGACTTCTCGGCAACCGAGGCGCGCGCCTGCCTTCTTGCAGCCGCTCAGCACTTCGAGGGGCCCACGCGGGTGCGGCTCCTGGTGACCAGGTCCGGGGCGCTGCACCTCACGAGCTCCCCGCTGGCTTCGGCCACGAGCAGCGTGCTGGACGTGGGCGTGGCGTTCGAGCGGGTGAACGAGGACGACCCTCTGAGGCGCCACAAGACGACGGCGCGCGAAGTGTACGACCTGGCCTCTAAGAAGGCTGCGGTCCTCGGGCTGGCTGACATCGTCTTCCTCAACCTGCGCGACAACGTGGCCGAAGGGGCGATATCGAACGTGTTCGTGCGCCGGGGCGCAATTCTGGTCACGCCGCCCGTGAGCGCGGGGGCGCTGCCGGGCGTGCTTCGCGGAGCGCTAATCGCCACCGGCGAGTGCGTGGAGGCCGAGGTAAGCCTGGCCAACTTGGAGAAGGGCGACTTCTACTTGGGGAGTTCGTTGCGAGGGTTGCGGCCCGCGCGCTTGGCGCCGGGGATCGTGAGTGTCGCGACCAAACCGAATTGAGCGCTCAACTCCGCCAGGCTGCAAGTGCTGTCTGACGTTTCAGGGGCCGTCTGCCTTCAGGTAGCCGGCCACGTCGACGTTGTAGGCTACGTCCTCGACCGTGAAAACGGCCCACGGGCTGCCGTCATCGAGCCAGGTGAGTGCGCTGAGGACGGGGAGGTGGTGGCCGCTCACGTCGGCCCAAGCCCGCACCTCGTTGAGCCACAGCGTCTTGCCTTCACTCGCCTCACCCTTGTAACGCATCGACTCGAGCATGCGCAACGTGCCGTCCTGCGGATCGAAGCGCGCCACGAAGCGCTCCTGCTCCTCGCCGAAGGGTACGACCAACACCGCGGTGGCGTCGTCGATCGGCTCCCAGCGCACCCGCGGATCGGTTACCCACAAGGACGGGAACCAAACGGCCTCGGCCCACAACGCGAGGTTGGCGGCCTGGTCGATCTTGGGTTCGTTCTCGGTCACGCCGAAGGGCAGCGCGAGGCGGCTCTTGCCATCCAGAAACGTCTCGTTCACCTTCATCAGCGGCAGACCGAACACCGTCGCCTCGATGTAGTGGCGGTAGCCCTGGCCGGCCTCGTGGTAGAAGCGGAAGCGCGCCGGGAACGTGACGCCCTTGATGCGCATGGTCGCGCGACCGCTCACCACCGCACTGTCGATGAGGGGAACGCCGGCCCCGAAGAGTCCTTGGTAGAAGCGCTCGACCGGGGCGGGCAGACCCGTCGGTAGGGGGGCGGTAACGGGCTGCGCCGCTGGCCCCGTCTGCGTCGGCGTTTCTGGTGTTGGCGCTGGTTGGGACGAGAGTGCGAAAGGCTGGAACGGCTGCGGCCGTATCTGCAGCCCTGTCCAGCCGATGATGAATAACAGCAGGGCAGCGCCGAGGACGATCAGGGCGATTCTCATTGCTTACCTAACCACGTCCAGAATGCTGGGAGCGGGCTTGGGCCTTACCGCCGCCCGGGCCGGGAACCACGTGGTCGTGTCGCGGACCCAGCGGTTCCGGAGCGAGACGGAGCTTCGCTCCCCAGCTCGCGGCGCGCTCGAGTTCACCCTCTTCCAAGGGCCCCTCCGCATCAGTCACGCGGAAGCCTTCGGGGGGCGCGATCAAGGTGCCGCCTCTCTGCTCGAGCTGTTTCGCCAAGTGAGTAGCCGCATAAGCGGACGGGCCAAGGAGCCTGACGACGAAACCAAGCACCGCCGACATCGACCTCGCCCTCTGGGCGGAGAAGCGCGTGTCGAAGGCGGCTACCCGAACACCTCTCAGGCCGGCCGCCGGTACACTTGCGAGGAAAGCGCTGACTGCCGGCGTGGGCCGGAACCGCTGAGTCGGCGACCCGACCACGAGCACGTCCAGGCCCGTGAGTTGCTCCGGCGTCACCTTGCTCACCCGCACCACGCCGCAAGGGGCGAGTGCTTCGCCGATGGCCTCCGCGAGGCGTTCGGTGTTGCCGTACTGCGAATCGTAAACGACCAATGCGTTCATGCTGCACCTCTCGACCCTAGCGCTTTACGTTGCGGGCAACGAGGCAGTCGGCTGGGGTCGCCGTCAACTGCACCGGCCCTTCGTGCTTGCGTCGCGATCATCAGCTTTCGTCGCCAGGTATCCTGCTCAGCCGGAAGAGCCTCAGAGCGACCAACACCGCGAACACGGCCCATGGAACGAGTGAGGCGACGGCGAGGATGAGGCCGGTGGTGCCCGCTGTCGAAGGCACCACCATCAGCGCGCCCGCCAGCAGGCCCCAATAGGCGGTGCTCCTGCTGAAGAAGCCGCTTCGGAGCATCACTGCGGAAGTCATGAGTAGGGCGACGGCGTTCAGCACGTAGTACACGTCGAAGGCCGTACCCCTATATACCGCTAGCATCGCCTGGCCTGCCGCAAGGAAGGGCTGTCCCTCTGCGGCCGTCGCCGCCGAAGCGTAGCCGTTGCTCAGTGCGAGCATCTCGAAAGCCGTGTTCGACGCGAAGTAGGCCGCCATGCCAACGAGGCCGAGGACGAGAGCGACGCTCATTAGCGCCTCATCGACGCGCCTGAGTGCAACGTAGAGCGCGAGGTAAACCAGGACGACAAGCGAGTTCTGCAACAAGTACAGGAGGTCCAGGCTCAGAAGGCCCAGGAGCCAGTTCTGCTGGAACAGCTGGAAGAAGTGGAGGACGCTGTCGGGTGGCGGCCAGACGACGAAGATGACCATCTGGACCGGGATCAAGCCCACACCGATCAAGGCGGCCACGGCTCCAACCCGATAGAGTCGGTGCCAACGCGACTCGGCGGGAGCAGCACGAGTCTCGTCCGTTTGACGTCGGTTTGAGAACATGGTTCTGCTGCTACGGGTGTCAATCATCGCGCTCCTTCGTCGGTTCCGCTCATGCGAGCCCCGGGCGATCAAATTCGCGTGGTTTCACGTCCAAACCCAGACGATGCGACAAAGCTAGAGCCTGGAGGTGCCCCAACTCGGCGAACTCTTCGTGCACGAACCGACGCCGCTCACGGCTCCAGGTACGTGTCGGCCAACACGGTGCCCGTCATGATGTCGTGCAGGGCCTCGAACTGCTCGAAAGCCACGGAATGCGCGGCGTTCTCGAACGAGTACAGCCGCTTGATGGGTGCGTCGAGCCGCTCGTACCACTCGAGTGCGAGGTCCCGGCGCCCCGCGAGTTCGGCCTGCCCGTCGAGAAGGTACACGGGAACCTCCAGTTGCGGGACGTCCGCTCGGAAGTCGATCTCCTGGAGCTGCGGGTACATGACCGCGAACATGTCGATCAGGCCCCGAAGCACGTTGACCTTGTCGACCAGGTTGTACTCGCTGGCGAAGATGCCGTAGGGTCCGAGGCCGGCGCTGCTGCCCCGTTCGACGTAGGCTTGCGGCGGCGCGTAAGGCTTGGTGAGCGCGTCGTAATGAGTCATTGCGAAGGCGTTGGCGTAGGGGACGTCCCGGTAGGGTGGTTCGCCATAGGTGATGAGCTGGTCGTACAGCTTCCAGTTCCCGGCCTCTTGTGCGTACGCCAACAGGTCGCGCCAGATGCGCCGATCGGTGAGACTCTGGCTGACCATCTGCCCCGAACCGACGTAGGCGTGGTACAGGTCGGGCCGTTGCTGGACGGCCAGGACTCCCAGGGTGCTGCCCCACGATTCGCCCAGGAGATAGATCTTGTCCTCACCGAAGCGGTTGCGCAGGTAGTCGGTGAGTCCGATGGTGTCCGACACCGCCTGTGCCGGCGTGAGGCCGGCGGGATCGAGCGAGGCGTACGACTTGCCGGTGCCGCGCTGGTCCCAACCCACCACGACGAAGTCCTTGGCGAGATCCGCGAACAGCACGCGCGAGTAGGCGAGGTCGCTCTGACCCGGGCCGCCGCTCAGGTAGAGGAGCACCGGTGCGTCGACGCTGTGACCGCGGATCAGAATGGTCTGGTCGTGACCACCGAGGCGGACGGTGGTGAGTTCGGCCACGCTGCCGGACAACGGCTTGCCGTCGGCGCCGAGGATGGCGGGCGTCCTCGCCGGCAGCGCGAGCCACAGCGCCAGCGCCGCGGGCACGAGCAGGAGGAACACGGTTGGTAGCCAACTAACAGGTGCGCCGGAGAGGCGCCGCGCCAACGTGAGGCCGAACCCGGCTCCGATGACCATCGGCAACAAGGCGATCAGGGCGTGGAAACCGCGACCCAGCAGCAGGGCGAGGATGCCGTAGCTGCTGTCTAGCCTCGGCGCATCCACGGTCGGCCCGACAGCGCCCCAGCGCGCCAGCTCGAACGCGAGGGCGTAGGCGACGGGCGTAAGCAGCATGGGCCAACGAGAACGCATGATCAGGCCTGCGGCCGCTCCCAGCGCGAAGCTGGTGACCAGCACGATCGATGCCTGAGCCGTCGTCACTGGTCCGCGCGGCATTAGGACGCCGGTGAGCAGTCCGGCCAAGACGGCGAGCGCGATCGTCATGCTGGTCGCGATGGCAACGGAAGCGGTCACTGGAGTGATGACCCGGTGGCCGCCTGCCGTCGTGGCGCGCCGCCGCCCGCGCGGCGGGGTCCCAAGGATGGTTTTCATGGAGTTGCTGCCTGCCTCTCTTCGGTGCCCGGGCTGTCGGCGATGTCCCTCGTCTCTAGCACAGCCCTTCTAGTTGCTCGTTCGACCCGTGTCGTCTCTCCCGCTCCGTTTCCCGTGGCTCCTGGAGTCATCGACCTCCTTCGGCGGCAACAGGGCCGCCGGCCGAGATGGCGTCATCGTCGCCTCCCTGACTTGACCCGCCGGCCGCTTCGGCGAGCAGATCCTCTAGCGCCTCCCCGCCGGGCAGTGTGCGCGCCTTCCAGTCCGGCATGAGTTGATCCAACACGAAGCCCTGGGCGGCGCCCAGGACGAAGTAGCGGTCTCGCAAGCCGCCGGGAATCGAGGCGGGGTCGCTGAGTTGGCGGAGGAACTCCTCCCGAACCTGCTCGGGCTGTGGGTAGGGCTCGAGGCCGGACGCACTCGCGGCCTCTTCGACACCGACGCTCGACATCAGCGCCGTGTCGGCGTAGCGGGCGAGCCCTTCGATCCACTCGATCTGGCGCTCCAGTGCCCGCGTTCCCGCGGGCGCGACCGCCCGCCAGCTCGCCCGAAACTGGAGGAACTGCAGTGCCGCTTGCCGGACCCCGGCCTCGGTATCCGCACTCAAGGCACGAGCCAGCGCCAGCCCCTGCTGAAGGTGCCGGTCGTTCAGGTCGCTGCGCTGCTCCAGGGCGGCCAGGACCTCTCTCTCACCGATGGCCTCGTCGGCCCTCGGCAGGCCGCCAGGTCCTCCGAAGGTGTTCATCTGGAAGGCGTGGAAGGCCTCGTGTATCACAGCCCGGATGTAGCTCGGATCGTCGAGCAGCACGACCCCTTCCCCCAGGAGCCCGTCGATGGCCTCCTGGAAGTCGTCGAGAGCGGGCACGGCCACGCTCCAGAGTCCTCCGACGGGCCAACTGGTGGCGACCGGTCCGGGCGTGAGATGCCCCGTCAGCACGTGAACTCGGCTACCTGCAATCTCCACGTCCTTCAACGGCACGAAGCCTTCGGGCGGCGAAGGGTGGGCTATCAGGTACTCGTGTCCCCCCTTGCGGACCAGTAGCGCATGCGGCCCCCATCCCGGCCAGACGGACGCAGCGTGCGTCGTCAAGAGCTGCTCGACCCCGGCGGCACGCGACAGATCCGCAGCCGAGAGCTGAGCGAAGCCGAAGCTGCTGAACCCGAGCAAGGCCAGAACGTAGATGACCGTCAGCCTGCAAGGAGCGCGGTTCACCCGCAGCGGCGGTTTCGGCGACCCAGCGGGTGGAGGCCGTCTCCTTGCGCCCCGGCTCTTCGCCGCGCTACTCAGCACCGGAATTGGGGGCCATGGCCAGCGCTCACTTGTCGCCATCTCATGCGCTCCCGCGAGGCAGCGTCGGACCCTTGCTCGAGCCTCCCCGACGCCAGAGCAGGATGATGCCCGCGAGCACCAACAGGAGTGGCAGGAACACTTCGCCGAGCACGTCTGGGAAGGCGGTCAACGCCACGAGGGCCAGGACCCCAAGCGCCGGATAGACGGCCCAGCGCTGCTTGCCCTGGCCGTCGGGCAGGAAGAACAGGAGGGCGAAGGTGACGGCGAGTCCCAGGAAGAACACCCAACCCGTATCCAGGCCGGGAGAACGTTCGGTCAACCAGGCGACGAGCGCCAGGGTGAAGAGCGTTCCAGCGGGAATGATCGCCCACCAAAGCCGGCGACGCGTGAGGTAGACGCCCGCGAATCCGGCTCCGACGAGTCCGAGGAACACGGGGCCGCCAGCGTCGCCCGCCAAGATGCCGACGCCGATGGCTGCGAGCGCGAAGCCGGGGATCAGGGCCCACCACTCGGTCGAGTGGGTGGCGTAGTAGTAGTAGGACGCCGCGCCGCCACCGAGGCACAGTAACGCCCACTGCCAATCGCCCACCCAGTCGAGCCAACCGACGTTGACAGCTAGGAAGAACACGCCCAGGCCTATGAGGAGGTATGCCCATAAGGGGCGAGTTTGAGGTCTCATGTGTTCTTCTCCTTCGCATTTCCGGGGGGTTGCCCGCCCAAGACGCCTGGGGCCAGCGGGTGGTGGGCCCGGAACCACACCGCCCTAGAGCCGGCGGCGGCGCCTCTGGATCGGACCTGGTCGTTGGGTAAGCGAGTGGATGGACCACTCAACGTCGAACGCGAACCGGGGAACCACGATTGCACCGCCATCCGAGCGGTCGTGGTCGGAGTTCGACCGGAGCCTGTCGTAGATGTTCGCGGCAGGGCGGTGAGCAGTTCACTTGACCACGCGTACTCAGCTCGCCTGACCATTGGCACTCAGCCGAGGTCTGCTTCTCTCGGCCGAGGTTCACTCACCTCCGCTAAGGATGAGGCCTCGTGGGCAACGTGGATACTGGCAATTGTCCCCATACCGATGTCCGGACTCGGCACCAAGCCCGCTCAGCGGTCGGGTAGACTCGGGCGCACATGCAGCGCACACCCACCAGCGCCGAAGCGCCCCCGGTCGACCTGCCCGATCGACCGGCACCCACGCCGACGAACGAGCGGGCAACTAGAAAGCCGCCCACTCGGGAATGGGTCGATTACAGCGCCGAGCTGAGGGTCATAAAGCATCCGGCGCTGCGGGTCATGTTCGTGAGCGCCGGGCTCGTGTCGGTGGGGTTCGGGGTGGTCGGCTACGTCGTGCCCGGCATGCCGGGTACGGTTTTCTTCGTCATCGCCACTTGGTTCTTCGCCCAGTCGAGTCCGCGCTTCTACAACTGGGTGCTCAACCACCGGCTCTTCGGTCCGCTCCTCCGCGACTACCGCGCCGGCAAGGGCATCCCAGGGTGGGTCAAGTGGTACGCCTCCGCCATGATCCTCGGCTTCTCCGCCTTCAGCACGTGGTTGGTGGGCATCAAGCGGGGCAACACCTGGGTGGGCGTGGCCATAGCGGCCGCGGCCATCTTCGGCGTCTGGTACGTCTTCAACGTGCCGACCAAGAAGCCCGAGGCGGCAACTCCGGCGCCGGAAGAGGCAACTCGGGCGCCGGAAGAGTAGAACGGGCGCCCGTAGGCGCCCGCTGGTGAAGCTCTCGGCGATGCGTCAGGCTAGCGTCGCCTCGACCGTGATGGCCACGCCGGCCAGTGCGCGCGAAACCGGGCAGCTCTCAGCCGCAGCGCGCACATGCCCCTGGAACGTGGCGTCGTCCATCCCGGCCACCTTCACCCTGGTGACCAAGTGGCTCTTGCTGATGGTCTGAGCGCCGTCCACTCGCTCCATGGTGACGGAGGCCGTCGTATCGATGCTGTCGGCCACGTGTCCCGCGTCGGCCAACCGCCCGGACAACGCCATCGAGAAGCAGCCGGCGTGCGCCGCGGCGAGGAGCTCTTCGGGGTTCGTGCCGGTTTCAGGGCCGGCGCCGCTGCCGAAGCGAGACGCGAACGAGAATGGACCGGAGTAGGCGCCGCTCGCGACCTTCATGACGCCCTTGCCTTCTTTCAGCGAGCCTTTCCAACTTGCATCAGCCTTGGTGATCGGCATGTCTGCCTCCTTGTGAAGTCGAGTGAATTTACGCTGCCGGCGCCATTGGCGCCGGGCGTCGAGACTCCTCTCATACTAGCCTTGGGCGACAGACTCCGCCGTGCGCCACCCACAGCGCGAGGTTTCCTGCCCGGCCCTGCTTCAGCGGAAGCCGTACACGCGCTGCTCGGCAGCAGGGCGATAGCCGATCTTCTGGTATATGTGGTTCGCGACGGGGTTCCCCAGATCGGCGAAGAGCGTGACGTGGCGCCTGCCCCCGGCAAGCAGTTCCCGCGTCAGGGCCGCGGTCAGGGCGCCGGCGTAACCGTTGCCACGCAGTTGCGGCGGCGTATAGACGGGGCCGATGCGGATGCCGTTGCGAGTCGGGCCGCGGGCGCCCGCCATGCTGACCGGGCGGCCGCCCACCTGCCACAACCACAGGCCGCCGTCGGCGGCGGCCAGGTCGCGCTTCACGTCCTGCACGGCGGCCGCCCGGCCGCTGCGCGGATCCGTCGGGGTGGCCTCGAGGCGGAACGCCAGCAGCCAGTCGATCAGGAGCCCCAAGTCGTCGGCTCCGCCCCGCACCATGACGCCCTCGGTGCTTCGAGCGTCCACGACCTCCGTACACACGTAGACCCGTTCTGACTGGGTCAGCTCCGCGGCCTGCCCAGTTGCCTCTCCCCAGGCTCTGGCGAAGGCGCCGCTGCTGCTGGGCGCCCCGAGAACCCCGGGCGTCGTGGCCACGGCGGCCACCAACGGCTCCACGACCTCGCGTGGTTCGTGACCGTCCGCGAGCTCGCTCAGAATCAGGCGGTGAGGTGGCGTGCGCAGCGCCACCAACACCGGGGCGCCGGCGGCGTCTTGCACCAGGCCCATGAAGGCTTGCTGCATGCCCTCACTACCAAGCACGGGGAGGAGGCCGAGGATCAGGCAGTGCGCCACCTCGCGCTCGAGCAGGTAAGGCTCCGAGGCTGACACGAAGCGCCGGGCGTCTTCGAAGCTACGCAGGCTGTAACGTGCGGCCACGCCAGGATCATAGCCGCCCCTTGCCCCGCGCCTCCCTTATCATCGGCAGGATGAAGCACCCGCCAGCGTCCCGCGCCACCGCCGCGCCAGGTAGCGGCCGCGTGTTGCCGGCGAGCTTTCACCGCGAGGGCCCATGCGCTACGCGAAAGCGCAGTCGTCCCGCGCGCCGCGGCGGGCGCGGGTGAGGCGGCCCGCCGGCACCGCCGTCGCCCCGAAGACGAACCTGCTCCTTGGCACCTCGCTCATGCTGGTCGCCATGGTGCTCTTGCCCGTGATGGACGGCCTCGCCAAGGGCCTTAGCGAGCGCAACCCCGTACCCATGATCGTGTGGGCCCGCTACCTCTTCCACCTGCTTTGCATGCTGCCGATCCTTTTGTGGCGCTTCGGCTGGCACGGCTTGGTGCCGAGGCGGGTCGGCCTGCAGCTGGTCAGGGGCGGGCTCCTTCTCGGGGGTACGGCGCTCTTCTTCTTCGCGCTGTCGTTGCTGCCTCAGGCCACCGCCCTGGCGCTGTTCTTCGTCTCGCCGCTCGTGGTCACGGTCCTGGCGCCCGTCCTGCTGGGCGAGCGCGTCGGCGGTTGGCGGCTGTTGGCGGTCGTGGTCGGCTTCGCAGGGATAATGCTCATCCTGAGGCCGGGGTCGGGCAGCTTCGGGTGGGGGGCGCTCCTGGCGCTTGCCGCAGGCGTCATACACGGCTTCTACATGCTCTTCACGCGGCGCCTGGCGGGCAGCGCACCGCCACTCGTCACCCTCGGCTACACCGCGGTCGTCGGGGCGGTGGTCATGTCGCTGTTGATGCCGTTCCTCTGGCAGCCGCCCTCGCTGGGCGACTTCGGCATCATGGTGAGCCTCGGCGCGTTCGCGGCCAGCGGCCACTTCCTACTGATCAAAGCGTTCGACTACGCACCCGCCACGTGGTTGGCACCGGTGGGTTACTTCGAGATGGTCACGGCGGTCATCTACGGCTTCCTGGCGTACGGCGACCTCCCGGACGCCCTCAGCTGGCTGGGGATCCTGGTCGTCGTGGGTGCGGGCGTGGCCATCTCCCTCAAGGAGCAGCGCGCCATGCGCGCCATGCGGCCGGGCCACTGAGGATCAGTTCACGCTTTGGGCTTCTTGGGGATCGACAGCGTGCGCCACTCGTCGCCGCGCCAATGTTTGGCGAGCATCACGATCTGGCCCACGTGGTGACTCGTGTGCTCGAGGTTGCGGAGCATGGCGCGCACCACGTTCAGTTCCTCGCCCCTTATGGTGATGGTCCGGTTCAGGTCGGCGGGAGTCATGCCGGCCAGGGTTCCGAAGACCTCGCTGAAACCGACCTCCCACTCCGCCAGCATGCTGGGCACCGTGTGATCGCCTTCCTCGAACTCGTCGTCGCGCTGCCGGTCGGCCTTCTCGCCGTCGCTCGTGAGGAAGTCGCGCCAGCGCGACCTCAGGTTGCCCGCCAGGTGGCGCACTATGACGGCCACGGAGTTGCTGCCATCGTCCAACACGCGGTGCCAGTCTTCCGGCTCGAGTTGATCGAGTGCGCGCTCCGCTAGCGACTTCTGAGCGTGGTAACCGCGCTCGATCTCCGCCAGGAAGAGGGTGCCGACGGCGTTGGAAGCATCACGAGGGCTCATGGGCAGATGCTACCGCCGACGGGCGCATCGGGGGGCCTCACGTAAGATTGGGGCATGGCGAAGAAGGAAGACCTCGGCTGGAACTATCCGGCGGCCCTCGCCGCCATCGGCAACGCCGCAACGTCCCTGGCGGACCTGTTGCGTTCGGCGCTGCCCGGCAAGCGCCCAGAGCGCATCGTCATCGAGTTGAGTGGCTCCTACCCCGCCTTCATGGAGCGCCGCAAGTTCCCTGCCCGCCTCCTTCAGGCGAGGCCCGCCGGCACTTCTTTCGAGGAGTTCGAGCGACTGGTCGACGCCCTAGTTGGCGTTCCCTGGCTCGAGGCGGTGGTGTTCAGGTTCTCAGGGTTGACCATCGGTTTCACGACCGCCGTGGCCATGAGGCGCCAGTTCGAGCGCCTGCGGGCCGGCGGCAAGCGGGTCGAGGTGCTGGTCAACGAGCTCGGCAACGCCACCTACTTCCTGGCGAGCGCCGCCGACCGGATCGTCGCTCCGGAGAGCGCCGAGTTCCACGTGAACGGCCTGGCCCTCACCACCACGTTCCTTGGCGACGCGCTTGGGCGTGCCGGCGTGCGCTTCGACAAGCTCGCCATCAAGGAGTACAAGAACGCCGGCGACAACCTCGCCCGTGCCCACATGAGCGACGCGCAGCGCGAGCAGTACGGCGCCTACCTGGACAGCCTCGTTCGCACGACCTCGGGCGCGATCGCGGAGGCTCGGGGCAAGACGCCCGAGGAAGTACGGGGCTGGGTCGAGGAGGGCGTGACGTCCGCCAAGCAGGCGGCGGCGCTCGGCATGATCGACGAGGTCAAGTACGAAGACGAGGTGCTGGGTGAGGCCGACAAGAGCCTTGCGGCCGCCCGCCGCTTCATCCCCGGCAGGCGGCGTTCGGTGGAGGCGGGGCGCGTCGCGCTCGTGTCGCTGGAAGGCGCCATCATCACCGGCCCGAGCAGGTCGTCACCGGTGCCCGTGCCCGTTCTGGGAGGCAAGCTGGCGGGTTCCGAGACGCTGGTCAGGGCCCTGCGCCTCGCCGGCCGTGACAAGCGCACGAAGGCGGTGGTGTTCCACGTCGAGTCGGGCGGGGGGTCGGCGCTGGCTTCCGACCTCATCGGTCGTGAGGTCGAGCTCCTCGCCCGGCGCATGCCCGTCGTCGCCGTCATGGGCGGCGTGGCGGGCAGCGGGGGCTACTACGTTCTGACGCACGCGACGCGCGTGCTGGCCGAGGCCACGACTCTGACGGGCTCCATCGGGGTAGTTTCTCTCAAGCCCGTGCTGCAGGAACTCTACGAGCGCTTCGGCGTGAACGTGGAGAGCATCGAGCGCGGACGGTTCGCAGACATCATGGGCTCGCACAAGCCTTTCGACGATGCCGAGCGGGCCCTCATGCAGCGTTACATCGACGAGGTCTACGAGCGCTTCGTGGCGCGCGTGGCCGCTGGCCGGAAGCTCTCGGTCGAGCGGGTGAACGAGATCGGCCGCGGGCGCATCTGGTCGGGCGCCGACGCGTTGGGGCTCGGCCTCGTCGACGAACTCGGGGGCGTGCGGCTCGCGCTGGCCCGAGCCAAGGAGCTGGCCGGACTATCGCCCGACGCCGGGGCTTGGAAGGTGGAAGCGCCGGGCAAGTACGTCATCCCCAGCGCCGACGACCCGAGCACCTGGTTGCGCATGTTGGGCCCCAGCCTGCGGGAGAGCGCCTGGCTGATCCACGGGACGCGCCTCGCCGTGCACTGAGCGGAGCGGACGCGGCATGCCGGTCATATCATCGCAAGCATGAGCAGTTGCTGCCGCGCGGCGCCTTGCGAGGAGCTCTTCGATGAGCGACTGGCGGGTTGGTACCTAAGGAGTTACCAGCGTCACGGCGTGGGAGCGTTGGAGCGAAGGATGCTCGCCGCGCTAAGCGCGGCAGACATCCGTGACCAGCGGGTCCTCGAGATCGGCGGCGGCGTAGGCGCCATCCAGGCCGAGCTCCTGAAACGAGGAGCGAGCACCGGCGAGGTCATCGAACTGGTGGAGGCCTACCGCCACTCGGCGGCGGAGCTGGCCGCCTGGGCAGGCGTCGCGGGCCGTTCCACCTTCCGCGTGGCCGACGTGCTGGCAAACCCGGGCGAGGTGGAAGCCGCCGGGGTGGTGGTCCTCAACCGCGTGGTGTGCTGCTCTGCGGAGGGCCTCGAACTGGTGGGCGTGGCCGCCCACCTGACCGAGGGCACATTGCTCCTTAGCTTCCCCAGGTCCACGGCGCTGGCGCGGTTCGCTCAACGCGCCCAACACTGGCTGGCGCGGTTGACGCGCCACCGGTTCCGCTTCTACGTGCGGCCCGGCGCCGCCATCCGGGCCGCGGCCGAGAGCTCGGGGCTCGAGTTCGTCGCCGGTGGCGGCGGACTGCTGTGGGAGTACCAGGCGTTCCGGCGGCCCTAACCTGGTGGGCGGCCAATTGTCCTGGGCCGGTCTTCGTACGCTGGGGGGGAGAAAGAGGTGCCACATGGCCGACATGGCTGGCAAGGTAGCGCTGGTTACGGGTTCTGGTTCGGGTATCGGGAGGGCTGTCGCCCTCGAGTTCGCCACGCGCGGGGCGGCGGTGATGGTCGCCGACTACAACATCGAGGGCGCACAGGAGACCGTGCGTCAGGTGGAGGCGGGAGGCGGCAAGGCCGCCGCCGTCAAGGTTGACGTGGCCGACGAGGGTTCCGTGCGAGCCATGGTGAAGACGACCGTGGAGACGCTTGGCCGCATCGACTTCCTGGTCAACAACGCGGGCATCTCGGCCGCGGGCCCGAACGTGCCGCTGCACGAGGTTGAGCTCAAGGCCTTCGAGCGCGTCCTCGACGTCAACGTGGTTGGGACGTTCCTGGGCCTCAAGCACGCCATCCCCGAGCTCCTCAAGGCCGGCAGCGCGGGCGTCGTCAACTTGGCCAGCACCATGGCCGAGCGGGGCAGCCCCGGCGACCCGTCGTACACGACCAGCAAGCACGCCGTACGCGGGCTCACCAAGTCGGCGGCCCTCACCTACGCGGCGCAAGGCGTGCGCGTCAACTGCATAGGCCCCGGCGTGGTCAAGACCGGCATGACGGAGGCCATCTTCGAGGACGAACAGACCACAGCGTGGCTCAAGAGCGTCACACCGATGAAGCGCTTCGCGGAGCCGGGCGAGATCGCCAAGCTCATCGTGTTCCTCTGCTCGGACGACGCCTCGTACATCACCGGCGCCTACTATCCGATCGACGGGGGCTGGTTGGCGGGTTGAGAGTGGGCTCAGCGCCGCGTTAGCGGTACTCCAGAACACCCGTTCCCGGAGGGGCTCGTGGCGGCGCCGGCGGCCCGTCTGCTCGCCCGTCAGCCCAATGACCCCCGCAACGTTCCGCCGTCAGTCGCTGACAAGGCCGCGCACCGCGCGTTCCAGCGCCGCGCCCGAGATCTCGCCCACGTGCGTGGTGACGTACCGGCCGCCCCCGGCGAAGAAGTAGGTCGTGGGTAACCCCACCCCACCCAGGCGCGACGAGACCTCCATGCCGTGATCCAGCAGGACGTTGTCCAGCGAAACGGCGGGGTAGGCGGCCAGGAAGGCGAGGACGGCCTCGCGCTGCTCGCCCTGGTTCACCAGGAGGAAGGTGACGTCTGGGTGCTCCGCAGCCGCGCGCGCCAACTGCGGGATCTCGCGCCTGCAGGGGAGGCACCAGGTGGCCCAAGCGTTGACCACGAGCGGGCCGGTGCTCAGTTCGGCGAGGTTCACCTCGCCGCCGGTCAGCCGTTCCAGTTCGAGCGCCGGCAGCGCCTTGGCCTCGCCGCCCGCGGGGCTCAGAAGTGCGGGAACGATCAGCCAGACGGCCAGCGCTACCGCGGCGGGGGTGGCAGCCACGCGGAGGCCGCCGAGGCGACCCCTGAACGACCACACGACCAGCAGCGCCCCCGCGGCCAAGCCCCACCAGGGCGAGAAGCCGCCCTGCCAGAAGGCGAGGGCGTCGAGGGGCCTGCCCCCGAAGTAGCCGAGGTTCTCGAGCACGAACCCGAGGCGCGCACCTAGCAGGACCGCGAAGGCCGCGTTCCAGGCCCAGTTGGCGTTCCGGGGCGGCGATCCCTCGCCTGAACCAGCGGCGCGGCGCCGGGCGCGCCACGCGAACAACTCGGCCAGACCCACGAACAGCACGAGGCCCAGGGCCGCGTAGAAGCGGGGGGCGGAGATCACGAGGGGGCCCAAGCGCAATGCGTCCATGCTTGGATGCTAAGCCGGGGACCGGGCCCTACGGGTAGTTCGCGCGGGGCGGCCCCAGAGGTCAGGCTCCAGTGAGGCCGAGCGCCGCTCCGACCCACTCGACCACGCGCGCCAGGTCGCGCGCGTCGATCCACTCGTTCACCGAATGGATCTCGTGCATCCCCAGGCCGACGTTCACCGTCTGCAGGCCCTTCTGGTTGAGGATGCTCGTGTCGGAGCCGCCGATCGAGGCCACCGTACGAAGGCGCACGCCGGCGCTCTCGGCCACGGCCGCCAGGCGCCTGATGGGCGCAGCATCGTCGTCGAGCGTGTAACCGTCGTAGAGCCGCCTCCTCTCCAGCTCCACGAGCGCGCCGTGCCTGCCGGCGGCGGCCTCGGCTAGCCCCTTCACCCTGCCGGCCAGCTCTTCGAGTCGCTCGACGCTGAACGCCCGGAACTCGCCGCGCATGCTCACTCGGGCAGGAACCACGTTGGTCGGTCCGCCGCCCGTTATGGCGCCGATGTTGAGGACCTGATCGTCCGCCACCCGCCCGAGCGGGATGGCCTCCACGACGGCCGCGGCGGCCTTGATGGCGTGGACGCCCCGCTCTGGCTCCAAAGCGGCGTGCGCGGCGCGCCCGATGACCTCGATGCTCACGTCCTCCTTGAAGACGGCCGAGGTGATGAGCTCTCCCACCGGCACCTCGCCGTCGAACGAGTACGCGTAGTCGGCGCGCAGCGACGCCACGCCTAGGTGCTTGGCGCCGAGCAGTCCGAGTTCCTCGCACACGGTGATGACCGCCACCAGCGTCGGTCGCTTCTCGAAGGGGGTGTGCGCGGCCCGCTCCAGTAGTTCGAGCACCACGCTGACGCCGGCCTTGTCGTCCGCCCCCAGGATCTGTTCGCCGCCCGAGCGCACCACGCTGTCCTCGACCTCCGGCGCCAGTGGCACCCCCGGCGTCAGGGGCACCGTGTCCATGTGAGCGGCCAGGACTATGCGGCCTGCCGCCCCGCCGCTGAGCTCCGCGATGAGGTTACCGGCGTCGCCGCCTGTACTGTTACGTGCGTCGTCCTCCCTGACTTGCATGCCGAGCTCCTCGAAGGCCTCACGCAAGCGGTCCGCCATGAGGCGCTCGCTGCGGCTGGGGCTCGGCACGCGGCAGAGGTCGACCAGGCGCTCCTGCAAGGCGGCCACGAGCGGCTCGCCCGTCAGGAAGCGGCCGGCACTCACGGCTCCACCAGCGGTTGCAGAATGCGGCGGGCCTGCACGTCGACGACGCCCTTGTCGGTCACCTTGAAGTCGGGGCTGACGCTGAGGGGCAGGAGTGTGAGGAGCAGCACCGGGGCCTTCACGTTCATGCCGGCGGCGCGCAGCGCGCCCTCGAGGGCGGCGAACTGCCGCCCGACGGTGGTGACCGGCTCGTCCGACAGCAGCCCCGCCAGCGGCAGCGGCAGGAGCGTGGTGCCCGTTCGGTCGGTGAACGCCATGCCGCCGTTCGAGCGCGCCAGGGCCGCTAGCGACGTCATGAGCGCTGCGGGGTCACGGCCGAACAGGAAGACGTTGTGGCTGTCGTGCGCGAAGCTCGAGGCGTAGCCGCCGCGCTCCAGCCCCGTCCCGGCGACGAGGCAGACGACGGGCTCGTACCCGCCGGCACCGCGCCGCAGCGCCGCCCGCGGCACCACGCAGGCCAGCGCCAGGTCGGGGTCGGTCGGTACCCCGTCTTGCAGCGTCACGCGCCGCTCGCCCAGGGTGGTGAAGCTGTTCGTCTTGTTGACCTCGATGATGCGTGCCGACACGGTATTGGCCCCGTCGCGGAACGCCGGTCCTCCGAAGCGCAGGTCGGCCTGGCTGACGTTGCCGGGCTCGAACACTTGCGCCTCGAGCGGCGCGCTCGGGCCGGTTGCCGCTGCCCCGCCGCCGGCGACGGTCTCCCCCGCTCGCGCCACGAGCCGACCGGCCACGTGAACCTCGAGCGGCGGGAACTCCGCCAGGCCGCCGGTGACGAGGTAATCCGCGCGGGCGCCAGGCGCAAGCAGCCCCAGGTCGTGGAGGCCGAGGTAGTTCGCGGGCCGCAGGGTGGCCGAGGCCAGGGCGTCGTGCACGGGCCAGCCCAACCGGGCGGCCAGGCTCACGAGCCGGCTCATGTGGCCCTCCAGCAGGCGGTCGGGCATGACGTCGTCGGTGACGAGCAGCAGGCGGCTGCGGTCGTTAAGCGCCACTACCGTCTCGACGACCTCCGGCGTGAGTGACTTCTCCTGGATCATCACCCACACTCCCTTGCGGAGCTCCTCGAGGAGCTTGGCGGGGGTGGCAAGGGTGTGATCGGAGCGCACGCCGTGCGCCACGTAGCGCGAGAGCGCGGCGCCCGTGAGGCTCGGAACGTGCCCCTCGACGCTCAGGCCGGCGCGCCTGGCGGCGGCGACCATGGCGCGCAGGTGGCTGTCGCCGGCCACGAGCCCCTGGTAGTCCATGACCTCACCGAGGGCGATGACCTCGGCCTCCTGCGCGAGCTCGGTGACCTCGGCCGGCGTGATGGACGCGTTGGGCGTCTCGATGTCCGGTGACGTCGCCGGCACGCAGCTGGAGATGGCCGTGAAAACGCGCTGCGGCAGGCCCCTGCTCGCCTCGAGCATCCAGCGGATGCCGGCCGCGCCCAGCACGTTGGCTACCTCGTGCGGGTCCTGCAAGATGGTGGTGGTGCCGTGGGGCAGGGCAGCCTCGGCGAAGCGCCGGGGCGTCACCAGGCTGCTCTCGATATGCATGTGGACGTCGAGCATGCCCGGTTGCACCCAGGCGCCGCCAAAATCGCGGCGCTCACGGATGCTCAGGCCGCCCAGGTCCGCGGACCCCGGGTCACCCTCCTCGACCTCGACGAAGTGGCCGCCTTCCACCGTGAACCAGCCACGGTAGCTGGTTTGCGTGACGACGTCGACCAGCATGGCGTTGGTGACCAGCAGGTCGCGCCCTGTAAGGCTCGGGGCGAACGGCGGGTTCACTGCGCTGCGTGGAGGCGGTCGACGGCGGCGGTGGCTATGCGGATGGTGTCCTGCTCCACGCCGCGGAACAGGGCCTCCTTCTCCTCGCGGGTGGGTTGTGGGTCCAAGTGGATGTTCGAGTCGGTACCTAGCACCGCCCCGACCTTCACGCCGAGGAGGGAGCCCACGACGAAGACGGTCGAGCACTCCTGCTCGGCGGCAACGACCCCGGCGGCGGTGAGGCGGGCGTTCAGGCCATCGTCGCGCCGGTAGAAGGCGTCGCGGGTGTAGACGACGCCCTCGATGGCGCGCCGGCCAAGGTACTCGGCGGCCGCCTGGCGCAGGGCCAGGGTCACGTCGAGGTCGGCGGCGGCGGGGTAGCCGAGCGGGATGTAGTCGACGGACGTGCCCTCGCCGCGGAACGCGGACGTGACTACCACCACCGAGCCGATGGGCGTGCCCGGCTGGCGGCCGCCCGCGGAGCCCACACGGATGAAGTGCGTGGCGCCTATGCGCGTGAGTTCCTCGACCGCTATGGACGCCGACGGCCCGCCGATGCCCGTCGAGCAGACGCTGATCGGCGTGCCCGCCTGGGTACGCCCGGTGAAGGTGACGTACTCGCGGTTGCGCGCGATCAGCTTGGCGCCCACGAACGTCTCGGCGATGCGCTCGGCCCGCCCCGGGTCGCCCGGGATCAACACGTAGGGCGCTACGTCGCCGGTGACGGCGCGCAGGTGTCGCTGGATGTCTGACATGTCTAGCTCCTTCTGGGCAGGAGCGCCCGGGACTCGGCGGTCACCGCGGCGCCATGCGGGGGTCGTACGCCTCGGTGAGGCCGTCTCCGAAGAGGTTGAAGCCGAGCACGGCCAGCGTGATGCCGATGCCCGGGAACACGCTCATCCACCACGCGCGGCGGATGAAGGTCTGCGCGCTGTTGAGCATGCCACCCCAGCTCGTGAGGTTGGGATCGCCCAGGCCGAAGAAGCCGAGGCTGGCCTCGAGGAGGATGGCCTGCGCCACGTCGAGGGACGCCACCACCAGCACCGGCCCCATGACGTTGGGGAGGATCTGCATGAACATGATCCGCGCGTTGCGCATGCCGAGGGCGCGCCCCGCGTCCACGTACGGCAGCGTCTTGTGGCTCAGGTATTGACTGCGCACCAACCGTGCCGTCTGGGGCCAACTCAGTAGGCCGATGACCAGGATGAGGTTCACGAGGCCCGAACCGAAGAACGCCACCACGATGAGCGCCAGGACGAAGCGCGGGATCACCTGGAAGAACTCCGTGACGCGCATGAGCAGCTCGTCGAACCAGCCGCCCAGGTAGCCCGCGAGGGCGCCGACCAACACGCCGATGATGGTGGCAGTGGCCGCGGCGGCGAGCCCTACTATCAAGGACACGCGCGAGCCCCAGATGACCTGGCTGAGGACGTCGCGCCCCAGGTTGTCGGTGCCGAGGAAGTGTTCCGCGCCGAACGGGGCGGTGAACGCCGCCCGCGAGGTGGCGTGAGGATCGAACGGCGCCAGCACGGGGGCGAAGATGGCAGTGAGCAGCAACAGCGCCACCACCGCCAGGCCGAAGACTCCCGAGCTGCTGCGCCTGAAGCGTCGCCACCCTGCCGAGGCGTTGGAGCGGCCGACGCTCGACTCCACGCTCATGGCCTCGGCCCTGGCGGCGTCGTCCATCAGTACCTCACCCGGGGGTCGAGGACGGCGTAGAGCGCGTCCGTTATGAGGTTGACGATGATGACCGTGACCGACACGAAGAGCAGGATTCCCAGCAGCACCGGGTAGTCACGGGTGTAGATGGAGTCGTACATGAGCCGCCCGATGCCGGGCCAGCCGAAGACCGTCTCCACCAGTGCCGACCCCGCCACGATGAAGGCGAAGTTGTAGCCGATCACGGTGACGACGGGCAGGGCCGCCGCCCTTAGCGCGTGCCGCCACAGGATCGCTGCTTCGGAGAGGCCTCGGCCGCGCGCCGCGACGATGTACTGCGAGCTCATGACCTCGAGCAGTGAGGCGCGCGTCAGGCGCGTGGTGATGGCCATGTACCTGAACGACAGCGCGGCCATGGGCAAGATCATGTGCTTGAGGGTGTCGAGCACCGCGGCCAGGCCCGTGTACTCGACCCTCACGCTCCTGAAGCCGCCCGCCGGCAACCAGCCGAGCGAGACGGCGAAGACGAGGATGAGCAGCTGCCCGAGCCAGAACTCCGGTACGGCGTAACCCAGCAGGGCGAAGCCGGTTGCACCGCGGTCGGTGAGGGAGCCGGGCTTGCGAACCGCCAGCACGCCGAGAACGAGGCCGACCGTGGTTGCCACCACGACGGTGCTGAGCATGAGGATGAGAGTGCGGCCCAGCCTCTGCAACAGGAGGTCCAGGACGGGCTGGCGGTTGGCGAAGGAGAACCCCAGGTCCCCCTTCGCCACGTTCACCAGGTAGAGCCCGAGCCTCTCGGGGAGGCTGCGATCGAGTCCGAAGTCGTGCCGCACGCGCTCGACGTACTCGGGTGGCGCCGGGTACTCGCCTATCAGGGAGGTGACCGGGTCGCCGGGCGCCAGCGCGATGAGGACGAAGTTGACCACGACCACCCCAAGGATCAGGGGGATGGCGTTCAACGCCCGCCGCAGCGCGTAAAGCGCTAGGCCGCTCCCTCCGCCCTCTGCCGCCACCTCGGAGCTAGTGCCCTACCTTTCTCACGGCTTCGCGAACCAGAGGAACTCGAGGCCGTCGCGCTGGTCGAGGAGCGTGCGCATCCCCCGCAGGTTGGCCGAGGAGGCCTCGGACGCCAGCTCGTCGAACATGACCATCACCGGCACGTCCTTCGAGAGCTTCTCGTCGAGCAGGTGGTAGTAAACGGCGCGCGCGTTCTGGTCTGCGAGGCCGCCGGCCTCGGCCAGCCACGAGTCGACGTCGGGGTCGGCGTAGCCGGTGGCGTTCACGAACGGCGTGCCGGGCTCCGCGCTGTGGTAGATGCGGTGGTAGCCGATGGCCGGGTCGCCGCCCGAGGTGAACGACTGCATACTGAGGTCATAGTCGCCCTTGTAGACGCGGTCGACCATGACGGCGCGCTCGGCCGGCTGCAGCACGAGGTCGATGCCGACCTGCTTGAGCTGGTCGCGCATGATGTCGCCGGCGGCCGCGAACGCGCCACGTGCGGAGTCGTACACGTAGCGCAGCTTGAGGCCCGTGACGCCCGCCTCGGCGAGCAGTTCCTTGGCCTTCGCCGGGTCGTAGGGGTAGAGGGTGCGGTAGTCGGTCGCCTCATCGTAGGCGTAGGGGAAGCCGGCGCCGAAGGGGCCCGAGCCGGCCTGGCCGAGGCCGCCCTGGGCCTGCTCGACGACCTGGTCGCGGTCGACCGCGTACATGATGGCCTGGCGCACGCGCGCGTCGTCGAGGCCGGGCGTGTTGGTGTTGATGAAGACGAAGTAGAGGGCGGGGATGGTGATGCCCGTCCAGGTGTTGATGTCCTTGTCGGCGGCCAGGCGCGGGAGATCGGCGGGCGGCATGTAGAAGCCCCACAGCAGGTCTGCCTCGCCGACCTCGAGCGCGGTGGAGCGCCCAACGTCTTGCGGCACGATGCGGAAGATGAGCTTGTCCAGCAGGGCGGGTTCCAGGTAGTAGTCGTCGTTGCGCACGATCTCGACGCGCTCGCCGCGCACCCAATCGGCGAACTTGAAGGGGCCGCTGCCGACGGGGGCGTTGTTGGCCGCGTTGGTGAGGGGGTCGGTGCCCTCGTAGAGGTGCTTCGGCAGCACGGGGGCGTCGAACACGGAGAGCAGGCTCAAGAGCGGCGCGTACGGTTCCTTGAGCGTGATGACCACGGTCTCGGCGTCCGGGGCCTCGATCGAGGCGATCTTGTCGTAGGCGGTCTTGAAGCGCCCGTGATTCGGGGCCTCTATCTCGACCATGGAGTAGACGACGTCGGCGCTGGTCACCGGGGTGCCGTCGTGGAAGTTCGCCTGCCGCAGCTTGAAGGTGTACGTGAGGTTGTCGTCCGACACGGTCCAGCTTTCGGCGAGGTCACCCTCGGGGCGGCCGCTAGCAGCAAGGCGTACCAGGCCGCTGAAGACGTTGGCGCCCACGGCGCCCACCGGGTAGCTGGTGCTGATGCCCGGGTTGAGGTGCTCGGGGTCGGATCCGAGAACGACGATGGCGGTGCCGCCCTTGACGGGCGTGTCCTGCGCCAGGGCCGGGGCGGCGAGCAGAAGCGCGGCGAGAACGAACAGCGCGCGCTTTGGGTTTAACCAGGGCATCGGGGGACCTACCTTTCGAGACGAGTGCGAGGTGGTGGGCTTTCTCACACAATCTAGCACCGGTGGCTCATGGCAGGTCCAGCGGCAAGGGCGGTCGAGAAGAACCCTCAGCGCCCCTTCAACCTGAAGACTTCGCGCCGGGGGTGATCTTCGATGTACGTGAACCACTCGGTCACGCTCAGGTCGCCGAGGTCGTTGTGCCTCACCGACGTGCTGGGATCGACGCCCAACCGAGCGAACTCCCGCGCGAGTTGGATGGACTCCTCGCGAGCACGGGCGAATCCGGCCTGAAGCTCGGCTAGCGTGCTGGCGGCCGGCATGCGGTAGCCGGCGTAGCGGTCCTCGACGAACGGTGCTCCCAGGGCCACACGCAGGCGGCTCTGGCTCCAACGCTCGATGCCCACCCAGTGGTTGAGCGCCTCGCGGTTGCCGGGTGTGTCGGTGGCGCGCATGATGCGCGGCAACAGCTCGTCGCGAGACGTCCCTAGGTTCACGGCCACCTGCTCGACAGTGAGCCCGCGTGCCCGGCGCTTGATGTAAGGCCTTAGGCCCGCCCCGATGAGCTTCTGGAGCAGGCTCATCGGCGGAGGGCCGGGGCCGACGGCGCGAGCGCACCTTCGCGCGCGCGGCCCGTGGGGCGTTCGTGCCTCATCGGCGGAGGGCAGGCGCCTGCGGGGCAGTAGCCTGCGGGGTAGTCGCCTGCGGCCCCTCAGCCGACGCCTGCACGGCGGGCAAGGGCTCTACCGCCGGCAAGGGCTCTACCGCCGGAAAGGCGCGGGGCAACGGCCTCGGCCGCTCGTCGAGCTTGACCAGCGTGACGCCTGCCAGGATGAGTAGCCCGCCGACGAGCTGCACCAGCCTTGGCAGCTCCGACAGGAGCAACCAGGCCCATAGGACGGCGAAGAGGACCTCGGAGAGGCCGACGAACGAGGCGAGCTTGGAACCCAGGCGTCGGCTCGCGAACACGCCCGTGAGGTAGGCGAAGGCGGCGGCGATCAGGCCCAGGCCGGCGACGTCCAGCCACCACGGCACGCCCACGCCGGCCAGCAACACGACGTCGGTGTTCCAGCGCATTGGCGTAAGCCCCACGGCGCCTGCGAGCAACAGGGCCAGTGCGCCGACGATCAGGCCCCCGGCCGCTACGACCAGCGGGGGCAGCCCGTGGCTGTTGTCGGCCGAGATAACGAAGAAGGTGGCCAACCCGAAGGCGGCAACGATGCCCCAGGACGCACCGACGAGGTCCACCGAAATGGCTCCGAACGCGTCGAGCACGAAGACGAGCCCGACGATCGCCAAGCCCGCACCCACGACCGTGAGCGGCCGTGGACGCTGACCGCGCCGCAACCACAGCCACCCGACGACCAGCACGGGTCCCAGGTACTCGAGGAGGAGTGCCACGGCCACGGAGAGGCGCTCGACGGCGAGGAAGTAGGCAAGCTGGCAACCCGCCACGGCGATCAACCCGAAGAGCAGCACGGTGGGCCAACCCCGCCGCAGCAGCTGCCAGCGGCCGCGCATGGTCAGGGCGGCGGGAACGACCAGCGCCAGGGCGCCGATGGCCACCCGCCACGTGACGGCCGCCGCCGGCGTCCAGCCGGACGCCAACAGGCCCTTGGCGAACGAGCCGGAGGTGCCGAACGCGGCGGCCGACGCGAGCGCCAGTAGTATTCCGAGCGGGAAGGATTGCTTCATCTGTTCCCTTAATCCTTAGCTGGACGCCACCCGTGGGAGCCGCGTCGTCTGGGAGGTGGGCGCCGAAGGGCGCTGTACGCCGCGCCTCGCTCACCAGCTTGCAACTCTACCCGTTACGGGCAAGCCGCCGTGTGTTAGCACGCGAAGCACGAGGCCGGGCGCGGGTACGAGATTCGGCGGCCGGCCTGGAAGTGGCCCATGGCCGCTAAGGGCAACGGACCCGGCCGCGTTAGTCTGAACTCCATGGACAAGATCAGAGTCTGCTTGGCAGGAGCCACCGGGTGGGCAGGCTCGGCCCTGGCGAGAGGGATGGCGAGAGCCGACGACATCGAGCTCGTGGCCGCGGTGTCGCGGTCGGCGGCCGGGAGGTCACTTGGCGAGGCGTTGGACGAGCCGGGACTGGCAGCAACCGTCTTTGCCAGTGCTGCCGAGGCGCTAAACGAACGCGCTTGCGACGTGTTCGTCGAGTACACCAAGCCCGAGGTGGCGAAGGCCAACGTCCTGGCCGCGCTGGCGCATGGGGCTCACGTGGTGGTCGGCACCTCGGGCCTGACGGACGAGGACTATGCCGAGATCGACGCGGCAGCCAGGGCCGCCGACCGCGGCGTTCTCGCGGTCGGCAACTTCTCCCTCACCGTCGTTCTACTGCAGAAGTTCGCCGAGACCGCCGCCAGGCTGATACCTCACTGGGAAGTCATCGATTACGCGGGGGCGGCCAAGGAGGACGCGCCCAGCGGTACTGCGCGCGAGCTCGCAGCGAGGCTTGGAGCCGCCGGCCGCAACGATCCTGCTATCCCGGTCAGCCGGACCGTGGGCGAGAGGGAGGCGCGTGGCGCGACGATAGGTGGCGCCCAGGTCCACTCGGTGCGCCTGCCCGGCTACACCGTGGGGGTCGAGGTGATATTCGGCCTGCCCGGCCAGCGACTGAGCATCCGACAGGACGCCGGAGCGTCTGCGGAGCCTTACGTCGACGGTGCGCTGTTGGCCGTTCGGCGGGTGGGGACCCTTCTGGGGCTGGCCCGAGGGTTGGACACCGTCATGGAGTTGTGAGCCGCGTCTAGCCGACCTTTTGTCGACACCCGAGCCGGAACCCTCGCTCAACCCTTGGTGAGCCCGACGCGAAGTCGCCACGCGGCCAGGGCGAACAGTACTGTGGCGAACGCAAGCAGGACGCCCACGTTGGGGAGCACGGTCGCTAAGTTGCCGCCCTGGCGCATGAGGACGTTCAGGGCGTCGACGGCCCACGCGTGGGGCACGGCGTTGGCGACGGACCGCATGGTCGGGCCGAAGAGCTCGAGCGGGAACATGCAGCCGCCCAGGGCCGCGAGCAGCAGGCCCGCCATGATCGCCACGCCGGACGCCTGCTGGCTGCTCGAGAACATGGCCCCGATCAGGGTGCCGGCGCCCGCCGCCACGGCGGCGAAGCAGAGGAGGATGACGAAGACCCCAAGCGGGTCGCCCCAGACCACGCCGACGAGGAGCGCCGAGGCGACCGCGATGTAGAGCCCCTGGAACAGCGTCACGAGGAAACGCCCGAAACCCTCGCCCAGCACTATGACGGCGGGGCTCGTGGGCGAAGCGAGCATGCGGTGGCTGACGCCCAGCCTGCGGCTGTCCACCAGGCTGGTGGCGCTGGTGAGCCCCGTGAGGAAGACGAAGAGGACGAGCTGGCTGGCGGCGGCGACGCCGAAGGCCGCGTAGCCGAACCCGGCAGGGCCTTCGTCAACGGAAGACACCCTCACGTTGACGGGCGGCACCCTGCGCGAGGCCTCGTCGATGGCGACGAAGGCCGACCCGATCGGCTCTTCGTAGCGCTTCGCAAGGTACGCCGCCGCCAGGGCCGGCGCACTAGCTTCGTCCAGCGCCGAGAGGACGTCGAAGCGGTAGCCCTCGCCCCCGCCTCCGGACCTGCCGTACAGCTCGGCCTGCGCCGTGAGTCCCTGTTCCAGGGTGGCGTCCAACTCAGCGGGCAGCGCCACGCCGACGACGAACCGGCCGCGCTCCACGCCGTCTCGCAGGGCGCCGGCGTCGTCCACGCGCGTCACGACCAGCCCTTCCTTCTCGGAGAGCGCTTCAAAGAACCTCTCGGCCACCTCGCCGGTGCCGACCACGCCGATGGTGGGCCGCGACTGGGCACCGAAGCTCATGCCGAGCACGAAGACCAGGCCGAGGGGCAGGAGCAGGGCGAAGAAGTAGTTGGAGCGGTCGCGGAAGAACCTGACGAGGTTCACTCGGCCCAGCGCGAAGACCTTGGTCATCGGTCCAGCCTCCGCCCCATGAGCGCCCAGCCGATACCGCCCGCCAGGGCCGCGAACGCGAGGATGGCGGCAACGTCGATGAGCACCCCCGCCGGACTGCCCGTGCCCGCGAGGTCGCCCAGCCCGCGCAGGAACCAGTAATGCGGCGACAGCCGGCTGAGGTACGAGAGCACCCCACCGCCCTCGGGCAGTGGCACGAAGACGCCGCCCAGGGCGCCCAGGACGACGGCGACGATAGCTTGCATGTTGCCGGCGGCCTCCGCGCTCCTGGCGACGCCCGCTACGGCCATCAGCACGCCGGCCGCGGCGGCCACCACACTCACGATCAGGAGCAGCACCCCGACGGGTTGGCCCCACTTGGCACCCATGATCGCCGTGCTCGCGCCCCACAGCACGAGCAGGCTGAGCACCCCGATCACGATGCTTCCCAACACCTTGCCCCCGATGATCGACCGCCGCTCGATCGGGGCGACGAGCAGCCTCGTCATGGTGCCGTCCTTCTCCTCGTCGAGGAGGCCCGCCACGCCCATCTGCACGATGAAGAAGACGAAGAACACGGCCATGCCGGCGGCGTAATAGGTGACCATGTCGAGCTGCCGCGCCGACGTGGGACGCTGGACCAACTGCACCGGCTGCGGCGCCGTGGCCAGCTGCGCTGCGATCAGGGGGCTCAACGCCACCCCGCCCTTCTCACCCACTGCCGCCACCGCCCATGAGGTGGCGCGCACCCTGGCGAGGTACGAGTCGGTGAGCGTCTCGGCCAGCCGGGCCGCGTAGTCGGCTCGGTTGGAGGTGACGACCAGAGCGGTGACCTCGGACCTGCCCAGGGCCCCCGAGAACCCGGCGGGCACCACCACAGCGGCCCCGACGTCTCCGGCACGCACGGCCTGGCGGGCCTCGTCCTCGTCCGATAAGCTCCGCCACGTGATCAGGCCGGCGTCCTGCGCCGCGCCGAGCACGGCACGCATTCCCGCCGAGGCGGCGCTTGCGTCCGCATCCACGTAGCCGATGACCGGCACGTTCGGGGTGCCCTGCGTAAGCGGGCCGATCAGGAGGTTGAAGACGAAGGCGATCGAGAGGGGTGCCAGCAGCCCGAAGATGAAGAAGGACCGATCCCGCAGCCGCTGCCGCAGGTCCTTGAGCGCGATGAGGAGGGCCGCCCGCACCGTCAGTCCCTGAGCGCCTTGCCCGTGAGCCTGAGGAATACCGCCTCGAGGTCCGGCTCGGTGACATCGATGCTGGAGACCGTCAGGCCGCGCTCGTCGAGGACGTGCATGAGCTTGGCCAAAAGGCGTGCGGCGCCGTTGGCGGTGACCTGCAGGCCGCCTTCGAGCACGTCCACGCGCGTCACGCCGGGAACGGTGCCCAGCCCCTCGGCGCCCGCCTGCAGGTCGCCCTCGGCGGTCACCCGCACCACGTCGTCGCCACCGATGATGGCGGCCAGCTCGCTCTTGGTGCCCTCGGCCACCAGTCGGCCCTCGTCCATGATGCCGATGCGGTCGCAGAGCCGCTCGGCCTCCTCCATGTAGTGAGTGGTGTATAGCACCGCCATGCCGCGCTCGGCGAGCCGCTCGACGCTCTCCATGATGGCGTTGCGAGATTGCGGGTCCACGCCTACCGTCGGCTCGTCGAGGATGAGCAGCTTGGGCGTGTGTATGAGTCCGGCAGCGATGTTGAGCCGCCGCTTCATGCCGCCCGAGTACTCCTTCACCAACTGGTTGGCGCGGTCGCTCAGGCCGACCATCTCCAATACCTCGTTGCCGCGAGCGCGCAACTCTGCGCCTCCGAGGGAGTACAGCCGCCCGAAGAAGTCGAGGTTCTCGCGCCCCGTCAGGTCGGGGTACAGGGCGAGCTCCTGTGGCACCAGGCCTATGCCGCTGCGACCCTCCACCGTGCGCGTGCCTACGGGTTGGCCGTCCAGTGTGACCGTGCCGCCGTCCTTCTTCAGGATGCCGGCGATCATCGAGATGCTAGTCGTCTTGCCGGCGCCGTTGGGGCCCAAGAGGCCATAGGTCTCCCCCGCGTGCACTTCGAAGCTCACGTCTTTCACGGCTTGAACGTTCCCGAAGCCGCGCCGCAACCGGCTGACCTCGAGCAGGGCCCGCGCGGGAACCGTAGGTGGCACTACCATTCATGCAGCTTAGACGCTCAACGCCCTGCCTGGATATCGCCCGTTCGTATGAGTTGCGGCCCTCTGGCCGGAGTAGGCCACGGATGGCGTCGTTCGCGCCCGGGAGCTACCGAGGTTCGTACGGATCCGTGGCCTGCAACAGCGACACGCCGATAGGGCCGGGGTTGTATGCAACTTCCCAAACGAAGCCGTCGGGATCGGTGAAATAGCCCGAGTAACCGCCCCAGTCGCGCTGCATTGCGGGCTTGAGGATGGCGCCGCCCGCCTCGACCGCCATAGCGAGCGCTGCGTCGACCGCTGCCGGAGATCCAACGTTGTGGGCGAGCGTGAAGGGCGACGCGCCTGGTCCCTCGCGTATGGCGCCGACCTCATCCTCGAATTCCTCCGCTCGCCAGAGTGACAGGACCAACGTTGGCGACAGGCGGATGAACAGGACCTCGCCCGACGCCTCGAAAGCGGGTTCCCAGCCGAGCCCGTCCACGTAGAAGGCCCGCGAGGCGCCGAGATCCGCCACCGCGAGCGTGATGAAGTTGACCCGAGCGTCCACGGGAACATTCTATTCGCGGTCGCGCCGCGGTCGGCTCCTGCTTCGACGCACCCGCGGGTGCGTCGAAGTTGCCACTCCCCTACGTGGATATTCCTTTAGGCTAGGCGGTATGGCGTCAAAGCCCAAGGCCGCTCGGGGCACATCGAAGAAACGCGGTGCAGCTCCCGGGCAACGAGGCGCGGAACAAGGTGCAGTTCCCGGGCGACCAGGTGACGGGCCCGATGCGGACGCCGCGGCCTCCGGTGCGGACGCCGCGGGCGCCGGTACGAACGCCGAAAACGCCGGCGCACCGACCGCCCATCAGTCTGCGGCCATACTCGACCGACTGGACCACACCGCCGAGGCCCTGACCCCCCAGGAGCGGCGGCTGGCTGCACACATGCTCGAGCACCTCGACCGCTGGGGCTACCTCTCGAGCACGGAGGTTGCTGCGGAGCTTGGTGTTCACCGCTCGACCATCGTGCGCTTCGCGCAGCACGTCGGTTTCCAGGGCTATCCAGAGCTTCAGGAGGCGGCGCGCGCCGCCTACCTGGAGGTGGTCTCGACACCTTCCGACCTGGTCCTCACCGATCCCGGCGCCGGCGGGAGCCGCCAGGTCCAGGCCGTGTACCACCGCGATCAAAGGAACCTGCAGCGCAGTTACGCCCACCTCGACCAGGATGCGCTCGAGGCCACCGCGGAGGGCCTGGCGAAGGGGCGACGGGTGGTCTTGTTCGGCCGGCGCTTCTCGTACCCGATAGCCCTGCATATGGCCTTGGTCCTGCGCACCATGCGCCAGCTGGTCGATGCGGCGCCTACGCCCGGTGGTGCCTCGGTCGACCAACTCTTCGACCTCGGTTCCGACGACTTCGTGCTCGTGGTCTCGCTCAGGCGCCATTCGCGCGAGGTGCAGCGGACACTTCGCTACCTGACCGCGGCGGGGGTGCCGGTGACGGTGCTGACCGATGCCAGCCCAGGCAACAACGTTCCACACGGCGCACGCATTCTCAGGGCCCACACCGGGAGCACTGGCGTGCTCGACTCGTACACGGCCCTCGTAAGCGTCAGCCACGTGCTGCTTACCTTGGTCGAGGCCGCCCTACCGGAGGCCTCGGAGAGGCTGGCCGCGGCCGAGCAGGCCTGGCAACACTTCAACCGGGACTGACGGGAGCGGCAGGGCCGCGCTCACGAACGAGCGGCGGCGGCCGCCACGAACGCCTCGAATATCCGGCGGAACGCGGGCTCTCGCTGCTCCAGCCACTCGGGGTGGAACTGTAGGCCGATGGCGAAGCCCTCGCTGGCCTCGATCGCCTCGACGAGCCCGTCGTCCGACCACGCCGCGACCCGCCAGCCGGGCGGCACTTCTTGTACGACCTGGCGGTGGAAGCTGTTCACGCGCGTTTCCTCGCCAAGCCAACCGGCCAGGCGCGACCCGGGCACGGTCCGAAGCCCATGCGTAGTAACGTCGCTCGGCTGGCTCTGGTAGTGGTCGGCGTCGCCCGCCTCGGCATCTAGGTTCCTGACGGGGGCGCCGCCGAGGGCCTCCAGCATCGTCTGGTGGCCGCGGCAGATCCCTAGGATGGGCAGGCGTTCGGCGCGGGCTGCTCGAACCAGCGCCACTTCGACATCGAAGCGAAGCGGGTTGGTCTGGCGCAGGCTGGGGTTGGGATTGTCGGCGAAGTACTGGCGCGGGAGGCTGCCGCCACCGCTCAAGAGCAGGCCATCGACGATGCTCACGACCTCGGCCGGAGGCGCCGCGGAGTCGGGGTGAGTCGGCAGAAGGAGTGGCAGGCCGCCCGCCTCCAGCACCGCTTCTGCGTAACGCGCGGTGAGTGAGAACCTGACCTCCGCTTGGTTGCGGCCTTCCGAGTGCTCCGCCATGTGGACGGTGATGCCGATGCGTGGCTTCATCGCTTGCCCCTTCGCTTCGGGTCGTAGATCTCCTGGAGGCGCTCGCCCAGGAGGTTGATCGCAAGTACCAGTATGAGAAGCGCTATGCCGGGGATCGTGCTGACCCACCAGGCGATGAACAGTACGTTCCTGCCGTCGGCGATCATCGAGCCCCAGGCCGGGATGTTGGGAGGGATGCCGACGCCGAGGAAGCTGAGCGAGGCCTCGAGCACCATGAAGTAGCCGACGCGTAGGGTCGCCAGCACCACCGTCGCGGGCAGCACGTTCGGCAGGACCTCCCTGAAAAGGGTACGCAGGCCGCGCTGGCCGAGTGCGCGCGATGCCTCCACGTACTCGAGCTGGGCCTGGTCCAGGGTCTGGCCGCGCGCCAGGCGGTAGAACTCCACCCAACCCTTGAGCGAGAGTGCTATCACCAGGTTCATGAAACCGGGCCCCAAGAACGCCATCATCCCGATGGCGAAAATCAGGTACGGGAACGCCAGGAGCAGCTCCGTCAGCCGCCCGGTGACGGCATCGAACCCGCCGCGGAAATAGCCGCCGAACGCGCCCAGGGCCGTACCGAACGTCGCGGTAATCGCCACCGTGATCATCCCGATCATGAGGCTGACTCGCGCGCCATAGATGGTGCGGCTCAAGATGTCGCGCCCGAGGGAGTCGGTACCGAACAGGTGCTCCAACGACGGGGGCCGCAGCCGTGCTCCGAGGGAGGTCGCGTCGGGCGCGTAAGGGGCGATCAGCGGCGCGAAGATGGCCATGACTATGTACAACGCCACCACCCCCATGCTGATCAGGCCCAGGGGCGTGCGCACTACCCGGCGCGCCAGCGCCAGCACGGCACCTAGCGGTCGGGGTCTGGGCGAGGCGGTGCCGGCGATCATCCGAGGGCTGCGCGTCATAACGCGATTCGGGGATTGAGAAGCGTGTAGAGGGCGTCGACCAGGAGGTTCACGCCCACGTACGTGAACGCGTACAGCATGACGGCAACCTGGACCACCACGTAATCACGGGCGAAGATGGAGCTGACCACTAGCCGGCCCATGCCGGGCCAGGCGAAAACCGTCTCGACGATCATGTTGCCCCCGAGCAGTTCACCGATCTGCAACCCGGCCACCGTGAGCGCGGGGATGAGGGCGTTCCTCAAGGCATGCTTGACGATGACGGCCATCTCGCGGAGCCCCTTGGCGCGCGCCGTGGTGACGTAGTCCTTATGCAGGGCCTCGATCATCGAGGCGCGCACCACGCGTGCCAGGACGGCGGAGAACACCACTCCGAGGGTCAGCGCGGGGAGGATCAGATGGGAGACGGCGTCACGGAAGGCGCGGAAGTCGCCCGCCAGTAGCGAGTCGATAAGTAGGAAGCCGGTACGGTGATCTACCATCAGCGTCGAACTGATGCGGCCGGACGTCGGCAAGAGGTGCGCCTCGACGGACAGCAGGAGGATCAGCAGCAAGCCGAACCAGAAGGCCGGCATGCTTACGCCTAGCAGCGCGCCCGACAAGACCGTGCGGTCCAGCCACGAGCCCTCTCGCAGCGCGCTGATGATCCCGACCGGCAGGGCGATGAGCATGGCGAAGAGGATGGAGGCGATGGTCAACTCGATCGTGGCCGGAAGCGTTTCGGCAATGAGCTTCACGACGGGTTGGTTCTTCACGAAGCTCATGCCGAAATCGCCCTGGACCAGACCGGTGAGGAACAACCACAGCTGGCGGTAGAGGGGCTCATCGAGGTTGAGCTGGTTCCTGAGGCTGTCTATCTGTTGCTGGGTGACCTGAGTGTCGCCCAGCATGATCTCTACCGGGTCGCCTGGCAGGAAGCGCAGGAAGAGGAACGCGATCACCGCCACCCCGATCGCGACCGGGATGGCGGAGAGCACTCGTTCTAGCAGTTTCAGCAGGCGCATTCGACTCCTTGGAACTTCAGTAAGGCGACGGCTCGGAGGTCTGTTGCGCCCTCCAACTAGATGCTACTTGACGTCGTACCCGGCCTCTTTCAGGAGTTCGCGCGCCTTCTCAGGATCGTACGGGTAAGGAGCGAGGTCGGCGTCGTAACCGAAGCCGCTGGGGAGGAACCCGGTGGCGAGGCGTTCACCGTAGCCCTGGTAGAGGTTCGTGAGGATGCTCTCCCAGTCGATGGCGTAGTTGATCGCCTTGCGGACGCGCACGTCGTCGAAGGGTGGCTTGGTGACGTCGAACTCCAGCTGGTAGGAGCGCGTGCCCAACGCCGTCATCACGGTGACGTTCGGCGCTCCGGTGAGGCGGGAAACCAGGTCGGGTGGGATGGCCTGAGCGATCTGGATCTCGCCTGACAACAGGGCCGCGATGCGCGTCGAGGGTTCCGGCATCATGCGGAACACGACGGTGGAAAGCTTGGGAGCGCCACGCCAGTGGCTGGGGTTGGCTTGGAGAACCACTTGAGAGTCGAGGCTGCCCCGCAGGAAGGTGAAGGCGCCGCTGCCGATGGGCGCGCTGGCGAAGCCGGCGTTGCCGACCTCGGTGATGTAGTCCTGCGGGACGATCTGGAAGTGCGTGAGCGCCTGAAGCAGCAGCTCCTGCGGGAAGGTCTTCTGGTAAACGAACCTGACGGTGAGGTCGTCGACCTTCTCGACGTGATCGAGCGGCCCGAGCAGCCCTGCGCGGGGGCTGCTGGCCCCGTCGATGGCGCCCTCGGTGAGGACCCGACCGAAGGTGAAGACGACGTCGTCGGCCGTCAGGGGCTCGCCGTTGGAGAAGGTGACTCCGGGAACGAGGTCGAACTCGAACGTAACGTCGTCCACCACGCGCCAGTCGGTCGCCAGACCAGGGCCGACCTGGCCCTCGCGCGAGGCAGTCGTCAGCGAATCGTAGATGTTCCTGAGCACGGCTTCGGTGTCGCGGTCCCGGTACATGGCGGGGTCGAACGTCACCAGCGCGTTGGTGCGCATGCCGACGACGACGCTGTCGCCGCCCTCGATGCTGACGCCGGCCATGTTCTCGCTGTTGTCGGCGGCAGGCGCCCAGCCCTTGACCTTGGTGGAAGCGGCCTCGATGGTCTGCAGCACGTATCCGAACGCCCAAGGCGCGTCGTTGAAGATCTGCCGCTGGGCCTCGTGATAGGCGTTGGCCCGCGTAGCGTCGTCAACGGTGGTGGAGGCGGTCTCGAACGCTTTGTCGACCAACTCGTTCGAGTACCCGGAGTAGTTCCCGCGAGCGGCGGTCCCGAACTTCGGGATGGCCAGGTCGAAGGGGTCGAAGTAGGCGCTGCCCCAGTCGGTCAAGTAGGCATCGCGGTTGTGCGCGAGGAGTTGTTCCTTGAGGACGGTCCACTCCCAAACGCGCGCCTGCACGTCGATGCCGATCTCTTGTAACTGTGCGGCGATGGCCTGGGCCTCGTCGGCCCGGTTGTTTTCACTGTCCAGCACGAACGACAACGACTTGGCATTGGCGCTGCCAATGACCGTTACCAGGGCTAGGATCGCGATCCACCTGAAACACTTCATACGGTTGCTCCTTCCGCCACTTGGGCGTCTTCGAGGTCGAACTATCAGTGAGCCATCGACGGGGTCCACAGGATTGTACACGTTCTGTTGTGAAAACATACGGCCCTGCAACAGTCGTTGTCAAGCGGTTCGCGTGGGGCGGCCTCGGTGCGGCTAGCTGCACGCCTGCTCACGGGTGTATGTATGCAGGATCGACGCAGTGGCGACCTGCAGTGAAACTTCGCGCGGAGGCTAGATGACCGCTTCACCTAGGATCGAACCGTGACGGGCGAGTTGATCATCACTCGGCTACCGGCCGCTACCTGGACGGTGGACACCGCTCTTTGCGTTACTTCGTGGCACGGCGGGAACCTGGCGACGCCCGAGTCGTTGCACGGGGCGTTTGCCGGCCGGGCACTTTCGGAGGTTCAACAGGCCTTGGGTCTCCCGCCCGGCTCGATCGAGATGCACAAGCAAGCGCTCGAGGGCATCAGCTCCGACTACATGATGAGCGTCTCGCAGCGTGAATATCTTGTGAACCTCTCCCCGCTGCGCGGTGGGGGCGACACGATCATCGGCGTGGTGGGGGTCGCGCTGGAGGTTACCGCCGCCCCGCAAGAAGCCGAGAAGCTGCTGAAGAAGGCCAACTTCGACCGCGTTCTATCGACGTTCTTGGGTCAGACGCTCAGGCAGAAGATCGACGATCGGTTCTACCAGCGCCTGATAGGAGCAGCCATCGAGATGGTGCCGGGGGCGGAAGCGGGTTCGTTCTGGGTGGTGGACGGTGGCAGGTTCAGAGCCGTTGCTGCCGTTGGCCTGGAGATCGAGGCCTTCGACGGTCTGCTCCTCAAGGCGGAAGAGTTAAGCCAGAAAGGAAGCGGCACGGGGGATCAGAGCCGCGTCCCTCCCTCAGCGAAAGATGCGCCGCGTGCGAACCTCAACGTTTCCGTGAACGTCGAGGGCAGGCCGGTCGCGTTCCTCAACATCAGCGGCTCTCGGGCTTCGGACGGCTTCGACGATGACGCCCGCGAGTTCGCGCAGCTGTTCGCCGATGTTCTCTCGGCGCTGTTCGAGCATGCCGACCTGCAGCGGACACTCGGCGAGGAGAGGCGAAGCCTGGAGCGGCTTCTTGCTGCTTACAAGGAGCTCGCCGAGTTCGGTGCGGAGATAGAGACCATCCACGACACCGATGCGCTCATCGAGCATGGGGCGAAGAGCCTCCTCCAGACCTTTCGGTTCGACACGGCCATGTTCAGCGAGATCCGCGGTGGCGAGGTCCATTTCACGCGCGTCTTGGGCAAGAACGCCGCCGAGATCGCCCGGATAATCCGAGCTCCTCAACCGTTGGGGGCCGGCGTCAACGGTCGGGTGGCCGCGACCGGGGAGCCCTTGGGCGTTGAGGACTACCCGTCGTGGCCGCTGAGCTTCAAACCTTATGCCGAGACGGGCGTGCGCTCCATGCTGGCGTTGCCGATCCGCAAGGGTGGACGAGTGGTCCACACGATAGCTTTCGCCACCATCGACCGTCACGCCTCGATAGACGACAACATGATCCGCATCGCCGGCGGCTTCGCAAAGCGCCTCGAGAACGCCTTCGAGCGCGCCCAGCACTTGGACGAGATCAGGTCGACCCGCGAAGCGACGTTCCGCTCGTTAGGCGTCGCCCTCGAGTTCCGCGACCTCGAGACCCGGGGACACACCGACAGGGTCGTCAAGCTGGCCAAGCATTTCGGGAAGGCGTTGGGCCTCAGCAGGGAGGAGAGTCAGGCGCTCGTCTGGGGAGCGTATCTGCACGACTTGGGCAAGATCGCTGTACCGGATGCGCTTCTTCTGAAGCCGGGTCGGCTGACGGAGGAGGAGTTCGAGGTCATCCGGAAGCACACCCTCTTCGGGGTCGACATGCTCAGGGATATCCCGTTCCTGCCCACCCAGACGCGGGAGCTCGTAAGGAGTCATCACGAGCGGTGGGATGGCAACGGTTATCCGGAAAGACTTGCGGGTAAGGAAATCCCGTTCCTGGCGAGGATGTTCAGCCTGGTGGATGTCTACGACGCCCTTAGGAGCAAGCGGCCGTACAAGCGAGCGTGGACTCAAGAGGAAGCCGTTGCCGAATTGGCGGCCCAGGCGGGCAAGCAGTTCGATCCCGAACTGACGACGCGGTTCCTCGAGGCGCTACCCGGGTTGACCTAGGCGCCACCTTCTTGGCGTCCAGGGCGCCGCTCCTCCGTGGAGCAACGGCCGCGCAACCCCGAGGCGCCGAGCGGCACCCCTTATGATCCGTGGCTTCAAAAGAGCAGCACCCTACTGCTCCCGCGGACGGCCACGGCGGAGAAGGTCTGCACCGCGAACGGCGCCACCGGCATAAGCTCGATGAAGAGCTCCAGACGACCCAACTCGGTAGGCACATGCCACCTGGCGCGGCACGGCTGCTCGCATACGGGCGGCTCGGCCTGACCCGCCGGGCGCACAGCGCCCAGGCTCACGAGCGCCTGCTGCAAGTAATCGACGCGCCTGGCCAGCGGGAAGTCCAGTTCCACGTTCTCCGCGAACACGGCTTGGAACCGCTCGATCAACGCTCCCGCGCCCAAGTGGCCAACGGAGCGGACGAGGTCCTCCAGGGTGGCAACAGCCGTCAGGGTCTCCCCCCAAGGCGCTGGGCTTTGGGCTGCCGGCCCTTCTTGCGCGACGAGACGCAGCATCACCTTCCGCGCCAGCGCCGGCGCCGCGGAGTGACTCCCGTTGGCCGAAGCGATGACCGCATGGCCCGACTCCTCGTGCCAGCACATGTACGCCGTGAAGCCCGGGTAACCGCCCGCGTGCGACACTAGCTTGCCGTGCTCGGCGTATCGCTCGATCTTGAGGCCGAAGCCGTAGCTGGTGGTCACCAGCCCGCCGAGCGGCGCCTCCGCCCGATCACTGCCGATCAAGCACTGTGTCTGCTGCGCCTCCAGTAGGTCTGCGGGCGTGAAACCGACCCCGCCCGGCACGTCTCGTTCCAGGAACAGGTTGGCCCACGCCGCCATGTCGTGGGCGCTGGAGTACAGCCCACCCATGGGAGAGAACGCTCCCGGCGTGGACTGCTCGTGCCACGCCCAGCCCCCCGGCCGGCCCGGAAGGAGCGGCTCGCGGTGATAACTCGGCACCACGGAGTCCGGCCCGTTGCCGGCGAACTTGGTGTCCTGAAGCGCCAGCGGCTCGATGATGCGTTGCTGCACGAACTGTCGGTAGTCCTGCCCGCTAACTCGCGTTATGACCTCGCCGAGCAAGGCATAGCCGAGGTTGGAGTACTCGTAGGCGCTGCCCGGGGCGAACATGAGCCTCAAACCGCCCTTCATCCAGGCGGCGAGCTGCTCACGGCCTATCGACTCCTGCCGGTCACCCCACGGGTTGTCGGTGGCCAGACCGCCCGACATGCTCATGAGGTGCCTTAGGCGCAGCACGGGCCAAGCCCCGTCCGCCTCTGTGGTCAACTCCGGCAGGTGTAGAGCGATCTCGTCGTCCAGACTCAACCGGCCGGCGCGGCGCAAGATGAGCAGCGCCAGGGCCGTGAAACTCTTGGTGCACGACGCGACGCGGAACAGAGAGCGTGGAGTGTAGCCGTCCTGCCCCCAAGGTTCGAAGCGCACGACCTCGCCGCGTTTGGCGATGGCGACCATGCCGCTCGGGCTGAAGCCGCTGCTCGCGTGATCGGCGATCAGCGCAGGTAGGTCGACTGCGACGTCTGGTTCCGGCATTCGCGCAGCATAGTTCAGGGCGGCACACGACGCTCAGGCGCCGGGCCACGTGACCCCGTCTTGCGTTCGGATGCCTTAGTAAGCGGGGTCTGGGTCGGGGTGACCGTCGTCGGGTGGTTCGGCGATGAGGATCTTCTGGTTCGGAGCCCTGGGGACCGGTCCTACGCGGACGGTTCACCCGTAGGTGCTTGGAAGCTTTGGAGCGTGTCGAAGCGCGAGTTGACGTCGGGGTGCTCGCGCTGGTGGGCGCGGCCGCGGCTGATACCAAGGGTTGCCGCGGAATCCCTGAGGCTGTGGTCGTGTTGCTCGCGGACGGCCCGAGGCATGTCGTCGATGGCCTGTTCCATGACGGCCGACCGGTAGGCGTCAATCAGGTCTTGGACGGCGTTGGAGCCGCTGATGGCATGGCGACCGGTTGCTACGACACCGGTTTCGCTCCCTTCGAGGGCGGATCGGAGAGCCGCGCGAGTATTTCGGACGTGAGTTCGACGTCGGTCTGCGGGTATTCGCTCTTGGTCTTGGCCTTGCTCGTGCTCATGGTCACCCCACATTCTGGTTCCTGCTGCTTGCGTTGCGGGCAATCTTGATTGAGCCGACCTTGTAGGCAATTGGCAAATTACACTGTCGGTGAGGGGTTCCCCGGCCATACCTGATCCATCTAAGGCGCTCATGCGAATTTCGTTGGCCCTTCTTATCGCCCTTCACCTTGCTGCCAAGTCGGAGCTGCGAAATCACCCTGGTATGGGTGGCCAGGACAAGCCACGCGAATCGGACGGTAGGGTCTGGAGGTAGGGACTTTCGCCACTTCTTGCCGCTGCCCTGTAGCTCCACCATTTCGCTAGGGATCAGGTCGCGAGGCCTGCCCGCGAGGACGCCATCGTTGGACGCTCCGCTCGCCGCCCTGCAGCCCGGTGAACCCGCGCAGATATTGGTTCACAGCAATCCAGGCTCCAGCCGTCATCCTCACGACAATGACTCCTCGGCAAGAACGGGAGGTGGTTGACGTCGCACGTTCAGCCGTTTCTTGGGCCAACTCTTGCCACACCCTAGTCTGACGGGGACAAGCCTGTCCGGAACGCAACCGTTATCTGCGCTGGAGGATCCTATGTGGCGTAGCCTGTTCGCGCTGTTCCTCGTCGCTCATGGCCTCATCCACGCCTCGTACCTCTCTCCGAGGCCGGCTGACGCCAAGACGTGGCCCTTCGAACTCGGCCACTCCTGGTTGCTCGCAGGCGGCGGGGGCAATCTTCGCGTCCTCGGGCTCATACTCGTAGTCATTACGGCGGTCGGCTTCGTACTGGCGGGCCTTGGCGTGCTCGGCGTGCCTTTCCTTCACGGTGCTTGGCTGGTGTTTGGGGGCGTCGCAGCTGGTGCCTCGCTCCTCTTGTTGGGCCTGTTCTGGCACCCGTGGCTGGTGCTGGGCATGGTCATCAGCCTTGGCATCTTGTTCAGCATCCTGTGGCAACGTTGGCCCTCGGCTGCGTTCGCCGGTTCATGACGGCGAGGTGATGATCATGACGCCCATGATCGTCTTTCTCGTATTCAGCCTGCTCGTCTTGCTCCTTTGCTGGCTGAAGCCTGATGCCGGTCGCCTCTTCGTCGGCCTCTACTTCCTGGTGATGGCGCTCGGCGTCAACGGCGTGCTGGTCTTGACCAACCCCGCGCAGTTCGTTGCGTTGGGCACGGACGCACCTGTCGTTCCGCTCTACCGCTGGGCGTTCGAGCACGTGGTAGTGCTCGCTCCGGCGCTTTTCGGCCTCCTGGCGGCTGCTTACGAGATCGGCGTTGGATTGCTCATCCTCAGTAAGGGCGAGCGCGTTCGGTGGGGTCTTTGGGGAGGCATCGTCTTCCTCCTGGGCATAACGCCACTGGGAGTGTGGACGCTCGCCAATCCGGTCTTGGCTCTGGCGCTCATCATGCTGTTGAGGAAGCGCTATGAGGGGAGCGTGTTGGACATGCTCCGGTCCCGCACCCCACGAGATACCCACGTTGCAGGTGTCCGACGGAGATAGCAGGAGGTCGCGACTTCCGGGTGCTCCGCGCCTTCGCTGTTCCGTGACCCCGTTCCCCGAAGCCGAGCACCGCAACCTTCGGCGTCGCCCAGATTAGCCGCCGTCTCATGCTGCCGTTTACCCAGCCCGGGTGCCTAAGCTGTTTCCGACCGTGCTTGAGGGTTTCGGAGGCAGTAAACCCGATCGCTAAGCCCCACAAAATAGCCCCGGCCTCTTGCCGGGGCTCCTCTTGCGTCTAGGACGCTAACTCTTGTGGTGGAGCCGAGGGGATTCGAACCCCTGACCTTCTGAATGCCATCTGCAAGCAGCACGTGACGGCCGAAACCGCCTGAGTCCAGAACGTGCTCCTGGACGCGGTTTCGGCGCCATGTGATGTTGCAATGAATCGCTGCGGCGCATCCGATATCGTCCGATAAGCTGTACATAAGCTGTACGGTCGACTTTGAAGGACCCCACCTACTTCTTCTTCCCTCGGCCCCTACTCTCGGCTTTTTCTGGCTCCCCAGTAGAGACCCTGACCGTGTACTGCGTCTTGTTGATGAGCCACACCCCAAGGGCGACGAAAGCAAGACCAACTGGTATCGAAGTTCTCACTGTGATGCCCAAAAAGCTTATGAACGGGATGCCGACTCTCGCCATGAGGTCCAGATCCGGGAAAATAGACCCCACCATCATCAACACACCGACAACGATCAGCCCTATCCCGGTCCAACCTCCACGCGCCGCGTTCGCCCGCTCACCCTTGACCACTTCTTCCCAAAGGGGTCCTTGAGCATCGGGAGGCAAGGCGGCGGAGCAGCCAGTTACTACAACTGCAAGCGACAGGACACCGCCAAGTAGGAGCGCCTTGTGATACTGCTTCATTGACAACATCTATGTGACCCTACCTTTGCATCTCTACGCGATGACTGCGTCGGCTGTCCCATGGTCCGCCTAACTAGGTTGTGAGCAGGCACTGCCACCATATCGGATGCCCCTCCGGGTCGTAGCCTGGAAAGTCCTTGAGCCGTACCAAAGGCTTAGGCTCCAGTGCTTCTGTCGAAGGCGATCCAACAAGCGCCGGCCTCTGTAAGGTCTCTTGCTGCTGACAAAACTGACGAAAGTAGGCTGGATCCGCAAAGAAGAATGCTTCAGGAATCCTCCCGCCCGGCATGCACTGACCCCAGAGATCTAGGGCGCCTAAAGCGAGTAGTACTCGCCCTAGGCGGGCGGCATGGGGTTTGAGACAACGACCGCTCGTGTGTGAATGGAAAGAGGTTCGTCACGTCTTGTCACGACGATGCGTCTAGGACGCCGACAACGGAACACTCAGCAATGCCGCAACCGGCTGCCGCCTAAGAACTTGGCAGAAGATTGCAGATGGGCATGGTGAGTGAGCTACGAACTCTACGTTCCTAAGGTTCCGTTACGGGCCCACGTGTGGCACGGCTGGCGATGACACTAAGAAGTTTTCCCCCGCTTGCAACGCCAGCGAGACTAGCCAGGAGTACATCCAGCCGATCGCGTCCATCGGTTTAGGACCGGCGAGGCGGGTTACCCTACATGACGCGCAAAGCAGTGTCATGGCCCGGCGGGCAGAAGGGGTGCGGTTGTGCCGGAGCTAGTCTTCAAAGGTAAAGAGTTCGTCTACAACCATCACCTAAGCGTGCCGTTCCGGCCGCTCGTGGTTCACGCCGATAAGGGCATAGGCAACGCCAGCCTCGATGACAACCTCATCATCAACGGCGACAACTTGCACGCTCTAAAAGCACTCCTTCCCATGTATGCCGGAAAGGTGGACTGCGTGTTCATCGACCCGCCATACAACACAGGCAAAGAGGGCTGGAGCTACAACGACAACGTCAACAGCCCCATGCTGCGTGAGTGGCTCAACAGCAACCCCATCACGATCGAGGACGGACTGCGCCACGACAAGTGGGCAGCAATGATGTATCCGCGCTTGAAACTCCTCCACGAACTCATTGCCGATACCGGCATCCTGTTCGTCACGATCGATGAGCACGAGGGGCATCGACTCGAACTTATCCTCGACGATATCTTCGGTTCTGAAAACAATCTCGGTCGCATCATTGCTCGCCTCAACCCGAAGGGTCGGCACTTAGACCAGTTCTTCGCCAAGACCCACGAGTACGTACTCATATTCGCCAAGGACGTGAGCGCAACCGAGCTAACTGGCATTCCCAAGACCGAGAAAATGCTCGCTGAATACAACGAAGAGGACGACAAGGGTCGCTACCGTCTACTAGAGCTGCGAAACCGCAACTCCGCCTTCAACCCCAAGACACGGCCAAACCTCTACTTCCCTCTGTACATAAATCCCCACACCGGCGAGGTGTCACCAAACCGCGACGAAGAGCACAGCGAGGAAGCCTTGCCGCTCGACTCAGCTGGAAATCCCACCTGCTGGACGTGGAGTATTCCAAAGATACGAAGCGAAAACCACTTAGTTGTCGGGCGTCAGTCATCACAAGGTGGCTGGCGGGTCTTTCGCAAGGACTATCTTGCAGATGAAGAAGGAAAGGAAACAAGGACGAAACCCAAGACCATTTGGTTGGACGCTGATCTCAACATGGACTTGGCCCGAAAAACTGTTACAGAAATCATGGGCGGGAACGTCTTTGACTTCCCAAAACCTGTTGCCTTGGTGGAGAAGCTTCTGCAGCTCCTTCCGAACCCAGAAGCGCTAGTTCTTGACTCATTTGCCGGATCAGGAACTACGGCCCATGCAGTCCTCGCTCAAAACGCGAAGGACCAGGGTAGCCGAAAGTTCATCCTGGTCGAAATGGAGGACTACGCCGATCAGCTGACTGCCGAGCGAGTCCGCCGGGTCATCAACGGCTACTCTTTTACCGGGACTCAGCGCGACGAACTACTTCGCGAGAAGATCACATGGACAAAGTTCCAACAAGCCAGCAGGCTGTTAGAGAAAGTAGAAGGGCTTGAGAACGCCTATGGCCCCAGCTATGACACGATCCGGAAGTCGGTGACTAACGGAGAGTTGGTTGTTACTGGGGAGAAAAAGGTCGAGGAGAAAGCAGAAGGTCTTGGCGGTACGTTTACCTACTGCACGCTTGGCGATCCTATCGACATGGACAGGCTGCTAACTGGTGAGAGCTTGCCCTCCTTTGAGGCGCTGGCGAGCGTGCTCTTCCACACTGCCACGAACACGCCACTGTCCTCAGAGACCATAGAGGCAGATGCGCTGGGTCAGCCGGGTCACGGCTACCTGGGCGAAGCCGCCGGGGTCCACGTATGGCTCATCTATCAGCCGGACCTGGAGTACCTGAAGTCGAGCGACGCCGCCCTCACCCTCGCCAAGGCAAGGAGCATAGCCGAGACACGCGAGGGTCGCCATGTCGTCTTCGCACCCGCGCGCTTCGTGTCCCAGAAGATGCTCAACGACGCAGACCTCCCCGTTGAGTTCGCCCCGCTCCCGTTCGCGCTCTACCGCGTCGAAAGGGAATAGCAGTGCTACGCGACCTGGACTATCAAGCGCGAGTCCTAACCGTCGTTGACGACTACCTGACGCACCTCATCGACGAGAAGAAACGCGCCGACCGCGTCCACGATCTAGCCAAGCAAGACCCAGACCTCGGCCTGGAAGTACCAGACCACGCCGAGAGAGCCTGGGAAGCCCTGAAACAGGCGGGCAAACTGCCGGCCACCCGCGCCAACATCCCCTTCTCGCCTCGCAAGGACGGCGTCGGGCGCAGCGTACCTAACGTGGTGCTCAAGGTGCCCACCGGCGGCGGTAAAACCTATCTTGCCACCGCCTCGCTATCTCGGATCATGGGCCGTTACCTCGGCCAGAACTCCGGCTTCGTGCTCTGGATCGTCCCGAACGAAGCTATCTACACGCAGACCCTAAAGCAGCTCAAGGACCGCGAGCACCCGTACCGGCAGATGCTGGACCGCTCAGCGGCGGGCCGCGTGAAGATCATGGAGAAGAACGATCCTCTCAACGCTCGCGACGTCGAGACGCACCTGTGCGTCATGGTCCTCATGCTGCAAGCCGCTAACCGCGAGACCAAGGACTCCCTCAAGATGTTCCAGGACCGCGGCGACGTCCACGGCTTCTTCCCCCCAGAAGGCGATCAAGCCGCGCACCAGGCCGCGCTCGACGCCACCCCGAACCTCGACGCCTACAGCTCAGCCGCAGGCTCCGGAAGCATGTGGCCGATGGTCAAGGACTCCCTCGGCAACGCGCTCCGGCTCATCCGCCCCGTCGTCGTTATGGACGAAGGGCACAGGGCCATCAGCGACCTCGCGTTCAGGACGCTCTACGGCTTCAACCCCTCCTTCGTCCTCGAACTAACCGCAACTCCCGTGGACGTCGCAGCGCGAGGCGGGAGAAACCCCCGCGAGGCGCGCTACGCCAACGTCCTCGTGGACGTCCTAGGAGTCGAGCTGCTGCGCGAGGGCATGATCAAGATGCCCCTCAACCTCGCCACCCTCCAAGATGCCGACTGGCGCAACACCCTAAACACTGCCCTCGAACGGCTCAACCGTCTACAAGAAGCAGCTCAAGAGCACCGAGCGAACGGCGGGAACTACATCCGCCCCATCATGCTCGTCCAAGTCGAACGCACCGGCCAAGACCAACGCGACGGCAACCACATCCACGCCCTCGACGTCAAAGAGTGGCTCGCGCAAGCCGGGCTCGACCCGGACGCCGAGATCGCCATCAAGACCGCCGACACCAACGACCTCAACAACCCTGAAAACCAAGACCTACTCGCGCCCACCAACCGCGTGCGCGTCATCATCACCAAGCAAGCGCTGCAAGAAGGTTGGGACAACCCCTTCGCCTACGTCCTCTGCTCGCTAGCAGCCAGCTCCAGCCTCAACAGCATGACCCAGCTCGTCGGCCGCATACTCAGGCAGCCTCACGCCGAGAAGACCAACGTCAAAGCCCTTGACGAGTGCTACGTCTACGCCCACCACGCCTCCACCGCAGACGTCGTCCAAGCTGTCAAGACCGGCCTGGAAGAAGGCGGCCTCGGCGACTTGGTAAGAGAAGTCCGCCAGGAGGACGAAACGGGCAGCACGACAAAGGGTCCCCGCAACATCCCACGCCGCGCTGAGTTCCGAACCACCGAGATCTACCTACCCCGAGTCCTCAAGATCGAGCGCGGCAAAGCCCGCCTGCTCGACTACGACACGGACATCCTCTATCAGATCGACTGGACCGACCTCGACGTAAGACCTCTTGTCGCTCGCATACCAACGAACTTCCAGGCGGCCGAGAGCCAGCTGCAACGCATCACCCTCACCGAAGGCCAAGAACGCATCGTCGCCGAGAGGGTCGAAGCTAACAAGAACGTGCACGCCCTCGACCCCGCCTACCTGGTCAGGCTCACCTCCGACATCGTGCAGAACGCCTGGATAGCCCGCGACATCGTCGGCAAACTCTTGGACGGTCTCAGGGCGTGCGGTTTCACCGACGAACGCCTCGGCCAGCTCTCCAGTCTCATCCTCAGTGAACTCCGCAAGTACCTCGCCGAGAAGCGCGACGAGAAAGCCGAACAACTATTCCGCCACGAGGTCTCCTGTGGCAACGTGCAGTTCCGCCTCCGCGCCGACGGCGCCACCTGGCGCATGCCGACTACCTCCGTCACAACCGAGCCCGAGAACGCCCCGCAAGTCGTAGGGCTCGACGGTGGCCCCCTGCAGAAGAGCCTCTTCGCTCCTCAGTACGCCGCCGACTTCAACCCTGACGAGCGCGACGTAGCCGTCTACCTTGACGCCGAAGAAACCCTCAACTGGTGGCACCGCAACGTCGCCCGTAACCAGTACTACGTGCAGGGCTGGCGGCGCGGCAAGATCTACCCCGACTTCATCTTCGCCGCACGACCCGATGGAACCGCTAACCGCATCACCGTACTAGAAACCAAAGGCGACCACCTCGGGGGTAACGACGACACCACCTACAAGGCGGCCGTGCTCGATCTGCTCACTGGCGCTTTCCAGTGGGACAGGACCGTCCCAGCCGGACAGATGGAACTACTCACCGACGACGGAACAACCGTCCAGTGCGAACTGGTGCTGATGGACGACTGGCGAACCAAGTTGCCCGCTCTCATAGCAGTGGACCCGAGTAGGTAAGTGTGTGCTTTGACCTTTGCACATACCCATCTTGTCGGCTTTGACGTGTAGACAAGGAAGCGCAGGTGGCTGCAACTACCTAAGTGGCCGCCTGAGAGTTGCGTTGCCGGGCTCCCAGGAGTAGAAGGACAGAAACACCCTTCTCCAAGATACATCTCGCACGGACAGAGGCTTCGTCGGGCACGTGGAACGAGCGCACGCACTGAGTCTGCCTGTGAGCAACAACTGCGGAACTTGCCGCCTATCGCTACCTACCGTTACATGCCGAATAGGACGCGCTGTTTCCTAGTCGAAGGTAATCTCGTTAGCCAACTTCTGGACTTGCGCCTCGTGTTCCTCTCGCTTCCGCTGCTCCTGCTCTTGCGCCAGTTTGCGGCGCTCCTCAAGGCGTCGCAGGCCAGCGTTTGCTTGCTCAACGGCAAGGACAAGCGTATCCCGATGGTATCGCCTTACCTCGTCCATAGTGGTCCCATCAAGGAGCACCTTGTCTCCTACCACTCGCGCGATACCAGGACGATGCATAGAAGTCCAGCGCGGGGGGCGGTTCCAAGCCTCCACGAAGAGCCGTGACCACTCGACTGAGGGCGCCCTCGAAAGTCGGAACGGAACTCTGTAAAGTCCACTTCCGGGACTTCCATCGAGCGTCGGTTGGGTTACCTCATCCACGATAACGCCGACGATGCGCATGGGCTCATCTGCGTTAGCCGGCTGCGAGGGAGCCGTGCGCTGACTTCCATCTGGCCGCTTCTGAACGACCACAGGCGGGGCTTGCTGGCGGGTACCGAGGATCGTTGCTAGCAAGTCCGAATAACCGGTTTCAGCGGCGCCACTTCGCATATCAACGAAGTACTTCCCTCGAAGCCACGACGGTGCGCTCTCGGCCCACTCGCCTATACGCAGTAAGGGAATGAACTTCCTGTGCTGCCTGTCGGCCATTACCTCTGCCGTCATGATGTCGCCCTCGTATCCGACGCCACCCTGACGAGAGTCGGACTTAGCCTTGTATGTGGGGGTGCACACGATGAGGACAAAGTCGTTGGTTCTGACTGCCTCTTCCATGAACTGAGGCAACTGGTCACCCGGCGCCAGATGCCACTGGTCCAGAGTGACGTCAACACCATCTCCTCGGAACCGGGTAGCCAAGTCACGAACCCACGAACGCAACTCTTCCGACTCCCAGGCATACGAAATGAACGCCTTAGGTGGCATAGGCCTATCGTACCCACTCCCCAGGTCAGATGCTTGTCTGTGTATATAGCTGGGCGTGAAAGGTGCAGCAAAACCAGACCGGGCGGAAAAGGCCGACTTCTGTCGCCGCCAAAGGCCGCCTGGCTGTACTGCCTTCTGAGAAGTACCCCCTCCTCCTGGTCCGGGTAGCCCCCCAACACTTGAGTATCCGCGGGGTTGTTAGACCCCCCTCCCCCTGTCAGCTTCGTGTCGCGATCGAAATAGGAAACTCGAAACCTAGCAGCGCCGGCACTAGCGCCGCCATCACTCAGTTGCATCCCACCCGAGAACCCGCCTAACGGCGGGCTTTCTCATGCCACAGGCATGAACCCCAACGCCCACCACAGACTGAAAGGAGCAGCAGACTTGTAGACCGTCGCCCCTCTCCAGCCACCAGCCAGCAACCACAAGACCGCCCCGATCTTCTAACGAAGGTCGGGGCTTTTCTCGTTTAGGAGCACGCCATGACCACCACCGCCAAGCAGGACAACAAACAGGCAGCTCTCGACATTCTCCACAAGGGAGTCACCGACCTCATGACCAGCGACGGCTGGAAGAGAGCCCTGCAGTTCCGCCAGCGCTTCCACAACTACAGCTACATGAACACCCTCCTGATCCTCGCCCAGCGCCCCGACGCGCAGCTCGTCGCCGGGTACCGCACCTGGCAGGCCAGCAACCGCTTCGTCCGCAAAGGCGAGAAGGGCATCGCAATCCTCGCGCCGCTACTCGTCCGCGATCCTGACGACCACGACCAGCTCAACCTCGTCGGCTTCAAGACCGTCTACGTCTTCGACCTCGCCCAGACCGACGGCGAACCCATCCCACAACGCGACAGCCCCCGCCTGCTCACGGACACGCCAGAAGCTCAGGTAAAGCTCGCCGGACTCCACTTCCGCCTCGCCATGTTCTGCGCCAGCAAAGGCGTCCGCGTCAGCTGGGACTTCCAGCACGAACACGCCCTCGGCGTCTACCGGCCAGCCGACAAGCACATCGCCATCCGGCCGGGCCTCAGCCACACCCAAGCCTTCAAGACCCTATGCCACGAGGCGGCGCACATGCTCCTGCACAGCGGCAGCGAGAACCGCCACGGCGCCGAGCTGGAGGCCGAAACAACCGCCTTCCTCGTAGCCAACGCAATCGGCATCGACACCAGCACCTACTCCTTCGCCTACCTCGCCAGCTGGACCGACAGCCTCGAAGACCTCATCCAAGCCGGAGACCGAGCCAGCAAAGCCGCCGACCAGATCCTCGAACAACTGACGGCCGACCCCGACGCCGCCAGCACCGAGCCAAAAGCGGAACCCACCAACCCGTCCACGTCCTCCGGGCAGGCGTCCAAACGCCCGCCACTCACCTTCGTCAGCAGTTGACCAGCAGAAAGGAGCACCAGCCTGACCAACTCACCAACTGGAGCCGCCTACAACCCGAACTCCCACTAGCGCCAGCGATCCACTAAGGTCCTGGCGCTCCTTCGCTTTAGGAGCCAGACATGACCCTCCCGCAACTCTTCCGCGCCCTCATCCACGCCCTCACCACCTGCCCTGAAGGCCACCAGGTCGACGCGCTACTAGCCGACCTCGCCGCCAGGACCGCCCTGACCCTCCACGAGACCAAGGCCGACAGCCTCAAGCTCGCCTGCCTCACCATCACCAACCCCGAACCGCTCATCGCCGTCGACCGCCTCCTGCACCACTACGGCTTCACCCTCACGGCTTCACTCCACCAAGACGCCGCACGCCTCATCAGCATCAAGCGGTTCCACGCCCCCATCACCGACCTCGAAGGCCGCGTACGCGCCACCAGCACGAAAGGAGAGCTAGCCGCATGACCCTCACTCTCACTGACCTACTGAGCGAGAAGCCCGACATTCCTTGGTGCTACACCTGCCAAGGCGACGGCTACCTCGTCTACGTCGGCGGCCCCGGCTACTACAGCACCTACCACGGCAACTACCTCCCCACCGAACGCCAAGAACCCTGCGACGACTGTCACGGGACCGGCCGCAACGACGACGGCAGCAGCCCCACCAACGCCGTCCGGCAACACCTACGAGCCCTCACCCCCAGCCAACGCCTCCACCTACAGCGCCTCACACAAGGCCACAAGCTCCCCGTCACTCCCGCCAACTATCAGGCGCTCGAAGACCTACTTAGCGAGGTCGAGAACGAACTCAGCAGCAAGCACCCCATCACCGTCGAACTAGAGGCGGCGCTAAACAACGCCCAGCTGCTCGAACCCACCACACCGCCCACGGGCCACCGCAGGCCGCGCATCTACTAACCGCCCCTGAAAGGAGCGCCATGAACGACAACATCGACTGGCACAACCTGCTCCAACGCCTCGCCGAACCGTTCGACGCCAGCGAGATCAAGTACCGCGCCGGAGCCACCAACCGCGACAAGACCAAAGCCATCGCCCTCGCCTACGCCGACCCACGCGCCTACGAAGACCGCCTCAACCTACTCGTGCCCGGAGAGTGGCACGTCCAGTTCACCCCCTGGGGCGAACACCGACTCATCTGCCACCTCACCATCCTCGACGTCACCAGAAGCAGCACCGGCGAAAGCGGCGACAGCAACCCCGACATCGCCGGCACCAGCGCCGAAGCGCAAGCCTTCAAGCGAGCCTGCACCAAGTTCGGGCTCGGCCGCTACCTCTACTCGCTACCCACCCAGTGGGTCGACTACGACGCCAACACCAAGCAGCTCAAGGGATCACCCACGCTCGCAGCACCGCAGCGTGCGCCCCAGAGCCGGGAGCTGGTAAGCGACGCCATCGGCCCGAAACGCGCCGCCCTCATGCAGAAGGAGCTTGCCAAGCTCGGCGTAGCGCGACGAGACCAACTCGCTTACGCCACGAGCGTGCTCGGTAGAGAAGTACCCGACCTCGCCGCCCTTGAGGAGCGCGAAGCTCGCATCGTCTGGTCAGCCGCCCGTGAACTGCAAGACCCACGAGCCGCCTGACTTCTCTGCCGCCTTACTCAGTGGCTTGGACGGGTTAGGTCACGCAGCGTTGCTTCGTACTCCTCGCGCACGGCCGCGCCCAGCTTCGCTAGATCGCCGTGCATAGTCACCAGTTCACGTAGAACGTCCGCAAAGACAGCAGCGCCGTCCTCAGAACCTTCGGTGATGTGATCCGTCGCCAGGTCATACCGAGCCCGAGTCAACAGGCCCAGCGAAAGAGCATGCTCCAGGACAGCCAACCTCCAGGCTACGGCCCGCATGCGCCGATTCAGGACCAACTCGACCTGGTCGGTCAGGTCGCTGTATGGACGCACCACGTCCACCCAACGCTTCACTGTCGAGTAGGGCACACCGTACTCGCGAGCCGTATCACTGATCGACTGCGCACCCAACAAGACCTTGGTTGCAGCCTCGACCACCGTGGCTTCGTCATGGCGCAGTCGGTGCATCGGCGTTCCGGCCAACTCGGTAAACGTCTTCCGACACTTTTTGCAGCGGAAGCGCTGCACGCGGCGCTCCGTGACTCCAAAGCGTTGGATGTTTCCTTGACCGGTCACCTCGAAGTAAGAGCAAGCCGGGTTGAGGCAGGCCTGACCTGAAGGCTGGATGTACTCGAAGTCGCCCGCCACAAGCCACTCTTGCTCGCGCAGGCCGAGCTGTCAACACGGAACGCGAACTTTCAACAGGGAACGCGAAAACAAGCTCTGAGCAGCCCCGACTAACCTTGAAGAACGCGCGGCCACGAGCCTCGCACCCTTCGCTCCCCACCCGACAGAACCCAACGCAGCCGCAGCCCACCCAACTCGGGTCGCACGAGAGGACTTCATCAGGCCGCCACGAAGCCATATCAGACATAGCTCGTCAGCAACTAACCACCTCGCCAGGCGGGACTCTGAGCCCAGCACCACGGACAAATGAGCCCCGCCGCCCCTCACGAAGCGCCCTCACCTCTACTGGTAGGGCGTCACGCCGCGATCCCCGAACCACTTGAAGCCGAAGGGGCGTGGGCCAGAAGCCACCCCTACATCAACCGCGACCTCCGCCCACGAGGAGGCGCTAGGAGTTCTTGTGCAAGACCGCAACACGAAGCCCCTTCTCAGCCCCGACGAGTTCCGCTACGCGCTTGGCGGCGCCATCGGCCGCGGCAACGTCTACGAACTTCTCCGAGCGGGACGCATCCGGCACATCAAGGTCGGCCGCAAGATCCTCATCCCGCACCGCGAGGTCGAGGCGTTCATCGAGCGCGAAGCCGCCACCAGCGCATGACAGCCCCATCCGCCACCCTCCAGCGCATCGACGGCAAGCTGACCGCCCTCGCGCAGCGCCCGGCCGCCGCCCCCGGACGCGTCGACCAGCTCACCGCCGAGTACCGCCACCTCAGCCTCTTCGACTGGCCTGCGGACGGCGAACAGCGTCTCGCCAGCCTCGAAGCTGAGCTTGACGCTGCCCTGACCGCAGACGCCGACCAGCTCCACGATGGAGCCTGCTGCCCCGATGACGCCGAGGAGCCCGAGGCCACTTGGCCGCAGCCGTTGCCCCTGACCGAGGCTGAGGTCGCGCCCGGCATGCCGCCTGACCTCCTGCCAGAGCCGCTACGCGCCTGGTTGGTCGACGAGGCCGAGCGCATGAGCGTGCCTGTCGAGATGATCGCCATCCCAGCCGTCGTGTCGCTAGGAGCCGTCGCCGGGCGCAACATCGGCCTCTACCCCAAGCGCTACGACACCTGGCAGGTCGTCCCCAACCTCTGGGGTGCCGTCATCGCGCCGCCTAGCTCCATGAAGTCCCCCGCCCTGCAAGAGGGCACGCGCCACATCGAACGGCTCGCCGCAGACGCCATAGCCGCCTACGAAGCCGACCGCCACGTGCGCGACGCCAAGGTCTCCATCCAAGAGGCCAAGCTGTCGAAGCTCTACAAGGAGGCGGCAGGCCCGTCGCCCGCGATCACGCTCACCGAGCAGATCGCCGCCGCCAGCCAGGAGATCGAGGCGTTGCAGCGCCCGGTGAAGCGCTACACCACTAACGACCCCACCGTAGAGATGGCAACCGAGCTGCTCCGCACCAACGAACGGGGCCTGCTGGTCATTCGCGACGAACTGGTGGGCTTGCTCGTTTCATGCGACAAGCCTGGCCGTGAAGGCGACCGCGAGTTTTTCCTTGAGGCATTCAACTCCAAGGCGAACTACACCGTCGACCGCATCGGCCGCGGCACCATCCATGTGCCCGCCCTCACGCTAAGCATCGTTGGCGGCGTGCAGCCCGGGAAGATGGAGGCCTACGTGTTGGGCGCCGTCTCCGGCGGCAGGCAGTCCGACGGCCTGCTGCAGCGCTTCCAGCTCGCCGTCTACCCGGAGCCGCTGACCGACTACGTGCACGTCGACCGCCCCGTCGACCCCACCGTACGGGAGGGCGTGCAACGCCTCTTCCAGGCGCTCGCCGACCTCGACCCGGCCGCCCATCCAGAACTAGAACGTCAACTGGGCCGGTTGCCCGGCCTACGCTTCACCCCTGAGGCGCAGGAGGAGTTCGACGCCTGGTTCACTGCGCACATGCGACGCCTCCGCTCACGCGAGCTGAGCGACACGCCAGCCTTCCAGGCTCACCTAGGTAAGTACCAAGCGCTCGTCGGCAAGCTAGCGCTTCTGTTCCACCTGATCGACAGCGTCGACGACGTCGAGCTGCGGCCGGTGAGCGCCGCAGCACTGCGCTTGGCGATCCGCTGGACTGAGTACCTGGAGGCGCACGCGCGCAAGCTCTATGCCCCCGAGTTGACGCGCACGACGGAGAACGTGCGCCAGCTCGCTCACCGTCTCATCGCCGGCGAGCTGGAGGACGGCTGCTCCGTGCGGGACATCTACCGGCGCGGCTGGCGCGGACTCAAGACCAAAGCCAGCGTCCAGCAGGCCGTCGAGCACCTGGCCGGACGCGGCTGGCTGCGCCTCGAAGGCAGTCCCTCCGGCACCGGCCGCCCCACCGAGATCATCCGCACCAACCCACTGCTCGACTTCGCAGCCGACCTCGACCTCTAGCCACACACCCCAGCTGCCACCGACAGAACCGACGAAACCCTCCGCAGCCGGATGGGGTTTTGTCAGCTCTGTCAGTGGCCGTTCACCTCTAAGGAGACAGACAGCATGACCCACGCCATCCGCCCCTCCATCGACCGCTCGCGCGAGTTCATCGACTACAGCGGCAGCGTCTTCAAGCACCTCACCGACGCCAATGTCCGGATCGCCAACTGGAAGAGCCGCCTCCCCCGTGCCGCCTTCCACATTCAGGAGGAGCTACGCGTCCCACCCACAACCCCAGGCCTTGCCGACCTCCTCACCACGTTCTGGCAGGACCTGGATGCACTCACATGCAGCCCGCTAGTCGAGGAGACCTTCGGCGTAGACCTGACCGGCGTGCCAGATGACGCCATACGGCTCATAGCGTTCTACGCGCTGACCACCCTGCTGCCCGGCCAACGACCGGATAACCCCCTTATGACCCCGAGCATGCTCAACACCAAGATCCTCGTGGCCCTTGGTCTAGGTCTTCTTCAGGACGGGCGTCGAGACGAGGCGCTAGAGATTCTGGCGGAAGCAGTGAAGCACGTGCCCGTCATCTAGTAGCTCCCTACAACCCGACCTTCGACTTCACCGAGCCCAGCCCCCGGCTGGGCTCTTCTCATTCCCCCACTTTCTAAGGAGCGCCCGCATGGCACGACGCCGCGCGAAGGGCGATGGCAGCATCACCCGCCGCAAGAACGGCCTTTGGCAGGCCGCCACCACCATCGGCTACGACGAGAACGGCAAGCAGCTGCGCAAGACCGTCTACGGCAAGACCAAGGAGGAGGTGCGCAAGAAACTCGAGGATCTGCGCCAGCAAGCCAGCAGCACTGGCATCCCCATCGAGGACCCCACGCTAGGCGCTTACCTGGAGCGCTGGCTGACCGAGAAGGCGCGCCAGGTGAAGCCGCGCACCGTGGAGTCTTACCGCTACACGGTCGAGAAGTACATCGCCCCCAAGCTCGGCCGCGTGAGGCTCGGCAAGCTCACGCCGCTACGCATCCAGGCGGCGCTCGGCGAGATCGCCGACGAGGTAAGCCCCCACACGAGCAACTACTGCCGAAGCACCCTGCGCACGGCGCTCGACCAGGCCGTCAAGTGGCAGCTCCTGCCGCGCAACCCAGCCGCGGCGGTCGACACCGTCCGCGCCGAGAAGCGCGAGATGACGCTATGGACCACCGAGCAGGTCGGCCGCATCCTAGCGCACTCCGAACGGCACCGCCTCCACGCCCTCTTCTACCTGGCCATCACCTCTGGCCTACGCATAGGCGAGCTACTTGCCCTCACCTGGAGCGACCTGAAGGGCAGCACCCTCCACGTCCGGCGCAACCTCACCAAGCAGGATGGTCGCCTCACCCTCGCCAGCACCAAGACCACCAAGGGCCAGCGCCTGGTGGCGCTCGCAGCTGACACGCTGGAGGTCCTCGCGGAACACCGGCAGCGCCAGGACGCCGAGTTAGAACTGGCAGGCGAAGGCTGGGCGAACCCGGGTCACATGTTCACGACCGAGATCGGCACCTTCCTCGACCAGCGCAACGTGCTGCGGGTCTGGCACCGGCTGCAGGACCAGGCCGGTGTCCCACGCGCTCGCCTCCACGACGCTCGCCACCTCCACGTCTCGCTCCTGGTCCGGCACGGCCTCGACGCCAGCACCATCGCCGACCGTGTCGGACACACCAACCCCGCCTTCACGCTGCGTCAGTACACACACCTCTTCGAGGAGCAACGCCTAGCAGCCGCAGTGCCGCTCGCGAAACTCCTTGCCCCGGTTGACCAGACGTAACCAACGGCTCGGCACCCGTACGGCGCGTTTCGTGGCGGAAGCGCGCGAGGAGCACGTGGGTTCATAAGCTGTACATAAGCTGTACGAGGCCTGTAACGACAGAACCCCGGCGCTTGGCCGGGGTTCGTGGTTGCGTCTAGGACGCAATTTCTTGTGGTGGAGCCGAGGGGATTCGAACCCCTGACCTTCTGAATGCCATTCAGACGCGCTCCCAACTGCGCCACGGCCCCACGGGATGTTCTCGCTCCCAGCCACAGGCCGGGAGGGCGAACGCAAGTGTACAGACGGCGGCCATGGGGTGTCAACTTCGCTGCGCTTTGACGGTGGGTTGGCTCGGGCATGCGACGAGACCGATTCGGGCGCGCACTAGTTGGTCCGGACGCCCCGGGTCGTCACGACTCGGCAACGCCTTCTCCCCCAACCGTCGCAACGCCCAGCCGCGCCCTACTCGCGTCAGGGAGGGCTGGAATTAGCTGTAGTAAGACCTTTGTAAGAGATTTCCCAGGATAATCGCCGCATGACTCTAGGCCGGGAAAACTCTTCGAAGCCCCCGGTCGCGCCCGCCTCCTACGGCAAACCGGCTTACCGCGATGCCGTATCCGTCGCTCCGAAACCGACCTCGGACGCCGTGCGGGCTCCACGGCTTGCTGAGCTCTTGATACCGCTGACCCCGGCCATCGACGCCGCCGAAGGGTTGCCTCAGGCGCATGCCATGCGCACGGCCCTGACCGCGGTTAAGCTCGGCAACGCCATCGGTCTCGAGCGCACGGCGCTGCGGGACGTCTACTTCGCGGCGCTCCTCAAGGATCTCGGCGCCACCAGCGCCCGCTCCGTTGCAGCGCACACTTACGGGCCCGGCATCAACGGCTTCTACCACGCGCTCCACCATGCCGACCTGACCACCTTGCGGGGTTCGTTCGCCCTGGCCTGGCCGCTTCTAAGGGCGAGCACGCCGTGGCGCGGACGCGTAGCAGGCTTCGTCGATATCCTCATCGGGCAGGCTCGTGGGCCGATGGCCATCGAGCGCCGCCGAAGCCGCACCGGCGCGTCCATCGCGCTCGACATGGGCTTCAACCGGGGCACGGCCGAGGCGATCCTCTCGCAGAACGAGCGCTGGGACGGCCGCAGCAGGCCCGAGGCCTACGCCGGCGACGCCATCTCACTGTACGGGCGCGTTCTCAACACCTCCCAAGCCCTGGTCAGCGCCTGGTTCGAGGGTGGAGCGGGGCACGCGGTCGGGGAACTCAAACGGCTTAGCGGCAACCGGCTCGACCCGAGCCTCGTCGAGCACTCACTGCGACTCCTCGAAGACGAGCGGTTCGTGGAGCAGCTTGGCGCGCACGATATCGAGACACTGCTTCTGGAAGTCGAGCCCGACGGTTACGGCTACGCCTCGGCCTCGCGGGTAGACCGGCTCTTCACCGGCTTCGGGCGTTTCATCGACGCCAAATCGCCTTGGACCTACCGTCATTCCGAGCGCGTTCGCGAACTCGCCGTTGGTGCGGCGGTGCAACTCGACCGGCCGTACCATCTGGGAGCTACGGCCATGCGGCGCCTGAAGCGAGCGGCCCTCCTACACGACGTGGCCCTTCTGGCCACGCCCAGTGAAGTGTTGGATAGTCGCAAGTCTTTCTCCGACACCGAACTCGAGTTACTGCGCTCCACGCACCCGATATCCAAGGAAACCATCGTGCGGGTCCTCGACCTGGCCGACCTCGCCCCCGTTACCGAAACCTACACGGGTACGGAGCCACCCTCCCTGCTCGACGCGCCGGGTAGCACCCTTAGCGCACAGCAGCGCGAGGAACTGACGGCCATCCTGCTCGGTTTGGCCGACAAGTTCGAGGCGCTCACGGCACCGCGCCCGCACCGCGAGCGGCGCTCTTTCGACGACGCCCTCGGGGCACTGCGGTCGGAGGCGGAGAAGGCCGGCGCCATGCACCGCGCGGCCCTCGTCGGGCTCGAGCGCTTCCTAGCCACGCCGACCGCAGCGGCCGTGCTTGCGCCGCGCACGTTCGACCCGAACGCCATAGTGGTCGTCGAATAATCAGGGCACCCGCATCCGGCCCCGATCCAGATCGCACACGATCTGAAGCGGTCACAATCCAGATCCGCCCAAGACCCGGAACCGGCACAAGAAAGCGCCCCTCCGCCATAAAGCGAGGGGCGCTTCGATGATCTCCGGTCCGGGGGCTACCCCTTGTCGGCCTTCGCCGCGCGCGCAACGGCGCGGTCGCGCTCCTGCCGGGCCACGTCGGTCTTGAGCCGCGAAGCCTTGCCGCGCAGTTCGCGCAAGTAGTACAGCTTGGCCCGCCGCGTGCGGCCACGCTTCACCACGTCGATCTTCTCGATCAGGGGCGAGTTCACGGGGAAAACGCGCTCGACGCCCTCGCCGAACGACACCTTGCGCACCGTGATGGTGCTGCGTGCACCCTTGCCGTTCTTGCGGGCGATGACCACGCCTTCGAAGGCCTGGACGCGGGTGCGGTTGCCTTCGACGACCTTGTAGTCGACGCGGATCGTGTCACCCGTATCGAACTCAGGGAGGTCGGTGCGCACGTAGGGTTGCTCGATAGAGCGCAGGATGGCGCCTTTGTTGTACTTCATCGTCGTCTCCAGGTAGTTGACCGTGACGGTCCAACTGCGCGCCGCGGCGCCTGGGCGCCCGCAGCGGACGCGTTTCGAAGGGTGCCGGTCGAAAAAACCGCGAGGGTCACCGGCCTCCGTGCGTCAAGCCTTGCCATGTTAGCCCAACGACGCGGCTTAGTTCAATAGCCGACGTCTACCGCCCCTTAGCCGTCGCCCTGCGCCCCTTGCCCCTCTGTCAGTTCCTCGAGCAGGTACTCGAGCCTGGTGCGCGCGTTGTCCTGTGAACCGAAGACGGACCGTGCCAACTCGCCTTCAGCGTCGAACACGTACCAGTGCGGCGTGCCCTCGATCTTCCAGGCACGCGCCAGGTCGCCCGAGAGGTCGAGGGCGACGGGCATCTCCACGCGCGCGAACTCCTCGGCGAAACGCACCAGCGTCGGCACCACCTGATCTCGCGGCAACTCCCGGTGACCATGGGATGTGTGGACGAGCATGGTCCTGATGCGTTCCCCGTGTTCCTTCTGCATGCGCTTCATGAAGGGCACGCCGCGGGCCACGCAGGCCGCGCACTCGAGGTTGAAGAACATGACGAGGGTAGGCAGGCGACCGTCGGCCTCGCTGGGCGAGGGCGCGGTTCCGCCCGAAACGAACTCCGTAGGCCACGGCGTCATGCCCCAACGTTACGGGCGGCGGCCCGCGGGGCGCGTGCTCCTTGCTACGCTCTACTGCATGTCATTCGCAACTTCAGGCCTTCACCACGTGACGGCCATCGCCACCAGGCCCCAGGCCAACGTCGAGTTCTACGTGAGGCTGCTAGGCCAACGGCTCGTGAAGCGCACCGTCAACTACGACGACCCGCAGACCTGGCACCTCTACTTCGGCGGCCCCCTAGGCCAGCCAGGCACGGTGATGACGTTCTTCTCGTGGCCTGGTGCGGGTCCGGCCGTCCGTGGCGCTGGCGAGACCACGGCCGTGGCCTACCGTGTTCCTGCGGGCGCCCTGGACGCGTGGCGGCAGCGGCTGGACGACCACCAGTTGGCGCACTCCTCGTTCGAGCGCTTCGGCGAACGGGTTCTGGCGTTCGCGGACCCCGATGGGACGCCCCTGGAACTGGTCGAGGCATCGAACGGGGGCCCGCTCCTGAACTGGCCCGGGGCCCCCTTGCCTGGCGGCCTGGCGCCGCAGGGCCTTCATGCCGTAACGCTCTCGGCGCCCCGCTTGGATGCGACGGTGACCGCCTTGGAACGAGCACTGGGCATGCAGGTGATCGCAAGCGACGAAGCCGGCACCGCGCGTCGCGTGCGCCTAGGGCCAAAGCCGGCGGCCGACCCACTCTCCTACCCACCGGGCGGTTACCTGGATCTGCTCGAGGTGCCGTCTGCCCTTCAGGGTCGCCTCGGGTCCGGGGCCATTCACCACGTCGCGCTGAGGGCGTCGGCCACCGGTCTCGAGGAGGCACGCGAGGCGCTCCTGAGCGCGGGCCTCACTCCCACGCCCGTCAAGAACCGCCTCTACTTCAAGTCGGTATACTTCAAGGAGCCTGGAGGAGCCATCCTCGAGGTGGCCACCGACGAACCTGGTTTCACGGTCGACGAACCGGCCGACGAGCTTGGCCTGGCCTTCAAGCTGCCGGAGTGGCTCGAGAGCGAACGTGATTTCCTGCGCGCCAGGTTGCCGGTGACCGCAAGCCCGGAGTACGCGGACCGCTGGAATCAGTAGGGGGCGTCCTAACCAGCGGGCTCCGCGGTCGGTGATGATGGTTCTTGCGTAGAAATCGGAGGAAAGTTACCGCTAATGGCGCAGGAAGTCGGTTCACCGCTTGCCCGGCTGCTAGGCCTGGCAGAGGCGGCAGAAGTAGCCAGTCACGAGTTCCGTTACGACGATGCCTTGCGCTTCGGTTACGAAGCGCTCGTGCTCGTCGGGCTCGATCCCAAGGCCTCCCCCGCGACGTGGGATCAGAGCGCTCTGCTGCTCGGCGACGCGGAGCTGAACCCGGTTGCGCGAATCACCACCGCCATGGCGATCTGCGCTTTCCGCCAAGCGGACTACATGGAGGCTCTGTACCTCGCCCAGTTGGAGCTGTACCTCCGCAGGCAGCTCGATGACGAGACGGGTACGGCCTTTGCCCTACTGGGGCTTGGCTGGTGTCATCAGGCGGCCGGACTCTACGAGCAGGCTCTCACCCACCAGTTCGAAGCGCTGGACGCCCTCGAGAAGGTCAGGCCCGAGGCGGTGGCCGGGCCCCTCAACGGGATAGCCCGCATCTACCTGGACTTGGCCCAGGTCGACCTGGCGCTGGAGTACGCAAGGCGCGGACTCGCCGCGGCCCCCACGTCACCGACCGCGCAGCGCGACAGGTCCACCGCGCTTCGCATCATCGGCCAGGCACTTCAGGCCAAGGGAGACTTCGCGGCGGCACGTGCAGCCTTCCAGGAGTGCTACGAGCGCTCGGACGCGTACGGCCAGCGCCTGGCCGTCATCAGCCTCGGTGACCTCTGCCTGGCGGAGGGCCTGCTGGACGAGGCGCAGCAGCACTTCGAGGAGTGTCTCGTCCGCGCGTCTCCCGAGATGCGCGAGCGGGTCCAGTGCACTGCCCTGCTCGGCCTGGGACGAGTGTTCATAGCTCACGGGGAACCCGAGCGGGCTCTCGCACCGTTGGCGGAGGCAGTGGCCAGAACCACCGCCAGCGGCGCGCCGGTCGAGACGGCGGCAGCACACTACGCCATGAGCGAGGCCCTGGAGGGCCTCGGCAGGTGGGAACAGGCGTTGGAGCACTTCAAGCGCTTCCACGAAGTGAACGACCGTACCCTGCGGCAACTCTCCGACCGGCGCACGCAAGTGTTACAGGTGCAGCTCGATGTCGAGCGCGTCCGCAAGGACCGAGAGATAGACCGGTTGCGCAACGTCGAGCTTGCGCGGGCCTACGCCGACCTCAACGAGCTCCATAAGCAACTTGAGGCGCAAGCGGCGCGGCTCGAGCGCCTGAGCCGAACCGACGCGCTCACTGGCGTTCCGAATCGCCGCGCGTTCGACGAGCGGTTGACCGTGGAGTTGCAGCGCTCCAGGCGCGGGGACCTGCCCGTCAGCCTGTTGATGATCGACGTAGACGACTTCAAGCTCGTGAACGACACCTTCTCGCACGCCGTCGGCGACGAGGTCCTATGCGCAGTTGCCGACATCCTGGTGGCCTGCACCAGGGAGGTCGACCTGGTGGCCAGGATCGGGGGCGAGGAGTTCGTCGTCCTGCTCGCGGAGACCGGTGCGGACGGCGCCGAGCACGTTGCCAGGAAGATCGTCACCGCCATCCCCAGGCTCGAGGTGGAGTCGGCCGAGGTCCACGTCACCGCGAGCGTGGGCGTAGCCACCTGCGAACCTTTCGACGACGAGTCGTCGATCTTCAAGCGCGCAGACTACAACCTCTACGAGGCCAAGAGGCTCGGCAAGAACCGCGTGAACGCGTAAGCGCCCCATGATCCGTGCGGTAGCGATCGCCAGCCTGCTCGGAGTCGCGGGGATAATCGCGTCGTTCTGGCTCCTCGGTGAGGACCTGAGCACGGCACTAAGCGTACCGGCCTGGGCGTACCTCATCGGCCTGGGTCTTGCGGCCGCCAACTACCTTAGCGGCGCGATCAGACTGGTGCTTCTCGCGCGCCACCTTCGCGAGAACCTGACGCTCTTCGGCGCGCTACGCGCCTACGCCATGGGCTTGTCCACTGCCGCGCTCACGCCCGGCAGCACGGGCCAGGCTCCAGCCGCGGCTCTCACGCTCGTCGCGGGTGGGATGAAGGCCGCCGAGGCCTGGACCATCAACATCCGCGTGTGGACCCTCGACCTCATCTTCCTCGCGTGGTCCCTACCGCTCAGCATCCTGCTGCTCGGGCGCTCCACGACGCTCCTCGGCAGCGCCACGCCGGAGATCGTGGCGGCCGTCTGGTTCGCGGGTTCCGTCCTGTTGGTCGCCGTGCTTCTGTTGAGGCTGAACTGGCTCACCAGAACCCTCAGCTGGGTGATGCGGTTGCCGGGGCTGAGGCGCTGGCGGCTGAGGCTGGACGACTTCCTCCTTCGCATCGACCAGGCCAACCGCAGCTTGCGCCACGCCGGGTGGCGACTCACTGGAGCCCTCAACCTACTTACCTTCTCCGTCTACTTCACCACCTACTTCACTTTCTTCGTGGTGGTCGCGGCCGTGCGCCCGAACGCACCGCTACTGGTGACCATGGCTAGCGCCCAGGTCCCGTCCGTCGCGGCATCGTTCTTCCCGACACCGGGGGGCACTGGCCTGCTCGAGGTCGGGACCGCCAGCCTGATGCGTCTCAGCACCAAGGAGTCGGCGAAGAAAACCGCACCCTTGGCGGCGCAAGTACCCGACGTGCCGGCCGAAGGGTTTCAGCGCGCTCCCGGTACGGCCGGGGTGCTCGTTCCCACGGACGACGAAGCCAAGGCCAGGGCCCCGGTCGCGGCGGCGATCCTCGCCTGGAGGATCCTCACCTACTACCTGCGCATGTTCGTCGGGCCGCTGCTGGGCGGCAGCCTTATCCGCCGCCGGGCGAACGGCTAGCGCCTCCAGGGCATCGCCAAGCGTTCGACCAGCTGCAAAAGTGCCGTGAGGCCCACCCCCAGCGCCATGACGACGAGGAGGGCGGCGTACATCTTGGGCGTGCTGAGGACCTGCCAGTGGTAATAGACGAGGTAACCGACGCCCGTCTTGGCGCGCACGAACTCGACCGCGACAATCACGACGAGCGCGGTGCCCAGCGCCAGCCGCAGTCCGTTGAAGACGATGGGCAAGGCACCCGGCAGGATGACGTGCCTGAGCATCTGCCACCTGTTGGCGCCGAAGTTGCCGCCCGCTTGGATGAGCACCTTGTCTATCCCTTGCACGCCGGCCATGGTCGAGAGCGCGACGAGGAAGAAGGCCGAGATGGCCACGACGGTCACCTTCGGGCCCTCACCGAACGGGTCCGGGAACACCAGCATGAGGATCGGGAAGATGGCGATCTTGGGCAACACGTAGACGGCCGACATGGTGGCGTCGAGCATCGTCCGGACCGTGCGGTTCAGGCCCATGACGATGCCCACGAGCAGCGCGGGAATGGCTCCGATCGTGAAACCGACGATGACCCGAGAGAGCGTGGCCCAGACGTGGCTCTCCGCGAAGAGCGCCGCCACGCCGGGCCAACCCGCCTCGGCCAGGCGTGACGGGATCAGCCAGGGCCGCCCGAGCAACGAGGTGCCCGAGAAGCGGTCGTAGTTGACGGTCAGGTCCCAGAGCGCGCCCGCGATGCGCGAGGGCGGCGGGAACCAGCGCGGGTTCAGCACCCCACTCGTGCTCAACCATTCCCAAGACAGCAACACCAGGATGGGAAAGAGCCAGGCCAGCGCCTTCTCATAAGGCCCTTGGTACCTGAACGGTAGGCGCCGGGCCGCCGTCTCCGACACCATCACCAGCAGCACGAACGCCACCCCGAACACGGCCCACCACCAGCCGGTCCACAGGTCGAGGAGGCTGGCGGCGGCGAAGACCGCGACCATGCCCGCGAGTGGGAGCAGCCATTCTGCATGACTGGGCCGCCGGGCCATGCCGCGGGGCTTCACGGCCCCCTTGACGGGAGCCTTCACGCCTGCGCCTCCATGGCGCGCCTTACCTCGTCGCGCAGGTCCTCCCAGATCGCTCCCGTGAGCGAAGCGAACCGTGCGGTGGCGGTCGTGGCGAGGTCGCGTGGCCTGGGGAGGTCTATCAGGAACTCCGACTTGTTGGTACCCGGATGCGCCGTCATCAGGAGGACGCGATCACCCAACAACACCGCCTCTTCGATGGAGTGGGTGACGTACAGCACGGTCTTGTGCGTCTCCTCCCAGATGCGCATGAGCTCCTCTTGCAGCACGGCGCGCGTCTGCGCGTCGAGCGCTCCGAGGGGCTCGTCCATGAGGAGGACCTCGGGGTCGTTGGCCAGGGCCCTGGCGATCGACACCCGCTGCTTCATGCCACCCGAGATCTGCGACGGGTAGTACCTCGCGAAGCGCTTCAGGCCGACCTTGCCCAGCCAGCGCTCGGCCACCTCGTAGCGCTCGGCCCTGCCTATGCCGCGCATCTGCAGGCCGAACGCCACGTTGTCGATGACCGTCTTCCAGGGGAACACGGCGTACTCCTGGAAGACCACGTTGTTGAGGGGCCGCCGCGGGTCGTCGCCCGGCACGACGCGGGCTTCGCCGGAAGTCAGCTCGTCGAGGCCCGCCAGGATGCGAAGGAACGTCGACTTGCCGCAGCCCGAGGGTCCCACCAAGCAGACAAACTCTCCGTCCGCCACGGTCAGATCGAACCCCTCGAGGGCCGTGACGGTACCGGCCTTCGAGGGGTAGGTCTTACCGGCGTTGCGGGCGACGATCTTGTCGCTCATCGGCCTGTTATGGCGCGTTCCTCACGGCTGGTAGGTACCTGCTACCTCCACGGCCCAGTCGGCGAACTCGGTGGTGACGACCTTGCTGAGGTCGATGGGCGTGTCGTAGTCGGTGCGCCCGTTCTCGCGGTGCACGCGTTCGACGTCGGCGAGGCCCTCGACCGGGATGGTGAGGTTCGGGTCGTAGACCACGGGGGTGCCCTTGCGGATGGCTTCCTCGGTGGAGTTCACGTAGTGCAGGTAGGCCGCGATGTTCTCCGGTGCAAGGTAATCGTCGCCCTGCATCAGGCGGGCGGCGTCGAGCAGCGCGAGCGCGAAGCGCTTGGCCGCCTCCGGGCGCTCGGTGAGGAACTTGCCGGAACCGACGAAGGCCACCGTCATGAGGCCAGGGACCAGGTCCGTGGCGATCGGCACGGCGGTGCCGGCCGCCTCGACCTGGTCGGCGTAGGGGGAACCGAGGAGGGCCGCGTCGATCGAGCCGTTCTCGAACGCGGCCGGGATGTCGGCGTTACCCAGCGAGACGATCTCCACGTCACGGATCGTGAGCCCGGCCGGTTCCAGGGCCTTGGCGGTCAGGTACTCGCCGCCACTGCCGGGACCGCCGGCGAAGGCGACCGTGCGGCCCTTGAGGTCGGCGGCGCTGGTCACGGCGCCGGAGTCGTAGAGGTCCTTGCGCACGAGTACCTTGGTCGGGCTGTTGACGAACGGTTCCAGCCCGCCCGGGGCGAAGACGCGCACGTCGATGCCCTGGTTCCAGCCGTTCCAAAGCGACGTGACGATGGCGATGCCACCCACGTCGATCTGCCCTTGCTCCAGGAACGCGATGGCCTCGGTGCCGGAGGCGACCGACTCGAGGTCGACGTTCAGGCCGTACTTCTCGAACAAGCCGCGATCCTTGGCCACGTACATGGTCGCGAACTTGAGGATGGGCACGAAGGCCGCCCTTACCGACTGGGCGGGCTCCAACGGAGCCACCCCATGCGTGTCCTGAGCGTTGGCGAAACTCAGGAAAAGCGTCACCGCCAAGAACGCCACGCCCAACGCCTTGCTTGTCCGTCCGGTCATCCTCGCCTCCAGGTGGGACCGCGGTGCTGAGCGTACGGTCCGGGGGAAATCAGGCGCACATGTTACCGCCTCGGGCGCCCGGGTGCCCGCCAGGGAACAATGTCCTCCCGGAGGCGCGGGCTTGTCACGTATCATTGTTGGATTAGTCATGGCTGCACCCTTCTCCCCCACCCCGTGTACACCGTCCGAGGCGCCGGGGCGCCCGGCCACGCCGGGGCGCGCGGCCACGCCGGCGGTACTGCCATGGTGACGCCGGGCATCGGCGTGGCGTTCATCGCCGGCGTCTTCTCCTTCCTGTCGCCCTGCGTGCTCCCCCTCGTGCCGACGTACCTGGCGTACGTCGGTGGCAGTGCTGAGGCGAAGCGGGTCGTGCTGGTGCGCAACGCGCTGGCCTTCATAGCCGGCTTCTCACTGGTCTTCATAGCCCTCGGGGCAGGCGCCAGCGCCCTCGGCTCGGTGCTGCGCTCCAACCAGCGCGTGCTCATGCTGGTGGGCGGCGCCCTCGTCATCCTCTTCGGGCTCGTGATGCTGGGCGTCATCAAGCTGCCGTGGCTCTACCGCGACACGCGCGTGCAGTACAGCGGCGAGACCAAGTCGCCGTTCGGCGCGTTGGTCCTCGGCATGGCCTTCGCGGCCGGCTGGACCCCCTGCATCGGCCCCATCCTCGGCGCCATCCTCACGATGGCGAGCGCCACGGGAACCCTCGCGAGCGGCGTCGGCCTCCTCGCCGTATATGCCCTGGGGCTCGGCGTGCCCTTCCTGCTGGCGGCGCTGCTCCTCGACCCGTTCATGCGCTTCTCCAAGGGCTTCCGGCGTTACCTGCCCTGGGTGGAGCGCGGCGCGGGTGTCATCCTCCTCATCGCCGGGGTCCTCATGATCACGGGGACCTACACGGCGCTGAACGCCATGCTCATCAACGTGACGCCCACCTGGCTCCTAGACCGCCTATGAGCATCGAGGAGCCGTTGGCCATCGAGCTGGTGAACGTCACCCGCCGCATGGGTCGCGACTTCGTGCTGCGCGGCGTCAACCTCGAGATCGCCGCGGGCAGGTTGGTCGTCCTGCGCGGCGCCAACGGCACCGGCAAGACGACCCTGTTGCGGCTACTCGCCACGAGGCTGCGCCCCACCAGCGGCGAGGCGCGCGTCTTCGGCCTCGCACTACCCAAGGCGGGTGCGATGGCCCGGGCGCGGCTGGGGCTCCTGAGCGTCTTGGGCGGCAGCTTCCCCATGCTCGACGCGCGGGAGAACCTGGACCTCGCCCTCGACCTCACGCCCGGCGCCCACGCGGCCACCCAGCAGGAGGTGGGGGCGGTGCTGGAGCAGGTGGGCATCGACCACGCGGCGAACAAGCTCGTCCGCACCTACTCGAGCGGCATGAAGAAGCGCCTGGGTCTGGCCAGGCTGCTCCTGTTGGATCCCGACCTCTGGCTCCTCGACGAGCCGTACGCGGCCCTCGACGACTCGGGAAAGGACCTCGTCGACGGCTGTGTGGCCGCCGCCAGGGCGCGCGGGCGCACGGTGCTCATGGCGTCTCACGAGTCCGACCGCGACCGCCTAGGGCCGGACGCCGTCCTCGAACTGCGAGGCGGCGTAGTGCGCATGGCCGAGACCGCGCCCGGGGGCCCGGCGGCGGGCGCATGACCGACCTGGTAGCGGTCCTGGCGGTCGCCCGCAAGGACTTCTTGCAGGAGCTGCGCTCTCGCGCCACTACCGTAGCCACCCTGTTCTTCTCCGCCATCACCCTCGTGATGATGGCCTTCGGCCTCGGCCGCGAACCGACGCTCATGGCCAGCGCCGCGCCGGGCGTGCTCTGGGTCGCGCTCGCGTTCGCCGGCGTCATCGCTTCGGCGCAGAGCTTCCAGGCCGACCTCGAGGAGGGGGCCCTCGAGCAACTCCTCCTGCTGCCCGTATCGCGGGCGTCCTTGTACCTCGGTAAGCTCCTCGCCAGTTGGGCGTACCTGAGCGCGCTTGGGGTCGTGATGTTGCCCCTGGCGTTCGGGCTCTACGGCGCCAGCGCGCCACCCGGAACGTGGTGGGTCCTCATCCTGACGGTGCTGCTGGGCACGCTCGGGTTCGCCGTCATCGCCACCTTCTACGCCGGTCTCACGGCCAACCTGCAGGCCCGCGAGGCGTTGCTGCCGGTCCTCATGTTTCCCGTCGTGGTGCCAGTCATGCTGGGCGCCGTACGTGCCACGGAGGCGGCCCTGCTCGGCAGCGCCGAAGTCGGGTTGGCGTCCTCCTGGCTGCAACTGTTGGCCGGCTTCGACCTCGTGTACCTCGTGGTCTGCAGCAACATCTTCCACTTCGTGGTCGACGACTGAGTGAAGGGTGTGGGCAGACGCCGAAAACGTTCCTTGGAACGCATCCCGCACCGAAGGGGTCGTAAACTATCCAAGACCGGGGCGTGGGCCCCATAGGAGCGAGACGATGACAGACACGACCACGGGCGCCAAGCGCCCTCTCTGGCTGACGGTTTGGGGGGTGTTCAGCCTATTGCTCTTCGCCTTCGGCATGTTCGCCGCCCTCGTCATCAGCCCGATCGACGAAAATCAGGGTCAACTGATCCGCGTGATGTACGCCCACGTGCCGGTGGCCTGGATAGGCTTCGTGGCGGTCGGGATCTCGGCCGTCTGGGGCATGCTCTACCTGTGGCGCGGCCGGCGGCTGGACGACGTCCGTTCGGTGGCTAACGCCGAGGCCGGGCTCCTGTTCTCCGCCCTCACCATCGTGGGGGGCATGACCTACAGCAAGCCGACCCTCAACACCTTCTGGACGTGGGACGCCAAGCTGACGCTCACGGCGCTCATGCTCGCCCTCATCGTCGGGTACTTCATCGTGCGGGGGCTCATCGAGGAGCCGCAGCGCAGGGGCAGGGTCAGCGCCGTGATCATGATCATCGTGCTGGCGAGCCTGCCGTTCAACTACCTGGCAGCGGAATGGTTCCGGACCCTGCACCCGGCCAAGAGCATCAACCTAGACGGCAGCGGCGTGCACATGGACGCCACCATGCTGCGTGTCCTACTCGTCAACGTAGCGGCCGCGGCTTCCGTGTTCGTCTACTTCATCTCGGAGCGCATCCGCATCGGGCGCATGGCGCTGGCAACGGACGAGGCGGCCGACGCGGCGCAGGTCGCCGAAACCAGGGGCCCGCGGGAGGTCGTCAGTGTTCGCTAACCTCACTCACTGGCAGTGGGTCACCATCGCCTGGCTCGAACTCTTCATCGCCTACGGCGCCTATCTCGGCTACCTTGCCTGGCGTCAGCGCCAGGCGAGGCGCGCGGGCGGCAAGGGATGAAGCGCATCGTCTACGCGCTACTGGGCGTCGCCGTCCTGGCGGTCGCCGGGTTCCTCATCTCCAGGGCACTGCAGTCCTCACTCGTCTACTTCATATTGCCCAGCGAGTACGCGCGCGACGCCGCCACGTTCGAAGGCAAGCGCGTGCGCCTGGGCGGCTTCGTGCAGCCCGGAAGCGTCGCCTTCGACGACGCCAAGCTGCACCTGACGTTCCAGATCAGCGACGGCCTCAAGGATTACCCGGTGCAGTACGACGGCGCGCCCCCGGACCTGTTCCAGGAGAACGGCGGCGTGGTCATCGAGGGTCGCTTCCACGACAACGTCTTCGTGGGCGACAACCTGCTCGTCAAACACAGCAACGACTACCACCCGCCTGCGGAGGGCGAGCCCATCGACGTCGAAGCCCTCAAAGACTCGCTCCGCTGAACCGGGAGAACCCACATGCTCGAGCTTCACTTAGGACCGCTGGGTAGCGCCAGCGTCTTCATCGCCTTCGGGCTGGCCCTCTACGGCGCCGTCGCCGGCATCGTCGGCGCGTCGCGCCGCGACGCCCGGCTCCAGACGTCAGCGCGCCTGGCCGCCGTGGCCGGCTTCGTGGTCGCCACGGCCGCGGTCGCCGTCATGCAGGCGGCCCTCCTGGGCAACGACTTCAGCGTGCAGTACGTGGCCAACCACTCGCGCATCGCTTCGCCCGTCTGGGTGAAGGTCGTGACGATGTGGGCGGCGCTCGAGGGCTCAATACTCCTTTGGGCCTGGCTCCTCACCGGTTACACGGCGCTGCTGGCCGTGACCGCCCCCTTGAGCGTGCTGCGTCCGTGGGCCATCTCCATCATGCAGGCCGTCCAGGTCTTCTTCCTCGGCGTCCTGGCGTTCGCGGCCAACCCCTTCGTCGTCATGGCCGTGCCGCCCCTCGACGGCCCCGGGCCCAACGAGCTGCTGCAGAACCACTGGATGATGGCCGTGCACCCCCTGCTCATGTACCTGGGCTTCGTGGGTCTCACGGTGCCGTTCGCGTACGCCATGGCCGCGCTCATAACGCGCCGGCCGGGCACGGAGTGGATGGCGCAGACGCGCCGCTGGACCCTCACGGGCTGGGGCTTCCTCTCCGCGGCCATCGTGGCCGGGGGTTGGTGGAGTTACGAGGTGCTCGGCTGGGGCGGTTACTGGGCGTGGGACCCGGTCGAGAACGTGAGCTTCATGCCGTGGCTGACGGCCACGGCGTTCATACACAGCGTGCAGGTGCAGGAGCGCCGCCGCATGCTCAAGCCGTGGAACGTGCTGCTCATCATCGCCACGTTCTCGCTCTCGATCCTCGGCACCTTCCTCACGCGCTCGGGCGTCGTGTCGTCGGTGCACGCGTTCGGGGACGGCCCCGTCGGACCCGCGTTCCTCGCCTTCTTCTTGCTGGTGACGCTGGTGGCGTTCGGGCTGCTGGCGCTGCGCTGGGACGACGTGAGAGACCGCGGCGAACTTGACTCGGTCGTCAGCCGCGAGGGGGGCTTCCTGGGCGTCAACATCCTCTTCGTGGCGCTCACGGCGGCCGTGCTGCTCGGCACGCTGTTCCCGCTCATCGTCGAGGCCCTGTCGGGTGACAAGGTGACGGTGGGTCCCCCGTTCTTCGATCAAGTGACGCTGCCCCTATGGATGCTCGTTTTCTTGCTGATGGGCATCGGGCCCTTGCTCCCCTGGCGCCGGGCCGAACAGCAGCGGCTGAGCAGGAACCTCATCTGGCTGACCGCCGCGCTGGTGGTGTCGGGGGCACTTGCTTGGTTGCTCGGGGTGCACAAGGTCTACCCCGCGCTCACGGTCGCCTTGGCGGGCTACAACCTCATGAGCCTCGCCCTGCTGCTGAGCGGCGCCCTGGTGCCGCGCTTCAGGCTCTCCAAGCAGAAGAACCCGCTGAAGATCCTCCGCGCCTACGCCCTCGAGAGCCGCCGGCGCGTGGGCAGCATGATCGTGCACCTGGCGGTCGTTATCGTGGCGGTCGGCGTGGCGTTCAGCTCCGGCTACCGCATCGACGAGCAGATCAAGCTCGACTACGGCGCCAGCGCCGAGTTCTCCGGTTACACCCTCACCGCCGTCGACCGCTTCATGGAGCGCACGCCCCAACGCATCAGCGCCGGCGCCGTCATCGACGTCACCAGGAACGGCAGGCAGGTCGCCACGCTCAGGCCGCGCCTGAACCTGTTCGGCGAGGCCGGACGCACCGTCCCGACCCCCGCCGTCCTCTACACGCCCACGCACGACCTCTACCTGAACCTCAACAGCACCGTCACGCCTACCAGCACCTTCGTGGTCTTGCGGGCCGTGAAGAGCCCGCTCGTCACCTGGATCTGGGTAGGCGGGATCATCTTGGCCCTCGGCACGATTTACAGCCTCGGTGGTAGCGGCCGCCGGGTCCCCGCCCGCGTGACCGCCGGCGACGAGGCCGGCGACAGGGCCACCACGTGAAGTTACGCCGGCTACTGTTGGTGGTCGCCTCGCTCGCGCTACTTGGTGCACTCTTCGCCTTCGGGCTATTGCGCGGCAGCCCGGACCGCGACATCGCCTCCGTCCTCATCGACAGACCCGCACCCAGCTTCAGCCTTCCCCTCTACGACCGCTATCAACCCGATTACGGCGCGAGCTTCGACCTGGGCGACCACCTGGGCAAGCCGATGGTCATCAACTTCTGGGCATCCTGGTGCCTCCCCTGTTACGAGGAGGCCCCGGTGCTCCAGCAGGCCTGGTTGACCTACCAGCCCAGGGGCGTGCAGTTCCTGGGGATCCAGACACAGGACAAGGACAAGCGCGACGAGGGCCGCAGTTTCATCGGCCGCTTCGGCCTCACCTTCCCCAACGCGTTCGACAACGACAGCGTCGTCAGCGTCGACTGGGGCCTCTACGGCGTGCCCGAGACGTTCTTCGTGGACGCGCAGGGCAACATCAGGGCCAAGCACGTCGGGCCCGTGACTGCCGAGGTGCTGGCCACGCAGGTGGAGGCGTTGCTCCGATGATCGCTCACCGTCGGCTGCGCTCGGCCCTGATAGCCGGCGTCGTGGCCTTGTTCGCCCTAGCGCTTGCCCAAGACGTGGAGGTGGGCTCTCGCACGTTCGACATCGCCCGCAACCTCAGGTGCCCCGTGTGCGTTTCGGAGAGCGTGGCCGACTCCAGCGCCCAGATAGCGCAGCAGATGCGCAGCGTCATCGAGGAGAAGGTGGCCGCGGGCGAGACCGACCAGCAGATCTACGAGTTCTTCCAGGCCCGCTACGGCGACTGGATCCTGCTCGATCCGCCCAAGCGCGGCATCCACCTGCTCGTGTGGCTGTTGCCCGTGATCGTCGCGCTGGTGGCAGTGGCCGTGGTCGTCACGTTCGCCAGGCGCTGGCTGGCCGCCTCGCGCGTGCCGGTGAACGCGACGGAGGACGAGCTCGAGCGGGTGAGGCGACTCCTCGCCGACGGCGGCGGGCCGGCGTCGACGGCCGGCCCGGACGGCCGGAGCGGAGAAGGTTGATGCTCACGACCATCTTGATCGGCGTCTTGGTGCTGATCGCCTTCTTCTACGTCGCCCTGCCGTTGGTGGCGCCGGGCCAGGCAGACCCGCTGCCCGACGACCGCGACCCCGTCCTGGTCGATCTCAACGAGGAGAAGGCTGCGCTGCTGCGCGCGATCAAAGAGCTCGACGCGCGTGTCGACCTGCCACTTGCAAGGCGGCAAGAGTTGCACGCCCGGTACGAGGCCAAGGCTGCCAAGGTGCTCACGGCGATAGACGAGCGGCAGCGCGCCCTCGCGGGTAAGCCCGCCAAGGGCCGTGTGGCTACGAGGCGACGCGTCCCGGTGGGAGCGCTGGCCGTGCTAGGGGCGTTCTTGGTGCTTGCCGCGGCGCTGCCCACCTACGTCCTGCCACGCGTGTCCGACTCGGACACCATCACGACCACGGACGTCGACGCGGCCAGGCAACTGCAGGCGGCACAGCGAGCGGCCAAGGACGATCCAACGGCCGCCAACCTTCTCGCGCTGGGTGACACGTACCTCGGGCTGCAACGGCTCGACGACGCCGAACAGGCCTATGAGCGCATCGTCGCGGAGGTCAGCCCGGTTCCCGCGGCGGCGTACAAGCGTCTTGCCATCTTGTACCTGCAGCGAGACCTGGCGCAGGCGCAAGACTGGCTGGAACAAGCGCGGACCGCCGACCCTAACGACCCGGAGACCCTTTACCTCCTGGGCGAGGTGGCGTTCGCCCGCGGCGACCTGGAGCTAGCGCTCGACGCGTACGAGGACTTCGCCGCCACGCCCGAGGGCGCCGCCGAACCCGCAACGCAGGCGCGGCTCGACCTCATGCGGGCGCTGCTGCCGCTCCAGGCGGCGGCTCAGGCCGAGCCCACGCAGGCCAACCTGATGGCGCTCGGCGACGCCTATTGGGACGCCGGCGAGCCCCAACGCGCGGTGGAGAACTACTTCAGGGTCCTCACGGAGCTGGACGCCAACCAGCCGCGTGCACTGGCTCGCACCGGACAGCTGCTGTACGCGGCCGGCCGGCCCGCGGATGCCGTCGGCGCGATAGAGCGGGCGGCAGATGCCGCAGGGGGTCTGGAACACCTCCTACCGGACAGTGTCATGACGCTGGCCGACGCCTACGCCCAGACGGGCGCCTGGGACCGAGCGGCCACCACGTACGACGCCTACGCGGCGCTCGTCGGGCCCACCGAGGGCGCCGCGGCTGCCGCGCTCGCCGAGGCCGCAAGGCAGCAGGCGAGCGGGGGCGAGGCCTCCCAGGCGCCCGAGGCGGCGGCGCTCCCCGTCATCGGCCGCCAGGTGTTCTCGGCCAACTGCACGGTGTGTCACGGCCCGAACGGCGAGGGTGGCGTTGGCGCCACGCTGGCGGGGAACCCCAGGGCCAGCAACGAGGCCAACGTTCGCGACGCCGTGCGTTTCGGTCGCGGCTTGATGCCGGCTTTCATGGCGGAGCTTCAACCCGACGAGATCGACGCGGTGGTCGCGTACGTCACCCAGGTCCTGTCGAAGAGCCAGGCGAGCCGCGAATGACCGACCCGGGCGCTCCGGCCGATCCCGAGCGCCGGGAACTGCTCAAGTGGCTCTGGCGCATCCCCGTCATCGCGGTGGCGGTGGGCGGCGGCCTGGGCCTCTACGAGGCCATCAAGGTCCACTTCCTCAAGAGAAGCGCCGCCGCCGAGCCGGTCTTCGCCCCCCGGCCACCAACCAGGGTGGCCGCCCTGACGGCGTTCGGCAACGTTTGGGACGCGGTCGCGTTCGAACTTCCGAGTGCGGACCCGACCGTCAACGGCATTCCCGCACTGGTGGTGCGCCTACCTGGGCCGATACCCGGCGACCTCGCCGTCGAGAGCGGCGTAGCCACCGTCAGCGCCTACCTGGCCGGCTTCAGCCGCGTTTGCACGCACCAACACTGCACGGTGGTGCTCAACACCGACCCAGAGGCCATCGCCATCGGCTTCAACTACAACACCGACTCGCCCGCCTTCACCTGCCCCTGCCACCTGAGCGTGTTCGATCCCATGCAGGCCGGCAAGGCCGTCAGCGGCCCGGCCGTGCTGCCGCTGCCCCGCCTGAGGCTCGAGCAAGAGGACGGCGCCGTGTTCGCTACGGGCATCGAGAACGACTGAGTGACTTATCATCGGGTCGTCTAGCGGAGCGCGGCGGCGTCAGCGCTGCCGACTGCCCGCGAGGAGGTAGGACATGAACCCTCTACTACGCCTGAAAGAGTTCGGACAGACCATCTACTTGGACGAGTTCCGCCGCTCCTGGCTGAAGAACGGCAAGCTCAAGGGCCTCATCGACGATGACGGCCTCGCCGGCGTCACGTCCAACCCGTCGATCTTCCACAAGGCGATCGTCGACAGCAACGACTACGACGACGCCATCGCGGACCACGCGCGCAAGGGCGCCGACGCGAAGGCGACGTACGAGGACCTGACGATCTCGGACATCTCCGAAGCAGCCGACCTCTTCCGCCCGATGTTCGACGCCTCTGGCGGACTGGACGGCATGGTCTCACTGGAGGTGTCTCCGGAGCTTGCCCACGACGAGGACGGCACGGTGAAGGAGGCCCACCACCTCTGGAAGAGGCTGGATCGTCCCAACATCTTCATCAAGGTGCCGGCCACCGACGCGGGGGTCCCGGCTATCCGTCGCCTCATCGCCGACGGCGTGAACGTGAACGTCACCCTCCTGTTCGGCCTGCCGCGCTACCGCCAGGTGGCGGACGCGTTCCTGACGGGACTGGAGGAACGGCTGAAGGCGGGTAAGAGCGTGAACGTCATGTCGGTGGCGAGCTTCTTCTTGAGCCGCATCGACGTCATGATCGACCCGAAGCTGGACGCCCTGGCCAGCCAGCCCGTGCCGCAAGCCACCGCGGCTCACCAGTTGCGCGGCACTGCCGCGATCTCCAGCGCCAAGCGCGCTTACGTCATCTACGAGGAACTGTTCGGCGCCGGCAGCGAACGCTTCGCCAGGCTCGCCAAGGCGGGTGCGCGTCCACAGCGCCTGCTATGGGCAAGCACCAGCACGAAGGATCCCAGCTACTCGGACGTCAAGTACGTCGAGCCGCTCATCGGACCCGATACCATCAACACGCTCCCGCTCAAGACCATCGACGACTACAGGGACCACGGCAACCCCGCGGCGCGCATCAAAGAAGGCGCCGATGACGCGCTGGCCATGCTGCAGGCGCTCACGGGGGTGGGCGTCAACCTCGAAACGGTCGTGGCGAAGCTCGAGGACGAGGGCGTGGCCAAGTTCATCAAGGCGAACGACGAGCTCCTGGCCGCCATAGAAGCCAGCCTCAAGGCGGCCCCGACCCGCGCCTGACGAGCCTGTCGGCAGTAAGGCCTTACGACCGGCGTCGCGAGCTTTCAGCGCGACGCCGGTTCTGTTTGAGGGTGGAGCGGATCAGGAAGAAGTAGCCGACGATGCCGACGAGGGCCATGCCGAACCACTGGATGGCGTAGCCGAGGTGAGGCCCCTCGTCGGTCTCGGGCAAGGGCAGCGGCTGGGGCAGCGTCCTGGGAGAGACGGGCTGCACCTGACGTAGGATCAGGTAGGCGGGCACGAGTTCGTAGGGCATCTGCGGGGCCAGGCGCGTCACGTCGACGTAATAGCTCTGCACCAGGGGGCCGGTAGGCGGATCGTGGGCCGCCAGCCCGGCCAGCGGCCCCGTGGGGGGCGATTGCGGCGCGTGCAACTCACCCACCAGCGTGACGGTGCCCGCGGGCGGCAGGGCGGCCGTCACGGGCACGGCGTCCTCGTCGTACGGTACCCAACCGCGTTCGACGAGGATGGCGCTTCCCTCCCACACCCCGGCGGAAGCGTCCAGCACCAGCGGCGTCAGCAAGTTGAAGCCGGGCATGCCGCCCAAGGAGCGGCCACGAAGGAGCACCTCGTGAGCGGGGTCGTAGACGCCGGTAGCGCTCACCGGCAGGAACTCCCGTGGCGCCTCGCCCGGCTTCAGCGCGGTCGCCAGCGCTTCGGGGGGCAAATGTGAACGTGCGTCGATGGTGGCGTTCACCTGGCGCCGATGGTCCAAGCGCCGCAACTGCCAGAAACCCAGGTTCACGAACGACACGACCAGCACGAGGGCCAAGACATGCCCCGCTATCCAGCGCGGGCGGAGCAGCAAGGGTCCTACGCCGCGGGTGTCTTCGCCAGCGCTCACGGCGGCCGGCTCAGAAGATGACCCGGTCGAGCGCCATCGCGAGGAAGACGAGCGCCAGGTAGCTCATCGAGTACAGGTAGAGGGGCAGCGCCGTCTGGCGCTCCACGGAGCGCCCGGAGCGGACGACCAGGAACACCCGCGCCATGCGCACGACGAGCACCACGTTGAGGAGCAAGGCGGCCACGAGGTACGCCGGGCTGAACTCACGCAAGAAGAACGGCAGCAGCGTGAGCACTACCGTCAGCACCGTGTAGAAGATCATCTGCATCACGGTGGCGCGCTCGCCGATAACGGATGGCGCCATGGGTACCCCGACGTTCGCGTAGTCCTTCTTGACCATCAGCGCAAGGGCCCAGAAATGAACGGGGGTCCATACGAACACGACCGCGAACAAGATCCAGGCCAGGAGGCTCAGGTCGTTGGTTACCGCCGCCCAGCCCACGAGTGGTGGGATGGAGCCCGCCGCGCCACCGATGACGATGTTCTGCCACGTGCTGCGCTTCAGCCACATGGTGTAGATGAGCACGTAGAAGGCGATACCGGCCCAGCTCAGGAGCGCCGCCAACATGTTGGACGTCAGGGCGATGATCACGAACGAGAGAACGGTAAGCGCGACGGCGAAGACGAGCGCGTTGCGCGGCGTAACCGAACCCCTGACCAGCGGCCGCTTGGCGGTGCGCTTCATGTTCACGTCGATGTCGGCATCGTAGACCATGTTGTACACGCCCGCCGCTCCGGCCGACATGTAACCGCCCACCAGGATGCCCAACAGCGCCAGCCAGTCGGGCATGCCCTTCGCGGCTATGAACATGGCGCCCACCGTGGTCAGGAGTAACAGCGAGATGACCTTCGGCTTGGTCAGGATGAGGTAGTCACGGACGGTGGCGCGCGCCGGCCCGGTGGCGGGGGTATCTGCTTCGTTCACGTTCTTGCGCTCTCCAGTACTGCGCCACGTTTGGCGCTCGACCCGAGCGCCGCGGAGCGCCCGCCTAGAAGCTGAACCGTCGTCGCCGACAGCAGGGCGTAAGCCGTGACCGCCAGCGCGAGGTGGATGAGCTGCAGCACCGCGGGTGCGAGCAGCGCTAGGTTAAGGATACCCACTGCGACCTGGGTGAGGTACACGCCGAGGAGCGCTTTGGAGGTGCGCCTGGCGGCGGGCACCGCCTTCAGCCACCACGCCATCCCCAGGGCGACGAAGAGATAGGTCCCCACGGTTATCGCTATGAGCGGATGCAATAGGCGAAGGCGGATGAGGAGGTGCGAGCTCGGGTCGAGATCGGCGCGTAGCCCGGCGGCGAGCGATTCGGGTGGAAAGATGGTGTTGCCCATCGCCGCGATCCCGCCCGTGAACATGAGGAGCAGCATGAGGCCAAGGCCCAGCCCGGTCACGCTCGCCAGACTGCCTTGCGCGCGTAAGCGCAAGGGGTACGCCGGCGGTTCTCGGCCGGCGTAGACGACCGTGGCGGCGAGGGCCCCGATCAACAGCAGGGAGTTGACGAGGTGGGAAGCCACCCACACACCACGCGCGACGCTGGTGTTGTCACCGGTCATGCCGAGCAGGACCGTCGCCGCGCCGATGAGCGCCTCCAGCACCACGAGAGCGAAGCCGAAGCCCGCGTAGGCCGCGAGCCCCGGGTTCTCGCGGCGGGTCCTCAGGGCCCTCGTCAGGAGCCACGCCCCGAGGATGAGGACACCAGCCGACAGGAGGCGGTGGCTGAACTCGATGATCGTGCCGGCAGATGGGTCGAGCGGCACGACCTGGCCGTTGCACGTGGGCCAGTGGCTGCCGCAGCCGGCGCCCGAGCCGGTGCTACGCACCACGGCGCCCTGCAAGATGACGACACCGTTACCTATCAAAGCCGCCCAGGCAAGGTGCAGACTGCGCAGATTCACCCTGAACTACTACCTACTTTCTGTGGGCCCGTGCTGTGGACCCTTTCTGTGGGCCCTGGTCGGAGGCACCGGCCGCTCGTGCCCGCTGCGGTTGGTAACCGGAAGGGTTCCGACGAACTGTCGGCGACCGGCCCATGCTAGCAAAGTAGGCCGCAAGGCACTAGCCGCTGGCCGAGGTACGTTGCGCTGGCCAAGGCACACGGCGCTCTCACACATTTTGGCGATGATGAAGCCCGTTGAGACGCAGTGGAGCGACAACACGTCGGCCACCTGCTTTCGGCCGCTAGCTGCGGTGTTAGACTCGCGGCACCGAATAAGGTCTTCGGAGGACACGTTGATCAGCTTCAGGCTCACAAGCACCACTCTGTTGAGGTACGCGGTCACCGCGCTGCTGGTGGCATTCGCGAGCGGGGCGTTCGCGCAGGACGCCGAACCCGCCACGCTCGACGCCGCCACGTTGATCGAGAACGGTGCCTTCTACCTCGACCGTGGCGATTGCGCGCTAGCGCAGTTCTTCTACCAGGAGGCTCTGCGCACCGAGCCCAAGAACGCCGCGGGGCTCGTGGGCAAGGGCCGCGCCCTGGCGTGCCAGGGGGCGTACCCGGCCGCCATCGAGGCGTTCCAGGCCGCCCAGGCGGCCGACCCGAACTTCGTTGACGCCCACATCTACTTGGCGATCGCCTACCAGAACCAGTACCAGTCCGATCCGACCGCCTACTCCGGCCGGCTCGCCGATGCCCTCGACAGCATCCAGCGCGCCGAACGCCTCAAGCCGGACGACTGGCGGGTTCAGAACACCAAGGGCGTGATCCAGTACCTGCTCGGCGACCTCGCGTCGGCCCGCACGACGCTCGAGCGCGCCTCCACCCTCGTGGCCGCCGACACCTCTAGCGCGCCCCTTGCCGCCAACGAGAAGAGCACGGTTCAGGTCAACCTCGGGCGCGTCTACCGCGACCTCGACGAGCTCGAGCTGGCCCAACAGGCCTTCCGGCGCGCCGTCGTCCTCGACCCGTCCAATGCCACCGCGCACAACAACCTTGGCAACATCGCCTTCCGGCTTGGCGACTGCGCCACCGCCGAGTACGAGCTATCGCAGGCGGCCAGCCTCTCCCCGGACTCGGTCTCGGCCGTGTCTCAACTAGGCATCGCGCTCTTCGAGTGTGGCGACGTGGCCGGCAGCGTGCCGAAGCTCGAGGCAGCCATCGCCCTCGACGGTGCCGTGTTCCTTCCGCCCCTTTACACCTACCTGGCCCGCGCCTACATGAGCGTCGGCCGCGTGGACGACGCCGTCAAGTACGCCCAGTACGGCGCGCTGCTACCGCCCCCGAGCGCCGACGCCTACTACTGGCTCGGCAAGGCCTACCAGCGCCGCGGCGCCAGCGGCGACACCGACAACGCCAAGCGTGCCTTCGAGCGGGCCCTCGAGCTCGACCCGAACTACGCCGACGCCCGCAAGGAACTCGGCCAGTAGCCCCGCACTACTCGCTGTCCTCGTGCGGGCGCCCGAGCCGAAAGGCCGGGCGCCCGCCCCTTTGCGCACTTCACCGCTCAGGCGGCTGGACGAACCCACGCCGCGGCCTGTATACTCGGTAGGTTTGGTCGGCGGCAGCGGGATGTCCGTCATCACCAGAGCGATAGCTGGGCGCAGCCGGGGGATCCCCCCAGCCACCGAGGTGGCGCGGCTCACCGATATCGACCTCAACATCCCGCCATGGAGGAAAAGTGTCTTACCTTGGAATGAAGCAACTGCTCGAAGCCGGCGTGCACTTCGGCCACGAGACCAAGCGCTGCAACCCGAAGATGAAGCGTTACATCTTCGCCGAGCGCAACGGCATCTTCATCATCGACCTGCAGAAGACCCTCGTCGAGAGCGAGAAGTCGTTCGACTTCCTGCGTGACCTCGCCGGCCGCGGGGGAATCATCCTCTTCGTCGGCGCCAAGAAGCAGGCGCAGGAGATCCTAGCGGCCGAGGCGAAGCGTTGCGGCATGCCGTACATCAACGAGCGTTGGTTGGGCGGCCTCCTGACGAACTTCAAGACCATCCGCACGCGCGTCGAGCGCCTGCGGGAACTCGAGGCCATGTTCGAGGACGAGTCGATCCTGCGGTTCACCAAGAAGGAGCAGATCGACCTCGGCAAGGAGCTCCAGCGCCTCCAACGTTACCTGGGCGGCATCCGCGACCTCAACCGCCTGCCCGACGCGCTCTTCATCATCGACCCGGCCAAGGAGGCCATCGCCGTCAAGGAGGCCAACAAGCTCGACATCCCGGTAGTGGCCCTTGCCGACACGGACTCCGACCCCGACGTCCTCGACTTCATCATCCCGGGCAACGACGACGCCATCCGCTCCATCCAGCTGGTGACCGCGCGCTTGGCCGACGTGATAATCGAGATGCGCGGTGGGGAGGACGTCGCGGTCGCCCCCACCACGGAAGACCGTGCGACGCTCCGCATGCCCATGTCGGGCCCGGAACGCGCCATCCAAGAGGCGGCCGCCGCGGCCGAGGGTGATGGCAGCAGCGCTGAAGGCACCGAGGGCGGCGGGGCACCTGCTGCCACCAAGGCCGGCGAGGGCGACGCGCCCGCGGGTGCAGCCGCCACCGAAGTTGCAGCAGTCACTGAAGCCGCAGCCGCCGGCGAGAGTGCCGAGAGCACGACCACGGCGAGCACGACTCCCGAGGGCGGCGACGCGGAGGGCGGCGCCGAAGCCGCAGACGCCGAGGAAGCCTGAGGAACCGCGGGAGCCGCCAAGGCACCCGATTTCGAAGTCAATAACCGGTGAGGACGGCCAACAGACGGCTCCTCGACCGGCACGTTCCGCCGCCAGGCGGTACCGAAGGGAAGATGCGAGATGGCAGTTTCCACCGACCTTATCAAGCAGCTGAGGGCCATGACCGGCGCCGGCATGTTGGATGTCAAGAAGGCCCTGGAGGACACGGACGGCAACCTCGAGAAGGCGGCCGAGCTGCTCCGGGAGCGCGGCATCGCGAAGGCCGACAAGAAGGCCGACCGCGCTGCCAAGGAGGGGCTCGTCGGCTCCTACGTTCACCATAACGGCAAGATCGCCGTGCTGGTCGAGGTGAACTGCGAAACCGACTTCGTGGCGCGCAACGAGGTCTTCCAGGACCTCGCGCGTAACCTCGCCATGCATGTCGCCATGGCCAGTCCCGCCTATACCCGCACGGAGGACGTACCCGAAGAGGTGGTCGCCGCCGAGAAGCACGCGCTGTTGCGCCAGGCGGCCGAAGAGGGCAAGCCCGCGAACGTGGCTGAGAAGATCGTCGAGGGACGCCTGCGCAAGTACCTCTCCGAGATCGTCTTGCTCGAACAGTCATACATCAAGGACGACAAGAAGACCGTTGACGAGGTCGTCAAGGAAGCCGCCGCGACCCTCGGCGAGAACATCCAGGTGGGCCGCTTCGCGCGCATCGCCATAGGCGAGTAGAGTCGGCATGAAGCGGGTCCTGCTCAAGCTCTCTGGTGAGTTCCTGGCCGGGCCGGGGGGCTTCGGCGTGTCGCCCGACGCGACCACTTCGTTGGCGGAGGAGATCGCCACGGCCCTGGGCCGCGGCGTGCAGATCGCCATCGTGGTGGGGGGCGGGAACTTCTGGCGTGGGGCGCAGCACGGCAAGCACATGGACCCTGCCACGGCCGATTACGTCGGCATGCTGGGCACCGTCATGAACGCGATGGCCTTGCAAGACGCCCTCGAGCGCAGGGGCGTGGATACCCGCGTGCAGACTGCCATCACCATGCAGGAAGTCGCCGAGCCGTACATCCGGCGTCGTGCCCTGCGCCACCTGGAGAAGGGTCGGGTCGTCATCTTCGGAGGCGGTACCGGCAACCCGTTCTTCACGACCGACACCACGGCGGCACTGCGCGCCCTCGAGATAGAGGCCGACATGGTCCTGATGGCCAAGAACAAGGTCGACGGGGTGTATGACGCCGACCCGAACCGCACCGCGGGGGCCCGCCGCTACCGCACCCTGTCGTACCGCGATGTGCTTAACGCCGGCCTGGCCGTCATGGACGCGACCGCAGTCAGCCTGTGCATGCAGCGCGACATGCCCGTCATCGTGTTCGACATCTTCCGCGGCGGCAGCCTCGGACGCCTGCTCGCCGGGGAGCAAGTGGGCACGCTCATCGCCTCCAACATCGCCACCGAGTTCGCAGACCAGTAGGCCGACGGCCCGCACCCTAGCGAGCGCGGTAGACTCTCCCCAGACGCCAACCTGCCCGGAGGGATCGGCCATGAACAACAGTCTCAACGACAGCCGCGAGCGCATGCAGAAGAGCGTCGACGCCTTCGCGACCAACCTTTCGACCGTACGCACGGGCCGCGCCAACCCGGCGGTTCTCGGGCGCGTCGTGGTCGAGTACTACGGGTCGATGACGCCGCTCACTCAACTCGCGAACATCTCGAGCCCCGACCCGCGCACGTTGCTCATATCCCCTTTCGACAAGAGCATCTCCAAGGGCATAGAGAAGGCCATCCTCGAGGCCGATCTCGGCTTCAACCCCAACAACCAGGGCGACAGCATCTTCATAGTGGTGCCACCACTGAACGACGAGCGGCGCCGCGACCTCGTGAAGTCCGTCCACCAACTGGCGGAGGAAGCGCGCGTCGCCATCCGGAACATCCGCAGGGACGCCCTGAGTGACCTTCGCGCCCAGGAGAAGGATGGTGACATCGGCGAGGACGAGCTGCACCGGGCCGAGGCCGACGTGCAGAAGCTCACCGACGAGTTCATCGCCAAGATCGACGCGCGAACCAAATCGAAGGAGTCGGACATCCTCGCGGTGTGAGACCCTTGGCGCCCGACAACGCCGGTGCTGCCGAGCCGACCATGGGCGGCGGCTCCCCGGAGGCTGACGGCGCCAAACAAGGCGCGCGCCGTCGGCACCTGCCCCGCATCGCCTCGGCACTCGTCGCGTTCGCCATCACGCTGCTCGTACTCTGGGTGGGCCTACCGCTCCTTGCGCCCGCCTACCTGGTTCTCACCCTGATCGCGATCCAGGAATACACCTCCCTCATGAACCTGCGCGGCATTCCCATCCGCAGGCGCAGCCTGTGGGTGGCCACCGTGTTGACGCTGCCTGCTTCATTACCCATCAGTTATCCGGGCATGCAGCCGCTCATCGCCGGGGTCAGTTGGCGCGAGGCCATGATCGGCCTCTTCGCGCTCTACTTGGTGGGCCTCGAACTAGCCAACCCGAACCGCAACTCCTTGCAGGCCGTGGTCTACTCGCTCTTCGGCTACCTCTACATCCCGTGGCTCTTCGGGTTCATCATCACGCTGCGCTACACCCCGGACGGCGTCCTTGGCCTCTGGTACTTGACCCTCCCCGCGCTGGCGGTGGTCGCCACCGACGTCGGCGCGTACACGTTCGGCACCCTCTTCGGCAAGCGCAAGTTGGCGCCGGCGATAAGCCCCAACAAGACGGTCGAGGGCTCCATCGGCGGCCTGATACTCGCCGCGGCGGTCGTCGGCGGGGCGCTCGTCTTCCTCGAACACCGCACCGGCCTACACGTGAACGTGTACGACGGGCTCCTTTTCAGCCTGCTGGTGTCGAGCGCCGCGCAGCTGGGCGACTTGTTCGAGTCGCTCCTGAAGCGTTGGGCGGGCGTGAAGGACGCCGGCGTCTTCCTGCCGGGCCACGGCGGCGTGCTGGACCGAATCGACAGCGCACTGATAGCTTTTCCGGTCACCTACTTCTTCGTGACCCTCGTCATCTTGCGCTGAGGGCGCGCCCAGGGGAGGCCCCGGGGTAAAGTGGTGCCGGTCTCACGGTGGCGCTGGTGATGCACCCCGCTCCCACCGGACCACCCTAGGAGCCTAGCGATCGTGGAAGCCCTTCCAAAGCCGCGAGTACCCGCGTCCGACGACGAACGGACCGTGAGCCCGAACTTCATCACCGACATCATCGACCGCGACATTGAGAGCGGCGCCGTCAGCCAGGTCGTCACGCGCTTCCCCCCAGAGCCAAACGGTTACCTGCATATCGGGCACGCCAAGGCCATCTGCCTCGACTTCGGCATCGCGCGCGATTACGGCGGCATCACGTTCCTGCGCTACGACGACACCAACCCGGTTACCGAGGACCCCGAGTACGTGGCGGCAATAGAACGAGACGTGCGTTGGCTCGGTTTCGAGTGGCACGACGTTCGCCACGCCAGCGATTACTTCGGTCAGCTGTACGACTTCGCGGTACGCCTCATCGAAAGCGGCGACGCCTACGTAGACAGCCTCGACGAGGACCAGATCCGCGACTACCGCGGCACCGTCACGGAGCCCGGGCGCAACAGCCCGTTCCGGGGCCGGAGCGTGGAGGAGAACCTGGACCTGTTCTCGCGCATGCGTGACGGCGAGTTCGGCCCCGGCGAGCACGTTCTACGCGCCAAGATCGACATGAGCGCGGCCAACATGAAGCTCCGCGACCCGATCCTCTACCGCATCGTGGACGCGGTTCACTACCGCACGGGCAGCGAGTGGCCGATCTACCCCATGTACGACTTCGCGCACCCACTGTCCGATGCCATCGAGGGCGTATCGCACAGCCTCTGCACCCTCGAGTTCGAGAACAACCGCGACGTCTACGACTGGGTCCTCGATCACCTCGTCGAAGGACCACGGCCGCACCAGTACGAGTTCGCTCGCCTCGTCCTCGACCACACGATCGTCAGTAAGCGCAAGCTCATCCGCTTGGTCAGGGAGGGCGTGGTAGCGGCCTGGGACGATCCGCGCATGCCCACCCTCTCGGCGTTGCGCCGCCGCGGCGTCAGGCCCGAGGCGATCCGCGAGTTCACCAACCGCGTGGGCGTGGCGAAGGCGAACAGCCGCACGGACATGGCGCTCCTCGACTCGAGCATCCGCGACGACCTGAGCCCGCTCGCGCCGCGCGTGATGGCGGTCCTCGAGCCCCTCAAGGTGGTGCTGACCAACCTTGCGGAGGACACCGACGTCCAGCTCGACGCCCCCTACTGGCCCCCCGACGTACCCGGTGAGGGCAGCCGCGAGGTACCCCTCACCCGCGAGGTGTTCATAGAGCGCTCCGACTTCGAGGAACACCCGCCCGCGGGGTTCAGGCGCCTGGCGCCCGGCCGCTCGGTCCGGCTCCGCCACGGCCCCGTCATCCGCCTGGACGAGGTAGTAACGGACGCTTCGGGCGCGCTGCTGGAGTTGCGGGCCCATGCTTTCGACGAGGAGCTGGGCGCCAACCCTGAAGGTGTCAAGGTCTGGGCCGCCATCCACTGGGTGTCGGCCACGAAGGGCGTGCCCATGACGGCGCGCCTGTATGATCGCCTGTTCTCGCCGGCCGACCCCGAGGCAGCGGAGGGCGACCTCCTAGACCACGTGAACCCGGACGCCCTGACCGAGGTGCGCGGCTTCGTGGAGCCTAGCGTGGTCGAAGACCCCCTCGACCAGCGCTACCAGTTCGAGCGCCTCGGCTACTTCTGGCGTGACCCCGCCGACGGCCGACTTCCTGGCAAGCCCGTGTTCAACCGCATAGTGGCCCTCAAGGCCTCTAGGTCCAAGCCTGCCGGGCGCGGCACCCGGCACCCGGAGCCTGCCGCCATCGAGCCCGCGGCGCCGGTCGGCGTCGGTAGTGAGCCGGCCGCCCCTGAGTTCGACCCCGCCGAGCTGGAACCGGTTGCGCGCCGGCGCTATGACTCGCTGACGGCGAACCAGGGACTCCCTGACCACGACGCCGCCATCCTAGCTCGGCACGACGACCTGTACGAGTTCTACGCCGCAACGACCGACGCCGGGGCCGCGCCGGGGACGGCCGCCAACTGGGTCATCAACGACGTGGCGCGGGCGCTGAAAGCTCAACCCGAGTCGCGCTTGACGCCCACCGCGCTCGCCGAACTGTTGCGCCTGGCGGATGACGGGACGATCACGAACCGCGTGGCCAAGGAGCTCTTCGAAGAGGTGGCGAGCGCGGGCAGCTCGCCCGCGGCCCTGGTGAGGGAACGCGGCCTGGAGACGCTCGCCGACGAAGGCGCCTTGCGCGCGGTCATCGGCTCCGTGCTGAGCGCCCACCCGGCAGAACTCGCGGCGTTCCGCGGCGGCAAGCTCGGACTGAAGGGCTTCTTCATGGGCCAAGTCATGCGGGCAACCAGCGGCCGCGCCGAACCAGAGTCGGTCCGGCGCCTGTTGGACGAGGCATTGGCGGGCTAAGGGCGCAGACCGCCGCTCAGCACGACCCGGGCACCGCTCAACGCAACCGGCGGCCCGCCACGTACACGTCCTGCACCCGCAGGTCCGCGCCCAAGACGACCAGGTCGGCGCGCCTGCCTACGGCGAGCTCGCCCCTGTCGGCCAGACCCAGGTAGCGCGCGGGGACCCCGGAGAGGGCCCGGCTGGCGGTGGGCAGGTCCACGCCGCCGAACTCCACGGCGTTGCGTAGCGCCTGATCCAGCGTCAGGACGCTCCCCGCCAGGTTGCCGCTTTCGAGCCGCACGGCGCCGTCTTTCACCATTACCCTCTGCCCCCCCAGTTCACTGACGCCCTCGGCCATGCCACAGGCGCGCACCGCGTCGGTGATCAGGTGGAGATGCTCCGGTTTCGCGGCGAGCGCCGCGCGGAAGCTGGTCGGGTGAACGTGGTGCAGGTCGAGTATCAGTTCGGCGTACGCTTCCGCGTCGGCCAACGCGGCGCCCACCGCTCCCGGTTCGCGGCTGCCGAGCTGGCTCATGGCGTTGAACAGGTGGGTGAACCCCACGGTGCCGCGGCTGCCCCGCACGACCTCGGTGACGAGAGCGACCTGCTCGGCCGTGGCGACCGTGTGCCCGAACGACACGCGCACGCCCGCGGCGGCGAAGCGGGCGGCGGCCGTGGAAGAGTGCTCGAGTTCGGGAGCCAACGTCACGAGCCGCACCACCCCCGTTTCCAGCACTTCGTCGACCAGGTCGGGCGTGGGCACGAGCGCGAACGGGGGTTGCGCGCCAAGCCGGTGCGGGCTGATGAAGGGCCCCTCCAGGTGGACGCCGGGCAGGTCGGGCATGACGTGGCGGCTCCCACCTGCCTTGACCTCTGCCACCCCCGCGAGAGCACCCATGACCTCTCTCCACGGGTTGGTGATGGTCGTGGGCAGCAAGGTGGTCACGCCGTGCCTCAGGTGGAACAGCGCCATGCCGGCCACGCCATCGGCTCCATCCATGGTGTCGAAGCCACCGCCGCCATGCACGTGGGTATCCACGAAGCCCGGCAGGATGAACGGCAACGCACCGCCGCCCTCGGCTTCGACTTCCACCGCCTCTATCGAGGTGCCGTACTCGATGACGCCGCGGAAGAGTCCGTGGCGTAAGACGAGCGTCCCGCGCAGCTCGGTCATCGCCTGGTCCTAGCTGCCTTCATCGCGTCCAGGACATTAGTACCGGGCCTCGTGTCCCTGTACGGGCACGGCCCGCCACTGGATACTGGACGACGAAAGGGGCTGAGGAGCATGGCTAACAGCAAAACCACCTTCTACCCTGAACCGCGGATCAGCAAGTTCGTATTTGCGTCGAAGTACATGGCGCCCTTCTGGACGGTCGTCAGAGTCTACCTGGGTTGGCTCTGGTTACAGGCCGGTTGGCACAAGGTTACGGACCCCAAGTGGGTCGGGGCCGACGCCGGCACGGCGATCTCCGGTTTCCTCAGGCGCGCCGTCGGCCTGTCGCAGGGCGAATCCCCCAGCGTTACGGGCTGGTACGCCTGGATGATCGAGAACCTGTTCCTGCCCATGGCGACCTTCATGTCTTACGTCATCGCGTTCGGGGAGCTGCTGGTGGGCATCGCGCTCATAGTGGGCTTCCTCACCGGCGCCGCGGCCTTCTTCGGCGGTCTGATGAACGTGGCCTTCCTCCTGGCGGGCACCCTCTCCACCAACCCGATCATGTTCTTCCTCGCCACCTGGCTCGTGCTGGCCTGGCGCATAGCGGGCTACTACGGCCTCGACTACTGGGTGCTCCCTTACCTCGGGGCGCCGCGGGGTGACTTCGATGACGACAGCGAGGGCCGCAGGACGGTGCCGAAAGCCGTCAAGGTCTGACGAAGGTCGGCGGCTACCCAGGCAGGCATGCGCCTGACCGACTCCACCGACCAACTCCACTGACCAACTCCACTGCTCAACAGTGCGCGGGCCCGAATACCGGGCCCGCGCTGCACGTTCAAACGATTGGTTCGTCCTCGCCCTGGCTCAGTAACGCTCCCTGCGACCCCCACCGCGGTCGTTGCCGCCTCGCCCCCGCGAGCCGCCGCGATCGTTGCCGCCACGGCCGCGGTCACCGCGGTCACCACGGTCGCCTGGTCCCCGGTCGCCGGGGCCGCGGTCACCGGGAACGCCGGTATCGAAGGCACGATGGCCAGCCGACGGTCGGTCGCCGAACGACCGCGGTTCGCGGCCACCGCGGTCGCCCGCGCCCGGCCGCGGCGCCGCGGCGCTCGTGACCACGACGTTCTGAGCCTGCGGTCCTTTCTGGCCCAGTTCGACGTCGAACGAAACGACGTCATCCTCGTTGAGGGACCGGTAGCCTTCTCCCCTGATGGCGGAGAAATGCACGAACACGTCCGCCCCGCCATCGTCTTGTGCGATGAAGCCGTAGCCCTTCTCGCTGCTGAACCACTTGACCTTGCCTGTAGCCATTGCCATCCCTACTGGCCCGCCCCGCGTCGGGGTGAGGGCTCTCAGTTGATACCGGGCGCGGACGAGTGGCTCGCCCTTGACCCGGAGCCGCCGGTGTCTCTTCGGCACCTTGGTCGGACGACTGAAGTTTAGGGCCTGGAGGCCCGGGCCGCAAGATGGTCCGCGGATGCTTTGTGCAACAATCGGCTGCAAGCGTAAACCGAGGTGACGGGTATGCGGCAACCAGACCACGAACGAGACCCCGAAGGAGTTTCCGGCACCGCGTTGGCGCCCGACCTGCGGGCCCGCTTCGAGCAACTCGAGCGTGTGCTCGGGGGCCTCGAGGCGCCCAGTGGAGAGACCCTCGACCCGGGCGAGGACGCCGTGCCGGGGAGCTTGGCCGTGGTGGCGTACCCGCTCGTACCCGGTGGTGACCAGTCGGACGTGACGGTGGCTTACCGCCCGCACGAAAGGTTCCCGTCGGCCAGCACCATAAAGGTTTACGTCTTGCAGGCCCTGCTCGAGAAGGTGGCCGCCGGCGACGCCGACCTGGACGACGAGTTGCCGGTAGCCGCCGAGGACATGGTTTCGGGCTCGGGCGTGCTCAAGACCCTCATGCCGAACCGCTACCGGCTGCGCGACTTGGCCACCCTCATGATCGTGGTGAGCGATAACACCGCTACCAACGTGCTCATGGAGTTCCTGGGCGTGGACGTCATCAACGCCTCCGTCTTGGCCCACGGGTGGACGGGCACGCATAGCGCGGGCAAGCTCCAGGTGGCCCAGACGGTCGGCGAGGGCAAACGCGTCGCTTCGAGCACCACCGCGGCCGACCTCGCCGACTACTTCGCCCGATTATGGCGGGGCGAGCTGTTGCCGCCACTCCTGACCGAGGAGGCCCGGGCCATATACCGCAAGCAGCAGTACGGTGAACTCGGCCGGAGCATCGCCTACGACAGCTACCTGGCTTCCATCGGTGAGGCGCCGTGGCGCATAGCCTCGAAGAGTGGCTCCATAACCGGCGTGCGCAACGATGCCGGCGTGTTCGAGCCCCTGGCAACGGCCCGCGCCGGTGCCGCCCCCTTCGTGGTTTCTATCATGACGAAGGGCTGCGTCGACGGCCGCTTCCACTCGGAGAACCTTGGCGCGAAGGTGGTCGGCTGGGCCGCCGCCGCCGTGTTCGAGCGGCTCTCCTGAGTCACGAGGCTTGCGGCCGTGAACGGATCATGCCGACAGCGTTCTCTCGAGTTCGATGCGTACGAGCATCTCGTCGCCCATGGGCAACACCCACCAGCGCCGCGCCATGGCGTGGAAGACGCCGGCATTGCTCCTCACCTCCAGCGCGTGGCCCGTGCCGCACAACTCGATCAGTCCGAGCAGTTCCGTGACCTGCACGGCCGTCTCCCACATAAGTCCTCGTTCCTCGTCTACGACGAATACTCCTTGCCGGCCTCCGACCGTGGCTTCCTCAGGTATGGCGTCCATGGACCCAGGATGGACCGGAGAGGCGCGCGGTGTGTTCGCGCCCTAGGCTGCTGCCTAGTGGGAGTCGGTATGACCCCGGCGAAAGTGTCCCCGGCGCCGTGAGCGTCATAGGTTCGCTCAACGAGTCGGCGCTGCACGCTGAGCTCAAACGCCTGAGCGCCCCGCCAGGAAGCGCCTTCGAGGTGCAGGTCGGTGGTTACGTGATCGACGCGGTGTGTGGCGGCCTCCTCATCGAGATCCAGACGCGCAACCTGGGCGCCATGCGCGAGAAACTGGCCGCTCTCCTGCCCGAGCACCGCGTGAGGGTGGTGTTACCCGTTGCCCACACGCGGTGGCTGGAGAAGCTCCACCCCGACGGCCGCGTCGAGCGACGCAAGTCGCCCAAGCGGGGCCGAGTGGAGCAGCTCTTCTCCGAACTGGTCTCTGCGCCCGGCCTCTTCGAACACCCCAACTTGGAGCTGGAGGTGGCCCTGGTCGAGGAGGTCGAGAGTCGACGCTTCGAGGCGGGCAAGGCCTGGCGGAGACGGGGTTGGGTAGTGTGCGGACGCCGGCTCGAGCGCGTACACGAGCGGGTCGCCTTCCGTGAGCCGGCGGAACTGCTCACGCTGTTACCGTCCAGCCTAGAGGAGCCCTTCACGACGGCGGAATATGCCGCGCACGCGCGCCTTCCACGCCGCCTCGCCCAGCAGGCCGCCTACTGCTTGCACGCATTGGCGCTCGTGGAACGTGTGGGAAAGTCCGGCAACGCCCACGTCTACCGACGCGTGACGCGCGGCGGCTAGCCGGGTCCTCCGAGTCCGGCGCGTTCGAGGGCGTCGGCCAAGTCATGCGTCCGGGGTTCGATCAGCCGGCCGTGCCGCAAGAACACCAGCCGGCCGCGAGGCCGCACTCCCAAGGCCCTCTCCGTCGCGTTCAGGTAGTGCCCCAACTGGACGTAATACCGCTCGGGTGCCAAAAGCTTGTCCGTCTTGTAATCGTCCAGGTACCACTCGCCGTCTACCTCGTAGAGGCGGTCCACGACGCCCTCCCAGACCGTGCCACCGAGGCTGACGGCCAGCGGCAGCTCGGCGCGGTCGACACCTCGGTCACCCAGCGCCGGTAAGGCCTGCCCCAGCATGCCCCAGTAGTGACCCAGCAGCTCCAGCACCTCCTCCACCAACTCGGTCTGTTGCGCCCGGTCGAAGGGCGCCAGCACCTCCTGCGCCAACAGGGTGCTCCTCGTTGAGGGATCGTCCGGGCGCCAGTCGTGGCCGATGGCGAAGTGCGTGAGCGTGCCGCGGGCCCGGCCCCAGCCCACGCGGCCACGCTCGAGTTCGTCCTCACCGGCGCTGCGCTCTGCAGGCGATAACGGCTCGTCGGCCTCGTATTCCATGTCAGGCCGGTCGACCCTGTCGGTCCCGTCGCCGTCGGTGACCCCGGTGACCTCGGTGGCCTCACCGGTCTCGGTGGCATCGGTCGCGCGCAGCCGGGCCAGGGCGGAGGGACTGACGACGGGCGGCAGCGCGGACTTCTCGCGCCGGGCGTCCAACCACGGCGCGGGGGGAAGCGCCCCCACCGGCACCTCGGGTTCGCCGGCCATGAGAACTTCGGGCGGCGAGTAAGGCAGCCGTTCCAGCGTCACGCCCGGCAGTGCGCCCGCGCCTTCCAGACCGAGCTCGAGTAGGGTGGCCAGCCACACGCCGGGGCGCCGGCCCATGCTGGCCGTGAGCACGAGCGCATCGCGGGCGCGGCTCGCGGCCACGTACAAGAGGCGGAAGGACTCCTGTTCATCCCTAAGCCTGGCCTCCTGCTGGGCCTGCTCGAAGTCCGGCGAGCCGGCCAGGCGCACGGCGCCGCTCCCCGGTTCGACCAGGAGCGTCGAGTGACGATTGGAGCCCCAGGCGCCGGCATCGAACAGTCCGACCACCCGGAACTCGAGTCCCTTGGAGGCGTGGATGCTGAGCAGCCGGACGCCCTCGCCACCCTGTGGAACGTCGCCGGCCTCGGCCTGGCGCGCCAGGAGGTCTAGGCGGTCCAGGAAGAGCGCCACGTCCCGCGGCGGCTGGCCGGCCATCTCGAAGAGCAGCGCGTCGACGTTCTCGCGACCGCGCCGCGTCAACAGTTCCTGGAACCGCTTGCCGCCCAGGAGCGGCTCGCGCAAGATGCCCTTGAGGGCCTCCAGGGGCGTGGCGCGCGCCAACCTGGCAAGCCGCGCCATGCGCCCCGCGACGGCCGGGAAGCGCTCGATGAGCCGAGTCAGCCACTCGCTGGGGTCCAACCGCGCCAGCTCGGCCATCTCGGGCAGGGTGAGGCCCGCGAACGGGCCGCGCAAGAACGGCAACAGGCCCGCACCCAGCGGGCCGGCGCCGACCGCCAGGGCGTGGCGCAGGTCGCGGACCTCGCTGCGCTCGTAGTAGCCGCGCCCCTGTACGACGAACGCTGGCACTCCCCTACCGCGAAGCGCCGCGGCCACCCTGGTCAGAGCACCGTGGCTCCTGGCGAGCACCGCCATCTCCTCATAAGCCACGCCGCGGCGGAAGTGTGCCTCCAACCGCTCCGCCAACACTTCGGCCTCGCGGTCTCGCAACACGTCCAGTCGTTCGCCACCCTCGATCACGACCAGCTCCACGCTGCCAAGAACGTCGGCCTGGTCACCGGCGCCCGTCACGCTCGGGGCCTCGCGCGGCGAGAAGCCCAGGTCCTGCTCGGCCAGCTTGGCGGTTAGACGGTTGAGGAAGGCCACTGGGGCGCGCGCGTGGCGGCGGCTTTCCCGGAGCGGCGGCTGAAGGTCACCGGCCAGCTCGGCGGCGTCCAGCGCGCGACGGAACACCGCCACGTCGGCGTTGCGGAAGCCGTAGATGGACTGTTTCGGGTCGCCCACCAGTCCGAGTCGCGCGCCCGCAGCGGCCAACCTCTCGAAGAAGGCGCCCTGGAGGGGGTTCACGTCCTGGTACTCGTCCACCAGGACGTGCGGGAAACGCTCGATCAGGCGCGACGTCGCGAGCTGCCGGTCCAGCATCTTCAGCGCGCGCCGCTCCACTTCCCCGGGCGCCAGGCTCGTTGCCCCTAGCCTTGCGTCGTACCTGGTCAGTGCCGCACGGTACATGGCTTCGAGCGCCGCCTCGGTGGGCGAGCTTCCGAAGACCAGCTCGGGACCAAGCGAACGCTTGGTGAAGAGCTGCAGCAACAGTTCCGCCGCCGCGCCGCCCAGGACGGCCGCCGCCTCGTGAAGCGGATGCCCCCGTTTCTCTGCCAACATGAGAAGGCCCGCGCACTCCTCCTCGAAGAGGGCGGCCGCCTCCCACTCGCCCAGCAGCGCGAAGTCGGGGTCGAGGCCCAGGTTGGGAGCGTTGAGGCGCAGCCCGGCGATCATGAAGCCGTGGATGGTGCTGAGGACCGCCCCCTCGAGCTCGTTGTGGGCGCGCTCGAAGAGCGCCCGGTCGCCCGCTGGGGCGTAGTAGCTTCCGAGGAAGCTGCCGCGTTCCAGCACCTCCTCGATGCCGCTCGCCACGCGCTGGCGCAACTCGTCCGCGGCGGCGCGCGTGAACGTCACTCCCGCCACCCGGCCGAGGGGCACGCCCGCGTCGACAAGCTCGAGGTAGCGCTTGACCAGGCTCGTCGTCTTGCCGGTGCCGGCAGAGGCGACGCGAACCTTCACGCGGGCACCATCAGCGGACGCCCTCGCGGCAGATGTCGAAAACAGGGCAGGTGCGGCAGATGAAACCAGGGTTGGGGCGCACCTCTCCCCGGCTGAACGCGGGCAGGGTCTGCGCTACCAGGTGCCGCTTGGAAGACACGCGGCGCCACCCCCGCTTCACCCCAGATGGGGCTATGTCGATCGGCGCCGCGCCGATGGGCCATACGACCACGTGGACCTCGTCCACGTTGAACGCGGGTTGCGCGAAGAGGGCACCCACCGCCCAGTACTCGCTCCAGCGGTTCGCCAGGGCCTGCTCGGCGCTCTCCGCGTCCCACGCCGCCGACCACGGCACGAAGCGGTAGATGGTGACCCGGAACCGGCCGCTCGGCAGCACGGCCTTCTCCGTGGCGTGCAGGTACGCGGCGGCGAAGCCCTCGCGCCCGCCCAGTACCACCCCGTACGTAAGGCGCGTGAGCGCGGTCGCATGCTCGTTCAGCCAATCCGCGTAGGTGGGGTGGTCGCCGGCCAGTTTCCAGAGGCTCGTCCGTGTCCACCGGCCGCCCCTTTCGCGAAGCAGGTCCGAGCGCAGCCGGCCCGCCTCGTCCTCTACGGCTTGCAGCAGCCCGGCGGAGCGCATGACCCCCTCGCCCCAGAGGCGGAACGAGCAGTCGTGATAGCGCCTGAGGCTCTCGACGTAGGGCTCGCCGAAGTCGACGTTGGAGAGGTCGGGTTCGAAGGGGACGCGCTCCGCCAGTTCGAGCCGGCTGCCGGCGGGTACGGGGGGAAGCTCGGGCGGCTCGGCGGGGCCGAACAGCGCCTCGTCCAGCACCAGCTGGCCCGCCTGATCGGCCCTTGGGGCCGTGACGACGAGGCGCGTCGCGCGGTGCAGGAGTTCCTCTGCCACGCCCTCGCCGCGGCCCTGAAAGCGCCGCGGGAGGCCCAAACGCTCGAACGCTTCGGCCAGCTCCACGCGGGCTTCCTCTGGCAAGAAGTAGTCCTCGCGCTCACCGGCACCGTACGCGCCCTCCACGGCGCCGACGACGTAGGCCTTGGCGTAGCGCCGGCCCGAGACGAGCTTGGCGTCCAACAACGCCACCCCGGCACCCTCTCGCCGCGGCTGGCGTGAGTCGAGGAGGAGCGCCTTCCACCAGGCGCGGAACCCGTCGCCCGCACCGAGCCTGGCGGCCTCCTGAGCCTTGGCCAGGGCCCGCTCGACGACCTCGAGCGGCGCTTCCGGCAGCGCCTCCCGAATCAGGTCGCGCGCCCACTCGACCGGGTCGCCCCGCACCTGCAGGCGCTCCCGCCACCTGTTCCAAACGTCGAGGAGGTACACCTTTCGGCGCGCGAGCTCCGTGACCGCCTCGCCGCCGGCCACGCCGGCCTCCAGCGTCAACCGTCCGAGTTCGGCCAGTTCCGGCACCGCGAGGAGCCGCGTCGGGGTCGGCTGCTCGGGCAGCTCCAGGAGATCGACGAGCACGCGGCCGGGCCCCTCGTCCGCCAGGGCAAGCGGCGTCTCGTCCATCAGTGGCACGCCGTACTCCTCGGCCAGCGCGACCAGGGCGCGGGCGCGGCCGGGAGGGGCAACGATGGCCAGGTCGAGGGGCTCCATGCCGCCGGCGAAGAGGTCCTGTTTGACGGCGCGCATGACCCACCGCCCCTCCTCCACGGGGTTGGCGGCGGCGTAGCGCTCTACCCTCACGTCGTCCCTGCGTGGCAGGACCTCGTCGGCACTTACGCCCGGCGGAAGGTGGGGCAGGCTGAGGCGGAGGGGGACGTGCCGCGAGAGACCCCGCAACAGCCGGAGCTCCAAGGGGCCGACCTCACGCAGGCCGTCCACGATAACCAGGTCGGCCTCGACGACCACCTCGTCCGTGGAAACGAGGTCGACTGCCGCCAGCCGCGCGTCGTCGTAGTCCCACACGCCGTGCATATCGTCCTGGTACGCCCGGTACACGCGCGCGAACCGCCGTTGCTCATGGTCCGCCGCGAGGAGTTCGTAGTCACCTGGCGTCACGGCGAAGCGCTTGGCCTCGGCGATGGCGGCCGCGAACAGGCGCGCCTCCCCTGGCGTCGGGAACGCGTGGTTGACCTGGTGGAGGGCCTCGACCACGCGCACCAGCCTCGCCGTGCCCACCACGAGAGGTTGCAGCGTCGTCGCGGCGCTCAGCAGGCGGTAGTAGAGCTGTTGCGCGCTCATGAACTCGAAGCCGAGCGCGGCGTAACCGTCCGCGGTCAGGCGCCTCAGGAGGTGGGCGCGTTGGGAGGGGAGGCCGACCCACCAGACGCGCCCGCCCGAGTCGCACACCTCCCTGGCCTCCGCGAGCAGCCGGGTGGTGCGGCCGGAGCCAGGTGGACCGATGATGACCGCTAGCCCCACCCGGTCATCATACGGTCGGCCTCTCGTTGTGGACGACGTTCGGCTGGCCTACGGCCGTGCCGCGGTCGGCGCCCCGCTCAGAACAGCGGCCGGCCCCACGGGATGGCGGCGAGGACGATCAGTAGGCCGATGGTGTAGAAGATGGCGGCCTGAAGCGGCGCGTCCTTGCGCTTGCCGCGCGCGGCGCCGATGTGCACGACGATGGCTGCTATGACCATGCCGACCAGGTGCTCCGCCACGTAGAAGCGGATGGCGGAGTCCTTCATCGCGGCGCCCATGTCGGAGAACGCCGCCCGCGTGATGGGGCTCAAGAAAGCGTACAGGACGATGCCGACCAGGACCTGCAGGTCGAAGACGCCCGTGAAGAGCCGTCCGAGGTTGCGTTGCGGGGGCGTCCAGCGGGCCTTCGACGCCACGCCGGCCCACGCCATGATGATGGCCGCCAGCCCGACGATGAGCACGATCCAGCGAAGGTAGTTGTGAAGTGTGAGTACGAAGTCGTACATGGTCCTCCAGGGTCGAACCGCGCCCAAGTTACGTGCAAGCGGCGGCGACAGCGCCTTCAAGCATCGGCCACCGGCACCGCGGGTGTCAAACTTGACACGTTCGAGCCTCCGGGTAGGAACTACTTTCGAGCCGACACGCTTGAGCCGAATCCTGCGCCGAGTTGTTCCGCCAGTTGCCCAGCGGTACTTACCGGAAGGCGGCACGCCCCACCCTCACACACGAACGCCTCGGCGGCGCCACGCTCCAGTGCGCCCAGGCGCCCCTCCGCGAGCGGCAGGGCCGCCAACTCGCCACCGGAACCGTCCAACACGAGGATGAGCAAACCGCGCGACCGCCCTCCATGCACCTCGGCCAGCATGGCCTCCAGGGCGGCCTCACCTCTCCGGCCCACCACGACGACCTCCCGCGCCGGAGAAGCCTGGACCTTCAGTAACGAGAGGCTCGAGGCGAAAGCCTGCGGCGCCTGGGCGATAGCCTCGCCCATGCCGGCCACCGCGGCCTCGGAGGCGGCCAGCGCCTCCCCGTCGTCGCGGTAGCGAGCCGCCCACCAGACCAGTTCGGCGGCGGCCGCGTTCTCGCTTGGCGTGGCGGCGTCGATGAAGCCCTTCGGCCGCACCAGCAACGGTTCCGCGTCCACCGCGGTGCTGAAGTAGCCGCCCTCATCGGGGTCGCCGAAACGCTCGCTGACGGCGTCGGCAAGGCGCAGCGCCCACCGCAAGTGGGCCGCGTCGAAGGTGGCGCGGTAGAGGGCCAGAAGGCCAAGGCCAAGGTAGGCGTAGTCCTCCAGCAGGCCCTCGACCCTGAGCTCCTCGCCCCGTCGCGAGTGCCACAGGCGCCCGTCCACCCAGGCCGTCGCCCTCAACGATGCGGCCGCTGCGCGGGCCAGTTCGAGCAGGCGGGGCTCGCCGAGGCCCACGCCGGCGTCGGCCAGGGCCCCTATCATCAGCCCGTTCCAAGACGAGAGGACCTTGTCGTCGGTACCCGGCCTCACGCGCCTCGACCGGCTACCCAGGAGGCGGCGCGCGGCTTCCTCGACCACCAGACCGACCTCGTCGACGGGGCGGTCATTCGCGCTAGCCAACTCGGCGACCGTGGCCGCGACGCGCGGCACGCTCGCGCCGTCCACGGGGCCCACGGCCCGCACGCCGAAGTGTTCCGCCGCCAAGCGCACGTCGGACTGGGGCATGCCCTCCAGCACGGTTTCGAACTCCGTGAGCGTCCAGACGTAGTAGCGGCCCTCCTGCCCCTCCGACTCGGCGTCCAGCGCGCTGTAGAAGGCGCCGTCAGGGGCCCTCATCTCCCGCACGAGCCAGTCGACGATCCGCCCCGCCGTGACCGAGTAGCGCGCCTCGCCAGTGATGGCGTAAGCCAGGGCGTATGCCCGCAGCAGGCCAGCGTTGTCGTAGAGCATCTTCTCGAAGTGAGGCACCTGCCAGGCGGCGTCGACGGCGTAGCGGAAGAAGCCGCCGCCGAGCTGGTCGCAGATCCCGCCCCGGCTCATCGCGTCCAGTGCCCGGAGGGCCACGCCCTGCGCAGCTTCCTCAGGCGACTCGAGCAGCAGCCGCAACGCCTCGTGCGAGGGGAACTTGGGTGCGCCACCCAAGCCGCCGTTGGCGTGGTCCTCTAGACGTGCGAGCCGCCGCAGTGCCTCGCCATACAGGTCTTGCACCGCCAGTGAGGCGCCGTCACCCTGAACGGGTGGCGCGGCCAGTCGCCGCAGGGCCGAACTCAGCTCGGCGGCGGAGGCCTCCACGTCGCTCCGGCGCGTCCGCCACGCAGCGACCAGCGACGTGAGCACGCGAGTGAACGACGGCGTGCCGGGGCGGTCGTTGGGCGGAAAGTACGTGCCGCCGAAGAAGGGCTCGCGGGAGGGCGTCAGCGCCATGGTGAGCGGCCAGCCGCCGCTCCCGGTCATCGCCTGCAGGGCCGCCATGTAGATGGCGTCGACGTCGGGGCGTTCCTCGCGGTCCACCTTCACGTTGACGAACTCGCGGTTCATGAACGCGGCAACTTCCGGGTCACGGAACGACTCGCGGGCCATGACGTGGCACCAGTGACAGGTCGAGTAGCCGATGGAGAGCAGCACGGGGCGGTCCCCCGCGCGGGCCCTCGCGAAGGCGTCCTCGCCCCACGGGTACCAGTCGACCGGGTCGTGGGCGTGTTGCCTCAAGTAGAGGCTGGGTTCATGCACCAAACGGTTCGGCTCGGCCATACGTCCGAGGGTAACGCCGGCGGACGCCGCACTCCTCCCCCGAAGAGACGGCGCCCGCCGCTGGGTGCTATGCGCCGGCAGGGTGAGCGCTGCAGAGTGACAAGGGTACGCAAGGAATCGCCGGCGCGCACGGCTACGTTAACAGGCAGTGACTGACCGGGCTCTGACTCGAGACGTTACGCGGCTAGAGTATACGCATGGAATTCGATGACCTTCGCCGCGCCTACCGAGCAGGCAGCCTGAGTAAGGCCGAACTCACCGCGGACCCGATCGACCTCTTCAGGGAGTGGCTGCAGCACGCCGTGGACGCCAGGGAACTGGAACCGAACGCGATGGCGCTCTCCACGGTCGGGGCGGACGGGCGCCCGAGCGTGCGGTTCGTGCTGCTCAAGCACGTGACGGCGGAGGGCATCACCTTCTTCACCAACTACCAGAGCAGGAAGGCGGGCGAGCTCGACGCCTCGCACGTGGCAGCGGCCGCGTTCTGGTGGCCACAGCTCGAGCGGCAGGTGCGCATCGAAGGCACCGTGGAACGCGTGCCCCGGAGAGTCTCCGAAGAGTATTTCCGGTCACGGCCATACGGCTCGCAGTTGGGGGCGTGGATCTCGCCGCAGTCGCAGCGCCTTGCAGACCGGGACGAGCTGGAGGCCCTCGCGGCCGAGATGCGTGGCCGCTTCCCCGAGGGCGCGGTGCCCTGTCCACCACACTGGGGCGGCTACCTTCTCAGGCCCGAGCGCGTCGAGTTCTGGCAGGGGCGCGAGGACCGGCTCCACGACCGCTTCCTCTACTCACTCGAGGGAGGTGCGTGGAGCGTCGGCCGCCTCGCGCCCTGAGCGCTTAGCGAGTAGGCAGGTTCTCGGGGTAGGTGATGACACCCGCGCCCTGCACTATCCCGTCGACGACGGCCTGCGTGGCCATAGCCACCGTGAACTCCCGGGCCGTGTCCTTGACTTCGTCGAAGGGCTTCACGCGCGCCAAGTGGTGGTCGTATACGAGCACGACGTGGTAGCCGAACTGGCTCGCCACCGGGCCTACGGCCTGCCCGATGGGGGCGTCGACCACGGCGGCCTGGAACTCGGGGATCATGTCGCCCAGCCCGAAGCAGCCGAGGTCGCCTCCCCTGTCCTTGGTCGCGTCGGTGCCGTACTTCGCTGCTAGTTCCGCGAAGTCCGCGCCGCCCTCGAGTTGCGCCAGCACTTCCTGGGCCACCGCCTCTTCGGCAACGAGGATGTGGCGGGCACAGTACTGCTCGGCCTCCGTGAAGCGGCCCCGCTCGGCGAGGTAACGCACGCGCACTTCGGGTTCGGTCACGGTCGCCGAGACCTCGGTTCGGATCTGCTCCAGCAGCTGGTTGATGACGTCGGATTCGGTGACCATCGAGCGCAGGGCGGCCTCATCGGGGAAGCCGGCCTCATGCACCACCGTCTCGAACTCCTGGCCCTCCGAGAGCCCGGCCTTGATACGCTCCATCGTCGACTCCAGCTTCTCCATGTCGGGAGTGATGCCCCTGCGCTCCGCTTCTGCCGTGAGCGCCACTTCCTGCACGCGCTGGTCTAGGTAATAGGGCAACAGGCTCCAGAGGCTGCTCTCGAACTCCTGGCTGTACGCCTGGCCCTGCTGGGCGGCCACGCCGCGCAGGGTCACCCCGAAGCGCCAGGCGATCTCGCTGGCCCGCTCCTCGTGAGAGCCGAGACGGATGACGACGGGGTCGGCGGCCGACGGTTCGGCGGCGGGCGCCGTGCCCGACTGTGCGAGGGCGCCTGGAATGCTCAGTAGTAAGGCGAAGGCGAACGCGAAAAACGCGCGCGCCCGGATGGCACGAGTTGCCGGTTGGAAAGTCATGGGAGGAAGGCTAACACTTGGGCGTTGACCCGCGTCGAAGGCGGCCTACGCGTTCGCCGGTCCGACGCGGCGGCCGGCGCGAGCTTCGTGGGAGTGACGGGCGAGCCGTCGTCAAGCGACGGGGGTGAGGTCCCGCAGCTTCTGGTACAGCTCGCGCTGGTCGGCCGTCAGCTCGCCGGGCACCTGCACCCGGACTTCGGCGAACTCGTCGCCCCTCTCGCCGCCCGCGCCGGGCCAACCCTGGCCGCGCAACCTCAGAACGCGCCCCGTGGAAGACCCGGGGGGAAGGGTCATGTCCACCTCGCCGTCGAGGGTGGGCACGCGCACGGTGCCGCCGAGGGCCGCCAGGTAATCGGGAACCCTGAGCTGCACGTGCACCGAGTCGCCCTCCACCCTGAAGGTGGGGCTGGGCAGGTGCCGGATCAGGAGGATGAGGTCGGCGCCCCCTGGCGCTTGCCCGCGCAGGCGCAGCTTGGCGCCGTCTCGGACTCCTCGCGGGAGTGTCACCTCGAGGCTCTTGTCACCCACGCGGATGGTGGTCGGCCCGCCCCGGAAGGCGTCTAGGACGCCAACGTCTAGGCGCGCCTGGACCGTCCTGGGGCGCGGGGTGCCGAAGTCGAACGGGTCCGCGCCGGCGGCGTGACCGCCCATGCTCGAGACCCGCCCGCCGAAGTCGCCTCTCACGCCGCCGAAACCGCCGAACAGCGACTGGAAGAAGTCGGAGAAGCCGGCGAACTCCTCGGGCGAGACGCTGCGGTATTGTTGCGCCCCCCCGGCCGCCGCGAAGGGCGGCACGTTGCCACTGGTCCCGTACTGGTCGTAGAGCTTGCGCTTCTCCTCGTCGGCCAGGACCGTGTAGGCCTCGTTGATCTCCTTGAACCGCTCTTCGGCGCCGGGGTCGTCGGGGTTGCGGTCAGGGTGATGCTTGGCGGCCAGCTTCCGGAACGCGCGTCGGATCTCCTCCTTCGTCGCGTCCTTGGCGACTCCCAACGTCTTGTAATAGTCCTTGTACGCCGCCACGCTAGCCTCCCACGGGCCCTACGGGCGCCCGACCCGGGAAGCCCGAGCCCAGCCGGCGCGAGGTCGGGGGCACGGGCCCGGGCCCTATCAGTCGCCCTCCTGGCCCGCGACTACTATCACTCGCGCCACGCGCACGAGCCGCTCACCCTTGACGAACCCCGGCTCGAATACCTGAGCTATCGTGCCGGGCTCCTTTCCCGGGGAGGGCGGCACGGTCGTAAGGGCCTCGTGCAGGTGCGGGTCGAAATGTTCGCCCACGAGACCGACGCGGTGGATGCCGAGGCCCGCCAGCTGTCGCTCGAGGTTCTCCTTCACGAGTTGGACCCCGGTGACTATGCTGGCCGGATCGTCGGACTCGGCGGCCACCGTTAGCGCCCGCTCGAGGTCGTCGTAGACGGCAAGCACGGGCATCAACGCCTCGTCGAGGCCGGCATCGCGCGCCTGCTCGACCTCCCCGATCAGCCGCCTGCGCATGGTGTCCATCTCTGCTCGTGCCCGCAAGAAGCGGTCGTTGGAGGCGGCCAACTCTTCCTCGAGTGCCTCGCTCTTCTCGCGCACGCGCTTGAGCTCACTTCGTAAGATGTCGGCCTCCGAATCCGCGCCCTCTTGCGGCGTCTCTACCTCCGCGGCCGTGGGCGCGACGTGGTCTTCGAACGGGTCGGTCGGCGCTTCGGTGTCGATGGTGGGGGCGCCGGCGCCCGCACCGGCATCGCCGCCCTGCCTGGAGCGCTCGTCGTCAGTCGTGTTCGTCATAAACGTCCTGGTTCCGGCCCGGGCGTGCGGGCGGTGCGACCGCCCTCACGCCCCGCGGGCCTGGCGTCAACCGGCGTGTCAACCGGCGGGCTTGAACTCCGCGTCGATCACGTCGTCGTCTTCACCCGCTGGCGCCTGTGGGCCGCCATCGTCCTGGCCCTGCTGCTCGGCGGCGCTCTGTTGCTCCGCTGCGACGCTCTGGCTGAACGCCTGTAGCTTCTCCGCCAGGTCCTTGGCGATGCTCTCGAGTCGGTCCTTCGTGGTCAGTTCGGAGTCGAGCGCCTGCTGCGCCTCGCCGATCAGGTCCTCCACTGGCTTCTTGTCCTCGGCAGAGGCGCCGGCGGCTTCGTCCAGGGCCTTGCGGGCCTGGAGCTTGAGCCCGTCCAACTGGTTCTTCGATTCGGCCAGTTCCTTGGCGGCGCGGTCCGTCTCTGCGTTGGCGGCGGCGTCCTTCACCATCCGGTCGACCTCGTCCTCGCTCAAGGTGGTGGTGTTCTGGATGGTGATGCTCGCGGCCTTGCTGGTGGACTTCTCCTTGGCGGTCACGTGCAAGATGCCGTTGGCGTCCATGTCGTAGGTGATCTCGATCTGTGGCACACCGGCCGGCATGGGTGGGATGCCGTCGAGCTTGAAGCGCCCGAGCGACTTGTTGTGAGCCGCCATGGGCCTCTCACCCTGCAGGACGTGCACTTCCACACCCGTCTGGTTGTTGTCGGCGGTCGAGAAGACCTCAGACTTTCTTACCGGAACCGTAGTGTTGCGGTCGATCAGCTTGGTGAAGACGCCGCCCTTGGTCTCGACCCCTAGGCTCAGCGGCGTGACGTCGAGGAGCACTATGTCGTCGACGGTGCCGGTCAGCACCCCGGCCTGCACCGCGGCGCCCAGCGCCACGACCTCGTCGGGGTTGACGGACTGGTTGGGATCCTTGCCGAGGATGTCCTTGACGATCTTCTTGACGGCCGGCACGCGGGTGGCGCCGCCCACCAAGATGATCTCGTCGATGTCCTTGGCGCCCAACTTGGCATCCTTGAGGGCCTGCTCGAGGGGGCCGCGAACGCGCTTGAGCAGCGGGTCGATCAGCTCCTCGAACTTGGAGCGCGTCAGCTTGGTGTCGAGGTACAAAGGCGTGTTCGACGCCGGATCCATGGAGATGAACGGCAAGGAGATGGTGGTCTCGGGCAGGCCCGAGAGTTCGATCTTGGCCTTCTCGGCCGCCTCGATGAGGCGCTGCAAGGCCTGCTTGTCCTTGCGCAGGTCTACGTCGTACTGCTTCTTGAAGTCATCTGCCAGCCACGCGACGATGGCGTAGTCCATGTCGGAGCCACCCAGGTGGGTGTCGCCGCTCGTGGAGCGGACCTCGAAGACGCCGTCGCCGACCTCGAGCACGGACACGTCGAACGTGCCGCCGCCCAGGTCGAAGACCAGGACCGTCTCGTTGCCCTTCTTCTCCAGGCCGTAGGCCAGGGCCGCGGCCGTCGGCTCGTTGACGATGCGCAGAACCTCGAGGCCCGCGATGCGGCCGGCGTTCTGCGTGGCCTCGCGCTGCGAGTTGTTGAAGTAAGCGGGAACGGTGATCACCGCCTTGGTGATCGTTTCGCCCAAGCGTTCGCCCGCGTCCGTCACGAGCTTGCGCAACACCATGGCCGAGATCTCCTCGGGCGTGTACTGCGTGCCCTCCACGACGAAGCGCACGCCGCCGTCGTCGCCGCGCACGACCTCGTAGGGCGCGCGCTCGGCCTCATCCTTGATCTCGTCCCAGGTGCGGCCGATGTAGCGCTTGATCTCGAAGAGGGTGCCCTTGGGGTTGAGCACCGCCTGGCGCTTGGCCACCTGTCCTATCAGGCGCTGTTCACCCTTGAAGGCGACGACTGACGGCGTTGTGCGGTTGCCCTCGGCGTTGACCAACACCGCCGGCTCGCTGCCTTCCATCACCGCGATGACACTGTTCGTGGTTCCGAGGTCGATACCTACGGCTTTTGCCATGTTCTTGGCTCCTTAAGGGGGTCCGAGCCCTGGCCCCTGGGCGGGTTGATCCGATGGGTCGCCCGGCGACGCGGACGCCTGACATCTTGTAGCATGAAACTTGAGCAGACCAGGCGCAGGCTCGTCACTAACCACGAGTATAGCGGGAGAATCGCTTCGTTGTCAAGAGATATGAGCGTGGTCATATCAACTTTGTAGTCGCGGTGGCGTGGGCGGGTCCGCTACAAGGCCGCGGTTCAGGCCGGCCGCCGATCGAGCCAGCGCATCGCGTACTGAACGGCGCTTGGCGGCCCGCCAGCCACACCCGGCGCGCCGCCCACGAACCGCCCGCTTTCCCAGCCACCCGACCCGTCCACCAACACGAACTCGCCCGCCGGCAAGAGGGCAACGCGGCCGTTGGGGGTGGCCTGTTCCCCCACCAGGGCGATGAGCGCAGCGCCGCTCCGAACCAGCTCCAAGCGGCCCCATGGCTCGCCGGACTCGTAAACACCGGCCAGTCGCCGGGTGGTGGGCTCATCCAGCACAGTGCTCGGGGTCCCGAAGGGCGGCTCATCGAGGGGCCGCCCCAGGTAAGCGTTCACGGCCGCATGCCAGAGCCGCTTGACCGGTACGTCGTCAAGGTTGGCAAGCACCGCCACGCCCAGCCCGAGGTCGGGCACGCCCCCCAGGTGAGACGACACGCCCTTGAGCGAGCCGCCGTGGCGCCACAGCGAGTGTCCGCGGTAATCCTCCCGCAGCATCCAGCCCAGGCCGTAGGCCGTGAGGCGTTCGGCCCAGGCGCGGGGCCTGAAAAGCTCTCTCAGCGACGCGCTGCCGACGGCCGGACGCCCCTTCACCGGCCATAGCAGGTGCTTCAGGTAGGCCTCGAGGTCGCGCGCGCTCGCCTTGAGGAACCCGGTGGCCAGGTAGGCGGGCGCCTCCTCCCACTTGGGCGAGTGGATCACCTCACCCTCCGGGGTCGCCGTGTACAACTCCGTCAGGTTGCCTCCCGCTCGCAGTCGCTCCGTGAGGAAACCCGCCCCCGACAAACCTAGTGGGCGCAGGACCTCTCGTGCCACTACTTCGGGGTAAGGATCGCCCGTGGCCGCCTCGACGACTGCCCCCAGTAACGCGAAGCCCTCGTTGGAGTAGCTGAGCACTGCCCCCGGACCGCCCAACGCCGGCCGCTCCCCCTCCGCCAGATAGGCGAGCAACGCCTGGTGGTCGTTCAAGGCCGGCGCGCCGCCGTAATCGCGGCCATTGAACTGCTCGGCCGGGTCGCCCGCCTGGCTCGGCCTGATGGCGTAATCGAGGCCGCGAAGGGGCGGCAGTCCGCTCGTATGACTGGCCAGGTGCCACAGCCGCACCGCCTCGCGGGTAGCCAGACCCGGGTAGGAGAAGCCGGGCAGGAACTTGGTCACCGGGTCTTCCAGGCTCAAGGCGCCTCGCTCCTGCAACGCGAGCAAGGTGATTGCCGTGAAAGACTTGGTGAGAGACGCCAGGCCGAAGAGCGTTACGGGCGTTACGGGCTCGCGGCCCTCGAGGTTCCTGAACCCGCAGCCGCGCTCGTACGCCGTCTCGCCGTCCTTCACGATGGCCACGGCCGCGCCAGGCACCTTGTGCCGTTCGAGGAAGTCGGCCGCGAACGCGTCGAAGCGCTCGAGCCAGCCGGCCGCGGGCCTCTGCTTCTCGGCTGTCACGGCGCCTGCCCGCTTGGGGGGAGTCCGCCGCGTAAGTCGTCGCCCATGGACGAGGAGTGTAACCTCTGAGGAAGCGTACCGAACGGCCTCAAACAGGCGCCCGGGATAGGCGCAATGGGAGGAAACATGCTCTACCTGATCGTGGCTCACGACGGCACCGACCCGGAAGCGCAGGCGCGGCGTGCTGCCGTCCGTCCCGCTCACCTCGTTGGCGCCAAGCAACGCGCGGACGCCGGCCTCATGCCCCTGGGCGGCGCCATCTTGAACGCGGCCGGCAAGATGGTGGGCTCGGCCCTCGTGGTCGAGGCCGAGACCGAGGCGGCGGCCCGTGCGATCGTCGAGAGCGACCCGTATACGGAGTCCGGCGTGTGGGTCAGGTACGAAATCTGGCCCTTCAAGCGGGCCTTCTGATCGGCGCGCCAGTCGGCCGCGCCCAGGCGGCAGGCAGAAGGGCCTAGGCGCCGGCGCTGAAGGGCACCAGCCTGCGGGCAGTCACGTCCACCAGGCCCAGGTCCGTCAGCCGCAACTCGGGGATGACCGCCAGGCCCAGGAAGCTCAGGGCCATGTAGGGCGAGGGCAGCTCGCAGCCGAGCGCGCGAGCCGCCGCGTCTAGGTCATCGAGCAAGTCGCGCGTTTCTTCCAGTGACAGGTCCGTGAGCAAGCCGCCGATGGGAAGCGGCAGCTCCGCCAGGACGGCGCCCCCCTCGAACGCCACCAGCCCGCCGCCCAGCTCCCGCAACCTCGAACAGGCACCCAGCATGTCGGCGTCGGTGGCGCCGACGCACATCAGGTTGTGATGGTCATGACCCACGCTGGAGGCGAGCGCTCCCCGCCCCATGCCGAAGCCGCTCACCAAGCCCACGCCGACGCCGCCGCCCTTGCCGTGGCGCTCCACGCAGGCGAGCTTGAGCAGGTCTCGGGCGGGATCGGCCACCACGAGGCCCTCCTCTACTGTCGGTAGCGCCAACTCACTGCGCGTCAGGATCTGGTTGGGGATAGCGCGTATGACGCGCACCTCCCCCGCCGGGACGCTCAGCCGGAAGGACTCCTCGCTTAGCCGCGCCGGCCGCACGCTGCGAAGGAGCGCCGCGGGAACAGCCTCCCCGGCACCCCAGCGCGCGCCCCCCGGACCGCCTTCCAGCGGAACCCCATCGCGAGCCACCAGGACACCGTCCTTGAACACCAGCTCCGGCGTGGCCGTGAGGTCCTGGCAAACGGCCAGGTCAGCGAAGTACCCGGCGGCGACGGCTCCCCGGCGGGGCAGGCCGAAGTGGTTGGCGACGTTGTAACTGGCGCACCGCGCGGCGTAGGCGGGGTCCGCGCCGGCCTTCACGGCCCGCTGCACCAGCAGGTCCACACCGCCCTCGAGCAGCAGGTCGTGAGGCAGTCGATCGTCGGTGACGAAGCCGACGCGGTCGCCGTTGCGGGGGTCGACGAGCGGCATGAGGGCGTCAAGGTCGCGCGTGACCGAGCCCTCCCGGATCATCAGGAAGGCGCCGGCACGAAGCTTCTCGCGCCCTTCTTCCAAGGTGGTGCTTTCGTGATCGGAAGCTACCCCACTGGCGAGGTACGCCTGCAGCCCCGCTCCGAGCAGGGACGGTGCGTGGCCCTCGACGCGCAGCCCGCGCGCCTCGCCAAGGAACGCCTTGCCGAGGACCTCCTCGTCCCCGGCTATCACGTCGGAGAAGCTCATGAGCTCGGCCACGCCGACCACCCGCGGGTCCTCCATAAGGCGCTCCATGGCGGCAGGACCGAACTCCCCCCCGATGGTCTCGAAGGGGCTGCTGGGGACGCAGCTGGGTACGGTCACCCACACGTCGAACGGCAGCCGGGCACTGGCGTCCAAGAGCCAACGCACGCCCTCCTCGCCGGCAACGTTGGCAAGCTCGTGAGGATCACACACCACGCCGGTCACGCCGCGGGGCAGGAGACAGCGGGCGTATTGGGCCGGCGTCACCAAGGAGGACTCGAGGTGCACGTGACCGTCGATATACCCGGGTCGCAGGAGGGCACCGCCCAGGTCGTGGACCTGCTCTGCCTCGGGGTAACCACCGGGCACGCGCGTGAGCACGGCGGCGATGAGGCGGCCGGCCAGCAGCACTTCTCCGTCGACGAGCTCGTTGGTGAACACGTTGACGACGCGTGCGTGCGCCAGGCGCGCCGTGGCGGCCGAAACGCCCATGGCCACCTCGATCGCTCGCCGGATCTCCGACGGGCTGACGCCGGCCGCGCCCGACGGATCGTGACCGCTCAGGGTCCGCGCCCCCGGTGGCCGTCGAGCCTAGGAGTCGTCATCCACCTTGAAGACCGCATGTTCGAACCTTAGACCGAAACGTGAACGGCGCAGGCCAGGTGCCCTTGCCCGGCCCGTGGGTGGTCAGCCCAGCGGCGTCTCCGCCTGCCTTGCATCTCGCGCGTAGAACGGGTTCTCGCCGGTCTCGTGGTCGGTGGCGTCCACGACCCCACGGATCTCTGGCACCTGTTCCTTCAGGATGCGGTCGATGCCCTGTTTGAGGGTGAGGTCGGCCGCGCCGCAACCGTGGCAGCCGCCGCCGAAGCGGATGATCGCCACACCCTCATCGACGCCCTCCAAGGTCACGTTGCCGCCGTGCCCGGCGACGCCGGGGTTTATCTGGCGATCGATGACGTCTTGCACCTTCTGGGCGACGGGATCGTCCCAACTGGGGCTAGGGTAATAGACCCTGAAACCCGACTGCATGACACCTTCGACGAAGTCTACAGTTGCACCGTCTAAGTTGCCGGCGCTCAGCGGATCCAGGTAGACGTCGAAGCCGCCGACCGTCTGCACCCGGTCGTCGGGGCGCTTGTCCTCTTCCTTGACTAGCCAGAGACGCTGCTCGCTGCGGTTCCCCGCGATCCGCAATGCGCGAACCCCCTGGCTGCGTTGTGCCTCCACGAAGTGGAGGACGCGTTCCTTGGCTACGTCCGTGAAGTTCAACATTTGGCCCCCAGCCTACCCCAGCGCTGCGCCCCCTGCCGCTGACCACTACACCGAGCGTTGTGGGCGGCAGGGGGCGCAGCAACGGGCATCTCGGGAAGCGGGTTCCGCTTAGAGAACCTGCATGACGTAATGGTCTGTAGCGCGTTCCAGCCCGGCGAGGTCGGCGACGTAGACGCCTCGGGTGCCGGAGAGCGCGCCCTCGTTCCTCAACTCGCCGAGGATACGCGTGATAGTCACACGGCTTGAACCGGTGAGGTCCGCCAGGTCTTCGTGCGTGAGCGCGAGAGGCAGCTTGATGCCGCCCTCCTGGTCGTCGGCCGGCAGGCCGAACTGCTTCGAGAGGCGCAGGAAGGCGCGCGTGACGCGTGCGCCGACGGGCATCTCGGCCTCGTCGAGCATCTCGCGGCTACGCCGCAGTTGGCGGGCAAGGCTTCGGAGCACGTAGTCCCTCAGGCCGCGGTCGTTCATGGCCTGCTGTGGGTCGATGGGGGTGAGGCACGCGTCGTGAACCGCCACGACCGTCTCGGCGTGATTACCGCCGTCGAGCGCGGACAGACCCAAGACGTCACCGGGGCCGTAGAGGTCCGCTATCCGGTCTCGGCCCAGGCTGGTGGGCACGACTGCCTTGAGGACGCCTTGATTGACGACGTAGAGGCTGCTTGCCTCGCGATCGGCTTCGTAAAGCACCTGTCCGGGCTCCAACGTGCGTGTGGGCAACGCAAGTGCGGAGGGGACGATATCGGACGGTCGGCAGGTGCTCGGCGTATCGAGTTGTTCGAACGTGTCGAGCATGATGTGTCCTTTCGAGTGCGCGGGCCACCGCGTGGCTACGAATGACAGAACTACGCGCAACTACAAAAAGTATAGCAGCGGATCGTGAGAAAGTCTATAGCGTCCCCGGTCGGTGGCAAGGCCATTAGTTACGTCCTGGACGTGCCCATGGCGGTAGGGTGCGCTCATTGACAAGCCACCACCCCGCACCTTAGTATTTAAGGTAGCCATGAGCGAGTCGTCCACTCAACGTCCACTTCCACCGGCCCAGGAACGAGTCTACCGGCGCCTCGTGGAGCACCAGCGCCGCACCGGATCCCTGCCCGACCTGGCGGAGTTCTCCCGCGCCCTCGGGATCCACTACGTCTCGTTGCGGCAACACTTGGAGGCCCTGAACGACAAGGGTTACCTCCGCTTCGAGGGCCGCGGCCGGGGTCGGTCTCCGGTTCTCGAGCTCCCAGCGGGCGCCACGGGCGTTCCCGTCTTGGGGGACATCCCGGCCGGGCCGCTCTCGCTGGCCAGCGCGCACGCCGAGGCGTACCTGCCTGCAATGGCTGCGGGTGGCCACGCAGAGTCCTCGTTCGTGCTGCGCGTTCACGGCAACTCCATGGCCGACCTCATCCAGGACCAGGACCTGGTGCTTCTCGCCCAGCGGCAGCCCGAACGCAGCGGCCAGATCTGTGCCGTGCGCGTCGACGACGAAGAAGTCACCCTCAAGTACTTGGACCGGTTGGGTAGCGGCCTCTTCGCCTTGCGGCCACACAACCCCGACTACCCCACGCTCGAGGTGGAGGGTGAGCGGCTGGTGGTTGATGGCGTATACCGCGGGCTCATCCGCGGCAGCGTCGCCGAGGCGCTACTACACTACTAGGTCACCAGGTCGCGTCACCACTCACTCACCCCGCTCGGGTGCGGGGCCGGCGGCTCCCACCACGCCTGCCGTTATCAGGTCCTCCACCTCTACTTCGCTGAGGCCCAAGTCGCGCAGTAGCACGGCACGCGAGTCCTCGCCTAGCATCGGCGGTACGGGCGCCGCGCCGTCCAGTGGCGCCGCGCCGATAGCCTCACCGCTCGGCCCTCGCGCATGCCACAACGGGCTCGCCACCATGGGCAACCGGCCGATCGACGGGTGTTCGCCGCTCACGACCATCCGCCTCGCCACCGCCTGCCCGTCGGCTAACGCCTCGGGCAGGGTTGCCACCTTCGTGGCCGGGACGTTGGACGCGTTGCAGGCGGCCAGGAACTCGCCGGCGTCGCGGACGCCGATCCTGGCCGCCAGGAGGGGCACGAGCTCACTCCTGTTCGCCACCCTGTCGTCGTTGGTGACGAACCGTGGGTCCCCGGCCAGGTCTGGGGCCCCCAAGAGCGCGCAAAGGCGGGCGAACTGGGCGTCGTTGCCGACCGCCACCACCACCGCGGCGTCAGCGGCCTCGAACGCTTGATACGGAACGATGTTCGGGTGAGCGCTGCCCAACCTGGGTGGCGCCTCGCCCGTGAGGAGCGCGTTCTGGGCCTGGTTGACCAGGCTGGCCAGCGCCACGTCGAAGAGGGCCAGGTCCAGGTGCGCCCCCTCCCCCGTCCTCTCGCGCCTGTGCAGCGCCGCGAGGGCGGAGGTGGCGGCATGCACCCCGGTCAGCACGTCGATCCAAGCCACTCCCAGCTTGACGGGCGGACCACCCGGCTCGCCCGTCATGGCGAGCAGCCCGGACTGCGCCTGCATGGCGGCGTCGTAGCCGGGCTCCTTCGCGCGCGGCCCGTCTTGGCCGAAACCGGTGATGGACACGTAGACGACGCGCGGGTTCACGGCCGCCACGGAGTCGTAGTCGAGGCCGTAACGCGCCAGGTCACCCACCTTGAAGTTCTCGACCACGACGTCGGCCTTCCGGGCCAACTTTCGCACGAGCTCGCTGCCGCGAGGGTCCTTCAGGTCGACGACCAGGCTCTCCTTCCCACGGTTGATCGACAGGTAATAGCCGCTCTCGCCACCGGGGTAAGGGGGTCCCCAGCGCCTGGTGTCGTCCCCGGCGCGAGACTCGACCTTCACGACCCGCGCGCCCAAGTCGGCGAACAGCAGGGTGCAGTAGGGCCCGGCGAGGACGCGGCTGAGGTCCAGTACGAACAGGTCATCGAGCATGCCCATGGTGCCTCGAGCCTAGCCTCTCCAAGGTGCCCGGCGCATGGCCACTCGAGTTGCCAGGCCTGCCGCCAGGTAGGTGGGGTCCCGCGGGAGCTCGCGCATGCGCCGGCTCAGGGCCGCACGAAGCCCGGCACGAGGGAGGCGTCGAACGGTCGACCGAGGAGGGCGAGCGCCCTGTCGGGCCGGTCGGTGATGATGCCGTCCACACCCATGTCGAGCAGCCGCTGCATCTCCGCGCGCTCATCGATGGTCCATACCTCGACGCGAACACCGCGCGCGTGCGCCGCCGCGACGAAGTGGGGTGTCACGACGGTGATGTTGCCTTGCTTCACCGGCACTTGGAGCGCGGCGAAAGGCGGCGTGTAGACGGCGCTCAACCTGGCGGTCGCCAGGACGAAGAAAAGCGTGACCTCGTCGCGGGTCGCCGAAGTCGCGACGCCGGGGCAGGCTCGGCGGAACGCCTTGATGGGGGCAGAGTTGAACGACGCCACCATCACCCGCGCCTTGCTGCCCGTAGACTCGAGCACCGAACAGAGGGCGGTACCGGCGTCTTCGACCGACTCCTTGATCTCCACGTTCACCGCCATGTCGGGGAAGCGCGTGAGGACGTCCTCGAGGGTCGGGATGGCGGTGCCGGCACCCCGGTAGCGGTAATCGGCTTCCGGCGCATCGGAGGCCGGCCCGTCGGGGGTCCAGCGGTAACCGGCGTCCAGCTCCTCGATCCGGCTTCCCGGCAGCTCGGCTACCGCGCCCGCGCCATCAGTCGTGCGCTCGACCGTGGCATCGTGGATCACGCGGAACACGCCGCCCGCATCGCGGCGCACGTCGAGTTCGAGGACGTCCGCGCCGAGCGCGGCCGATCCCTCAAAGGCCGCCAAGGTGTTGTCGGGCCAGAGCCCTTGGCCGCCGCCGTGGGCAAGCACCACGCTGCCGTCGAACCTCGCGTAGTAGTCGTGCTCGGGTCTGGGCCTGTTCAGCAGCGCGAGCGCCCCATAGACGGCGGCCAGGACGACGACGATTGCAAGGAGTACCCGCAAGATCCGCATGTGATGACCACCCCCGGGTTGGAAGTTGGCGCGAGTCTACCTGGTCTCACCACGGTTCACATGGCGGCCACCCGGGGCCGCGTCACCGCAGGTCGCGGGCGCCGCTCCGGGTGGCCACGGGCTTCGGGTCCTCAGTCCAGGAAGTCGCGCAGCTTGCGCGTGCGGCTCTCGTGATACTTGAGCTTCCGCAACGCCTTGTTCTCGATCTGCCGGATGCGCTCGCGCGTGACGCCGAAGTGGCTGCCCACTTCTTCGAGGGTGTGCTCGCGGCCATCTACCAGGCCCTTGCGCAGCTTGAGCACCATCGCCTCTCGCTCGTTGAGCTTGTTGAGCGCCTCGTCGAGTTCTTCGCTGAGGATGTTCTTCGACGCCTCCTCGACGGGCGACTCGATGTTGTCATCCGGGATGAAGTCGCCGTAGAAGCTGTCCTCCTCGTCGCCGATGGGGGTCTCGAGTGAGAACGGCTCGCGCGTCAGCTTGAACGCTTCCTCGACCTTCTCGGCGTTCCAGTCCGGTCCCATGGCGTCGGCGATCTCGGCGAAGGTGGGTTCGCGTGAGAGCTCCTGCTGGAGCCGGCGGCTGGCGCGCGTGAGCTTGTTGATCGTCTCCACCATGTGAACCGGGATGCGGATGGTGCGGGACTGGTCGGCGATCGCGCGGTTGATGGCCTGCCGGATCCACCACGTGGCGTAGGTGGAGAACTTGTAACGGCGGCGGTACTCGAACTTCTCTACCGCGCGGATGAGGCCCTGATTGCCCTCTTGGATGAGGTCGAGGAAACTCATCCCGCGACCATTGTACTTCTTCGCGATGCTGACCACGAGCCGCAAGTTCGCCTCGATGAGGTGCTTGCGGGCGAGGTCGCCGTCCTCGACGATGCGTTGCTGCCGGCGACGCTCGCGCTCGGGGCCTTGGGGGTCCCACTCGGCGAGGAGGGCACGCGCCGCCTCACCGTCTTCTATGCGCCGGGCCAGGTCGATCTCCTCGTCGAGCGTCAGGAGCTTCACGCGGCCGATCTCCTGCAAGTACTGCCGCACCGGGTCGTTCGTCTTCGGCCGCGCATCGGCCAGCGCCTCCGCGCGCGCCTCCATCTCCTCGCGGTCCAGCTCTTCGCCTGACTCCTCGTCGAGTTCCTCGTCGTCGATATCGTCGTCGTCGAGTACCTCATCCTCGGCCAGGTCCACCACGGCGACGCCTTGCGCCTCGAGGTGCCCGATGAGGTCCTCGAAGTTCTGCTCCTCCGGATCGAGCCCCGCGTCGTCTACGGCGCGCTTGAAAGCGTCGGCTATCTCCTCCGTATCGAGTTGGCCCCCGCCCTCCTTGCCGCGCGCCACGAGCGTCTCGATCACCGGTGACTGGATCCACGCGCTACCCGCAGTAGCAGTAGCCGCCGGCGCTGATCCCGCTTCCGCCTTGGCGGCAGGCTTGGACTTCTTGCCGGCCGCCGCCTTGGTGCCGCCTGCCTTCGTGGTCTTGGTCGCCGCTTTCGCCACCGGCTTGGGTTCAGCCTTGGACGCGGCCTTCTGCACCTCCGCAGCCTTGGACGCGGCCTGCTTGGGCGCAGGCTTCTTCTTCGTGGCGGTAGTAGCGGCCTGCTTGGCCGCTGCCTTCTTGGCCGCAGTCTTCTTGGTGCCGGCGGCCGGTTTTGGCGCAGGCTTCTTGGCGCTGGTGGCCGGCTTCGGCGCAGGCTTCTTGGCGCTGGTGGCCGGCTTCGGCGCGGGCTTCTTGGCGCTCGCCTGCTTTGGCGCCGTGCCCTTCAGCGCTGCCTTCTCGGGTTCCCGGTCCGCCGGCGTTGCGGTCTTCGGCCCAGCCTTGGTCGCTGCCTTCTTGGCCGCAGTCTTCTTGGGCAACGACTGTTCCGCCTTCGCCTGGCTTGGCGCAGACTTCGCGGCGGCGGGCTTCTTGGGCGCCACCTTCTTCGGGGCCGTCTTCGGTTCCTTCTTCGGATCCTGCTTCGCGGCAGCGGCCGCCTTGGCGGCGGGCTGCTTCGCCTTCGACTTGGTGGAAGCGGCCTTCTTTGGCTGGGCAACCTTGGTGGCCGCGGCTACCTTAGCGACTGCAGGTACCCTGGTGGCCGGCTTAGCCGCTTTGGTGGCCGGCTTGGCAGCTTTGGTGGCCGGCTTGGCCGGTTCCTTCTTGGCCGTTGTCTTGGTGGTCGTCTTGGCGCCGCTCTTGCCGGCAGACTTGTTGCTCACGGCACCTTTCTTGGTGCCAGCGCCGGTCTTCGCGGTCGGCGCCTTCGCCGCAGCGATCCCGGTGGTACGGGCCGAAGGCCGCGCTTTCGCGCTGCTCGTCTTGGCGGCGCTCTTGGTCCCGGCCGCCACAATCTTGTCGGTCTTGCTCTTGTTGGCCACCATTACCTCCTGGGAAGTCGCAGCGATGGCTTGATCACGAATGGTCACGAGCCAAGACGAGGCCTCCTGCACGGCACGCACGTCCGCGCAAGCCTAAGCGCCTTTTGGCTCCTCGAAAGAGTTCCTACTCAAGTCACCTACTCGTTGGGTTCGCCGCCCTAACGGGCCCAGCGCCGACGTTCTCGTGGAAGAAAGGTCCTCGAGGCGCCCGCGGCGCGATACCCGCGAAAAGCGAGTCTAGCATGTTTGACTTGGGGTGACGGGTCTTACGCGTCACGTCCACTGGACGGCGGCGGCCGGGGCGAGAAGGCCCGGCCCCGGTCCTCCGGCGATCGTCACTCCCACAGCAGCAGGTCGTTGAACTTCACGTCAGGCTCGGCATCGGCAGACTCGTAGGCCACCGGCACATGGGACGTCGCCATGGCGGCTCCCGCAACCTCCGGGAGGCCGCGGCTCGCTGGGATCTCTCGAACGCCACCCAACGAATGCCAAACGCCCGAAGCGGCCTCCTCGTTGGACCGCTCCTGGCGCTCCTTGTCGACGCGCGCGCTCTTCAACTCCATGGTCACCCGCCGCAAGAGCTGCTCCGCCTGGGCCGGCTGCATGGGGCGCGAGAAGAAGTAGCCCTGCGCGAGGTCTACGCCCAGACGGCGCAAGAAGTTGCGCTGGAAGGCCGACTCCACGCCCTCGGCCACTATCTCCTTGCCGAGCTTGTGCGCCATGGCGGCGATGGCCTCCACGATCGGGCCGGCGCCAGGAGCGTTCCCGAAGACGGCGCTCGGCCGCACTCCAAGGCGTGAAGAACTGTTGAAGACGACCGCGTCCGCGTCGAGCCCCGACCCCGTGGCACGTCCGGCGTGCCCGGATGCTCGAAGCGGATGAGGGACCAGCCCCTGAACGAACGACTGGTCGATCTTGAGGGTTCGGATCGGCAGACGCTGAAGGTACGCGAGCGACGAGTAGCCGGTGCCGAAATCGTCGAGCGCTATGCGAACACCCAAACGCCTTAGTAGGCGCAACGTCTTCACGGCCAGTTCCTGATCACGAACGAGAACGCTCTCCGTCACCTCGATCTCGAACAGTCCGGGATCGACGCCGGAGTCCGCCAGTGCGCCCTTGACCGTATCGAAGAAGCTGGGTTGATGGAACTGCAGGGTGGATACGTTCACCGCCATCCGGACGGGGGCGTAACCCAGCCGCTGCCACGCCCTTTGCTGCATTGCGCTCTCGCGCAGCATCCAGTGGCCGATGGAGGCTATCAGTCCGGCGTCCTCGGCTACCGGCACGAACTCGGCCGGGGACACCATCCCGAGTTCCGGCGAGCGCCACCGCAGCAGCGCCTCGAAACCGACGAGGCCGCCGTCCGAGAGACGCACTTGCGGTTGGTACACGACCTCCAGTTGGTTCTCGGGCAGGGCGTTCCGGAGCTTGCGTTCGAGTTCCAAGCGGCGGCTCAGCCGGGTGCGCACCTCCACCGTGCTGAAGTGAAAGGAGTTCTTCCCGCCCTGCTTCACCTGGTACATGGCCGAGTCGGCAGAGTGCAGGAGCGACTCGGCGTTGGTGCCGTCACGTGGGTAGAGCGACACTCCGATGCTGGCGGAAACCTGCAACTCACGACCCTCGACCGTGAAAGGTGCGCTGAGTTCTCGAACCAGAGACCGGGCGATCTCGGCGGCGGAGTCCTCGTCACGCACACCGGGCAGGGCGACCATGAACTCGTCGCCACCGACTCTTCCCACGAGGTCGTTGGTGCGCACGTTGTCGCGCAACACCTTGCCCACGGCGGTCAAGAGCTTGTCGCCGATATCGTGGCCGTAAGTGTCGTTGACGAACTTGAAGCGGTCCAGGTCGACGAAGAGCAGGGCGAGCCCGCCGTTGCCCTCGGCCGCCTGCTCGAGCTCCTTCCGCAGGCGTTCCTCGAATGCGGAGCGCACCAGGGCGCCGGTGAGTGGGTCGACCATGGCGCGCTGCGAGACGGCGCGCTCGTGTCGCAGGTTGCGTTCGAGCTTGCGGAACCACCCGATGACCAAACCGGTACCTGCATAAGCCACGAACGCGAAGCTCTGGTCGACGGCGAACAGGTCGAGGGGCTGCCAGGCGGAGATGCCAAGGCCATACGCTCTCACCTGCACGGAGAAGTAGCCGACGATGCCGGCCGAGAGTCCGCCGATCGCGCCCCACATCCAGCCGCTGAGGGCCACGAGCCCCAGTCCGACGAGAGGCGCATAATCACCCGCCGCGTCGCTCACCTGCTGATAACCGAGCAGGAAGGCGGCCCACGTCACCAGGGGCAAGAGTCGTCGGAACCACGAAGCCATGTTCATCTGAGCTTAAAGGAGCGTTGTGACAGGCTTCTTACGCGGTCGTGCGAACGTTTTCACGTCGGGCCCCGGGTTGGGAACCGGTGGGCCGATTCATGGCTGCCATAGGGCCCTCGAGGCCCGCCGGACGGGAAAGCGTCGCTACCGGCACGCGGCTTGACCTACCGAGTAAGCGCTAACGGTTAGCATGAGCCGCAACTCTAGCGAGGCGCGGAGCGTAGTGGGGGGCCGCGTCGGATCGAGGTCGCCTCACGGAACCCACCTGGCGCAAACACGAACCGTTCCTGGGCCCCGTCCGGGCCCGACCCACAAGGAGGCAGTGCATGAAAGTCCGATTCCTACTACGCGCGCTGACGCCGTTGGCCGCCGCGCTTCTGCTCGGCGCCGCCGCCTCGGCGCAGACCTTGACCCTGGCCATGAGCGCACAGCCGGATACTCTCGACCCGCAGGTCACGGCGGCCACCGCCGCGTTCCAGATCGACAAGTCCATCTATGACGGTCTCGTGGAGGTCGACCAGAGCGGCCGCATCGTGCCCGCACTGGCGAAGTCCTACGAGATCGCCGACGATGGGCTCAGTTACACGTTCCACCTCAACGAAGCCACCTTCCATGACGGCACGCCGTTCGACTCCGCCGACGTCATAGCCACGCTCGAGCGCATTCGTGCCGAGGCCACCGCCTCGCCCAAGGCCAGCGAGTTCGCGAACATCACTGCGGTCACCGCAGTAGACGAGCACACCGTCACCGTTTCGTTGGCGAAGCCCACCCCGGCGCTCCTCGCGTCGCTGGCCTCCGGCTGGGGTGCCATGCTGCCCAGCGAGAAGCTCGCCGAGGGCCATGACTTCGGCAACGAGCCAGTAGGAACCGGACCGTTCAGCTTGAAGTCGTGGGTCCGTGACAACGCCATCACCCTCGTTCGCAACGACTCGTATTACCAGGGCGCCCCGGCGCTCGAGCAGGTCGTCATCCGCTTCGTGTCCGACTCGGCCGTTCAATACCAGGGCCTCGTCACCGGCGAGTTCGACATCATCGACACGGTGCCACAGGCCCAGCAGGCGGACGTGGAGTCCAACCCGGCCTTGGACCTCGTGCGCGTGCCCTCGGGACTCGTGCTCGTGGCTGGGATCAACGCCCGCCGCCCGTACCTCGACGACGCCCGCGTGCGCCGCGCCCTCAACATGGCCGTCGATACCGAGGTCGTCCTGGACGTCGCGTACGGCGGCGGCACGCAGGTCGGCACGTTCATGGAGGCCGGCAGCCCCTGGTACCCCGAGTCCGTGAAGCCGTACCCCTACGACCCGGAGAAGGCGAAGGCGCTCCTCAAGGACGCCGGGGTGCCCGCAGGGTGGACCATCCAGCTCGTGCTCCCGCAACCGTACCCGCAGCACATCCAGGCGGGGCAGATCGTGCAGGACTTCCTTGGCGAGGTCGGCGTGAACGCCGAGATCTCCATCGTCGAATGGGGCGTCTGGCTCTCCGAAGTGTACGGCGGGCCGCACAACTTCGACATGACCGTCGTCGGCCACACGGGCAAGCTCGACCCCTCCGGCCGCCTCACTGGCCTCGGCACCGAGAAGTACTACACGGGCGTGATAGACCCCGAGCTGGCCGACTGGATCGCTACCGCCAACGTCACCGCCGATCCCGACCTGCGCCACTCGCTTTACTCGCAGGCGCTCATCCGCATCCACGACGACGCGCCCTTCATCTTCTTCGGCACGCCCGACGGCGTGTACGCGAAGAAGGCGAGCGTCGCGGGCTTCTGGATCACGCCGCTGCTCGACTCGTTCGACTTCCGGACCGCTCACTTCGAGTGAGCCGGTACGGCCGCCGTGAAGGCGCAGAACGCCTCATCGCCGCACGCGGTAGCATCTGATCAGTCGACTCATGCGGGTGGGGTAGCCGGGAGGCACCCCACCCGTCGCTAGCTTGCGCCTCGCTCCAGGACGGGGATCCGGCGCAGACCGAAGAGGAAGCCGTGCCCCGGTACCTACTGATCCAGAGCCTGTCCTTCATCGTCACCCTCTGGGCGGTGCTCACCCTGGTGTTCCTGGCCATGCGCGCGCTGCCGGGCGACGCCGCCACCATCATGGGTGGCATCGACGCGAGCGAATCACAAGTGAGCGCCATCAGGGCCCAGCTAGGGCTAGACCGCTCCTTGCCCGCGCAGTACGTGACCTACTTATCGGACGTCGTCCAGGGAGACCTGGGTAACTCCTTGCGTGAGCGCCGCCCCGTCGTGAACGTACTGGTCGACCGCTTCCCTGTGACGCTCACGCTGGCACTGGTGGCGTTCGCGATCTCGCTCGTGCTCGGCCTGGGGCTGGGCCTATTGGCCGGGCTCAGGCCCGGCAGCACGGTGGACCGCCTCACGCTGCTCTTCACGACTATCGGCTTGGCGCTGCCCGAGTTCTGGTTCGGTTTCCTGCTGATCCTGCTGTTCGCGGTCAAGCTGGGTTGGTTCCCCGTGTTGGGCCTGCCCCCCGAAGGCCTGACCCTGGCGGCCAGTTGGACCCTGCTGCTCCCGGCGGTCACGCTGGCCATCCCGCGTGCCGCGCAGCTGGCCCGGTTGGCGCGAGCCAGGGTGCTCGAGGAGCGCCGCGCGGATTACGTGCGCACCGCCCGCAGCAAGGGCCTCACGGCCACCGCCGTCGGGCGGCACATAGCCAGCAACTCGCTCCCAGGCACCATCCCACTGCTCGCCCTCGAGCTGGGTGGCTTGCTGACCGGCACCATAGTCGTAGAACAGGTGTTCGGGCTGCCCGGCCTGGGCGCAACCATCCTCGGCGCCATCTACGCCCGCGATTATCCCGTGGTGCAGGGCGTGACCATCCTCGCGGTCTCCGTCTATGTTCTCGTCAACTGGCTCGCCGACGTCACGCAACTCATGGCCGACCCGCGCCTGAGGGTCTCGTGAACCGCGCCGGCTTCGGTGTCCTGCTGTTCGTGCTCATCGCCCTGTCGGCCGTGTTCGCCCCGCAGCTCAGCGGTTACGACCCCAGGAAACCCAACTACCGTGCGCTCTACGCGCCGATGAGCGCCGAGCATCCCCTGGGCACCGACGGGCTCGGCCGCGACGTGCTCTCCAGGTCGTTGGCAGGCGGCCGCGTATCGCTCCTCATCGCCCTTTCGGCGAGCGTCCTCGCCCTCGCGCTGGGCGCCGGGCTGGGGGTCGTCGCGGCGGGCATCGGGGGCGCAACCGACACCGTGATCTCGCGCGTCTTCGACGCCCTACTGGCGTTCCCGGGCTTCTTGCTGATCCTCCTGGTGGTGGTGAGCCTTGGTGGAGGCTCACTGCAGACCCTGATGGCCATGGGGGTGGCCGGCTCGCCCGTGTTCTTCAGGTTGGCGCGGGCCTTCACGCGCGCCGAACTAGGATCGGAGTACGTGACGGCCGCTCGCGCCTTAGGCGCGAGCCGAACCCGGCAGCTGCTAAGGCACGCCGTTCCCAACTTCCTGGGCAGCATCGTGGTTCAACTTGCGAGCACGGCGGCGGCGTTCTTGCTGGTCGAGGCGTCCCTGTCGTTCCTCGGCCTTGGCGTCCCGCTGCCGACGCCCAGTTGGGGCAACGTCCTGCAAGACGCGCGTTCGTATCTCACCACCCAACCGTGGGCGGCGGTGGGGCCCGGGGTCTTCCTGGCCGCGGCGTCCTTGTCGTTTCAGTTCATGTCGGACGGGCTGCGCGACGTTCTCGATCACCGCTCCTAGGCGGTGGCCTTATGATTCCCTGCATGTGGATCTACACGCTCGACGATCGCGTCTTGAACTCGGCCCTCATCGAGTGCCTCGAGCTCATCGAAACCTTCCCGGAGGGCACCGACCTCGATGAGGCCGCGTCCGACCTGGTGGAGGTCGACTTCTACGAGATCGTCGCCACGCTGGGCTCGGGCGACGAGGCCCTGCTGCACGCCTGTGAGGACCCCGAGGAGGCGTACCTCGTGTACGAGTTGCTGGCGGACACCCTCGCTCGCGGGGCGTTCCGCGATGGCACGGCGATCCTCGAACCGGTCTCGGTCCATCTACTGCTGGAGCGAGAGCGTCAGTCGCACAACTGACCCGCGCCCCTGGGGCGCACGGCAGCGGGCGCACCTAGAACCTTGAACCCTGGCCCACTCACGCGGCCAGTCGAGCCGCAAGGCCACGCCGTCAGTCGAGCCGCAGGGTCACGCGGTCAGTCGAGCCGCAGGGGCGGCAAGGCGTTCGTCTCCTCCACCCGACCCACTCGGGTCGTGCGCGGGAAGCGCGCCACGAGGTGGGCCTCCACCGAGTCGGCCCGTTCGGGCGCCACGGCCAGCAACAGCCCGCCACTCGTCTGCGGATCCACCAGGGTCAGCAGGGTGATCGGGTCGAGCCCCTCCAAGCCGCTCACGCGGTCTGCTACGTATCGCTCGTTCGTCTTGTGCGCCTTCGTAAGGCTGCCGGCCGCCAAGGCCTCGCGGGCACCCGCAAGGAGCGGCACGCGCTCCGGAAACAACCGCAGGCCGACTCCCGAGGCGTTCGCGACGTGCATGGCGTGGCCCAGGAGCCCGAAGCCCGTCACGTCGGTGGCCGCATGCACAGCCTCATGCAGGTCGTCGGGCAACTCGTGGCGGTTCACCAGGCGCATCGAGGCCACGGCCTCGCTGATGTCGGACGCAGCGACTTCGCCCGCCTTGAGGGCGGCAGACAAGGTGCCCGTGCCCAGGGCCTTGGTCAACAACAAGACGTCCCCGGGCAGCGCCCCCGCGTTGGTCCAGATGTGCTCTGGGCGTGCCAGGCCGGCCACGCTGAAACCGAGTTTCAAGGTGTCGTCCTCTATGGAGTGTCCGCCGACCAGCACCGCTCCCGCGGCGGCCACCACCTCGGCGGCGCCCGCCATCAGTTCGCCGAGGACCTCGTCAGGGAGGATCCCGAAGGGATAGGCCAGGATGGTTAGGGCGGTGATGGGGCTGCCGCCCATGGCGAAGACGTCGGAGAGCGCGTTGGCCGCCGCCACGGCGCCGAAGTCTCGCGCATCGTCGAGGATCGGGGTGAAGAAGTCGAGCGTCTGGATGAGCGCCAGGTCCGGGCCGAGGCGCCACACGGCGGCGTCGTCCAGGTGCTCCGTGCCGACCATCAGGTCGGGATGGGAGGAAGACGGGAGACCTCGCACCAGCTCCGCCAGCGCGCCGGCGGCGATCTTCGCCGCGCAGCCGCCCTTCTTCACCGTACTGGTCAGGCGCACCGGCCCCGGAAGACCGTTCACCTCGGCGTCGTCAACCATGCGGCCACGTCCTCGTCGGATTCGTCAACCATGCGGCCACGGCCTCCTCGTCGCCGGCGAACACCACCGGCCGGTCCAGCTTCGCCAGCGCGCGGCGGTAGAGCGGGTCGTAATGCTCGCGCAGCAGGGTCCCGATCCACCCCTCGTGCGCGCTTTCGTCGGCCCACGCCGCCTCACTCCGGGCCAGTTCCGCCACGCGCGTGGAGACCGCCTCGTAAGTAGAGGCACCGAGGCGCCGACCGAGGTGCTTGGTCGAGGCGATCAGGTCCGCCGCAACGGCCTCTCGGCCGTGGGCTGCGGTGGGACCCGCCACGTATTCACAGTAGATGGCGCGCGAGCGCATGGGCAGGTCGGCGTCGAGCACCACGAGAGGCGCCCTGGTCATGGCGCCGTAGAGGGACTCGGGAATCGTGCGCTTACCCACGAACCGCGATTCGTCCTCGAGCACGACGCGCGCCGAGGCGCTCAGGACGAGCTGCGCAGCCAACGCGTTCTCGAACGTCTGCTGGGCGGGCTGCGGCTCGGTGACGTGCCCGAAAGCGCTGCCCCGGTGCCGCGCCAACCCTTCCAGGTCGACGACTTGCAGGTCGGCTTGCAGGTCGGCCTCCGAGGCCGCGAGGCGGCGTAACAGGCGCGTCTTGCCGGCGCCCGTCAGGCCCGTGAGGACGACGAGGTCCTTGGCGGCGAGAGCCTGCGGCATGGCCCCCATGAGGTGCGCTCGCAGCGCCTTGTAACCACCCTCCACGCGCACCGCGCGCTCGTCGTCGACGAACTCGACCACCAGCCGGCTCCTCAACCCGCCCCGCCAGCAGGCGACCGCCGTGCGGCCGGCGGCGTCCGCCACCGCGCGCCTCCACGCCTCGACCCGCCCCGGAAGCGTGTGTTCGAGCAGGTGGTATCCGAGCTCCACGGCGGAGCGCTGGCCGGCCTCCTTGTAGCGCACGCCCACCAGGTGCCGCTCCTCGTTGGTGAGGAGCGGCAACGACAGGGCCCCGGGCAGGGCGCCCCGCTCTACCTCGATAGGTGCGCGAACATCGACGACTTGGACGGGCTGGTCCCCGCCACCTGCTGGGAAGACGTCGCCGGGCGCGAGAGTCATGACCACCACGATACGCCTGGGGCAAGAGCCGAGACGTTGGCGCCCGGCTGCCGGGCCGGGGCGCGAGTGCCGGAGGTACCATGGCAGCCACCGGCGCGCCCTAGCGCCACGCGGGAGGGAACATGCCACACAACCAACAAGCACCCCGTCTGGGCCTGCCCGGGCTGGCAAGCAGCGAGGTCGTGAAGGGCGCCATCCAAGACTTCTCGGCCGACGCCATCGTCGTCAACCTCTTCGCCGGCGTCTCCACACCTGGCGGCGCCACGGGCGCCGTCGACGCGGCACTGGGGGGCGCGATCAGCGCGCTGATCGAAGGAGGCGACCTCACGGGCAAGCTGGGCGAGGTGGCCGTCCTCTACCCGACCGGCGGCGTGAAGGCGCGCCGCGTGCTCGTCGTCGGGCTGGGAGAGCGCGACAGCTTCGGCCCCGAGGCGGTACGCCGCGCCTCCGCGGCGGCCGCCGTGCGCGCCCGTGACCTCGGGGCGCGTACGTTGGCGACCATCACTCACGGCGCGGGCATCGGTGGCCTGGACCCCAGCACGGCCGCTCAGGCCACTCTAGAGGGCGCACTGCTCGCCACCTACAGCTTCGGTGGTTGGCGCCGGGCCGGCCGCGAGCCTGGGAACGAACTCGAGCTGATCACCTTGGTGGAGCTGGGCGAGGCGCACCACGCGCAGGTGTTGGAAGGCGTCCTGGCGGCGCACGCCGTGGCGCGCGGGGTGGCACTGGCCCGCGACCTTGCCAACCTCCCGCCGGTCTACGCCACCCCCGACTACCTGGCGCGGACGGCCCTGACGTTGGCCGAACGCACCGGCCTGAAGGTCGAGGTGGGTGACCGCGCCTGGGCGCAGGAGCGCCACATGGGCGCCTTCCTCGCGGTCGCCAAGGGCACTGCACAGGAGCCGCGATTCATCGAGCTAGGGCACAACGTGGACCGTATCGACCTTTCCCTGGTCGTGCTCGTCGGCAAGGGCGTCACGTTCGACTCGGGCGGACTGTCGCTCAAGTCCCGCGACGGCATGATTCCCATGAAGGCGGACATGTCGGGCGCCGCCGCCGTGCTCGGCACCATGCAGGCCGTCGCCGAATTGGACCTCCCCGTGCGCGTGATCGGCTTGTGCCCCTGTGTGGAGAACATGCCGGACGGCGCCGCCTTCAGGCCGTCCGACGTGCTGGTAGCAAGCAACGGCCTGTCCATAGAGGTCCTGTCCACCGACGCCGAGGGCCGCTTGGCGCTGGCCGACGCCCTCGCGTACGCCCAGGAGCTGAAGCCCGCGGCAGTCATCGACATCGCCACACTCACCGGCTCGAGCGTCACGGCGCTGGGCGCGGGCGTGGCGTCCTCCCTCTTCAGCAACGAGCCGACCCTCAGGGCGCGCATCGAGACGGCCGCGGACGCCACCTTCGAGCGCGTCTGGCCCATGCCGCTGTTCGAGGAGTACCGCGAGGCGATCGAGTCGAAGGTCGCCGACCTGAAGAACTCGGGCGGCGCGCGGGGCGGCGTGGGCACTGCAGCCGCGTTCCTCCAGGCGTTCACCGATTACCCCTGGGCGCACATCGACATGGCGGGCATGGAGCTGGTCGAGTCGCCCAAGGGCCGGCCCTACCTAACGCACGGCGCCACGGGCTACGGCGTGCGGCTGTTCGTGGAGTTCCTGCGCGACTGGGCATGATGCCGCGTAAGGACTACAGTTGGACCATGAGCGAGAACCTCTCCACAGCGGTCTTGGCAGGTGGCTGCTTCTGGTGTCTGGAAGCCGTCTTCGACGAGCTGGAAGGCGTCACCGGCGTGCAATCGGGCTACTCGGGCGGGCACGTACCCGACCCGAGCTACGAACAGGTGTGCACGGGCAGGACGGGGCACGCGGAAGTCGTGAGGGTCGAGTTCGACCCCAGCGTCTTGTCCTACGCCGACCTCCTGCGCGTCTTCTTCACCACCCATGACCCCACCACCAAGGACAGGCAGGGCAACGACGTCGGCCACCAGTACCGCTCCGCGATCTTCTATCAGGACGAGCAGCAACGAGAAGCGGCCGAGGCCGTGATGCGCGAGGTGAGCGAGCAGGGGATCTACGATGCCCCGCTGGTCACCGAGCTGGCGCCGCTCGGCGCCTTCTACCCGGCCGAGGCCTATCACGACGACTACTTCGCCAACAACCCCAGGCAGCCGTACTGCACGGCCGTGATCGCCCCCAAGGTGGCCAAGTTCCGCAAGTCGTACCGCGAGAGGCTCAAGCGGCAGGTGGTCTGAGCCTGACCTCGGAGCCGACGGCCGCCTAAGGCTTCAGTCAGGCAGGCCGCCGAACAGCTCGAACAAGCGTTTGGTCGCCGTAACGCTCGAGGCGAAGTCGCTAATACGAACGTTCTCGTTGGGACTGTGCGCGCGTGAACCGGGGTGGCTGCAGCCCAGCCCGACCACGGGCAACCCCACGTGCTCCAGGAACGGGTGCATGGGCCCGGAGCCCGCGCTGTTCGGGTAGACGACCGGCTCCACACCGTAGGTCTCGCGCAGGGCGTCGATGGTGGCCCGCACGAAGGGGTGGTCCGCATCGGAACGCGCTGCGAACTCGCTGGTCTCGAGCTCGATCATCCGAACGTCCGCGAAGCCCAGCTTGTCGAGGTGTGCCCGCAATGCGGCCATCACCTTCGCCGGGTCCTGGCGCGGCACGAGCCGCAAGTCGAGCTTGGCGCTCGCCGTGGCCGGCAGTACCGTCTTCGACCCCGGACCGTCATAACCCGAAGTGAAGCCGTTGTAGTTGACGTTCGGTTCCGTCAGCAAGACGCGCTGGAACTCGACCCCCGTCACGCCCCCCAGGTAACCGTCCACGCCGTAGACGGCGGCCAGCTCGGACGCCTCGTCGGGAAGCGCCTCCAACAACCGCTCCTCCGTCGGGGTCAGGGCGACGACGTCGTCGTAGAAGCCCTCGACGAGCACGTGCCCAGTGTCGTCGCGCAGGGACGTCAGCGCCCGCGCAAGGCGATAGATGGGGTTCTCGACCACCGCCCCGAGCGACGAGTGGAGGTCGTGCCCGGCGGTGCGCACGCTGAGTTCCAGGCAGACAATGCCCTTGAGCCCAAAGTAGGTCATGGGCGCCCCGGTCGCGGTCACGCCGCCGAACTCCCAGATGCAGCCGTCGGCCTCGAGGAGCGCCGCGTTCTCCTCCACGTACTGGCGGAGGTTCGGGCTGCCGACTTCCTCCTCGCCTTCCACCACGAACTTGAAGCCGAACGGGAGCGAGCCGTGCTCGTCGCGGTACCACTTGAGCGCCGCAAGCCGGGAGACCAGCTCGCCCTTGTCGTCGGACACGCCTCTGCCGTACCAGACGCCGTCCTTCTCCGTAAGGCGGAACGGTTCGGTGCGCCACTCCTCCAAGGGAGCGGCGGGTTGCACGTCGTAGTGGTTGTAGAACAGGATGGTCGGGCGCCCCGGCTGGGGCGGGTGCTCGGCGTAGACGACGGGAGCGCCGGCCGTGGTGTGTAGTTCGGTGCGCGCTCCGAGTTCGGCGAGGAGTTCCGTTACGAGCGCTGCCGCCTCCGGCAACCCTCTAGCCTCGGCAGACACCGAAGGGATCTCGACGAGGCGCTTCAAGGCCTGTCTCGCATAGGTATAAATGGCGTCAGGAAGTCTCATGCGGCATCTAATCACGGCAACACGACCTGGGCGGTGCTCACGGCCGTGTGATGAGCCACGTGACGAACGGACCCGGCACCACCTTAGCGCCGGGTCCGTGTACTCGCTGGGCGGGCGTAAGGCCGCCGCGAAGCTCTACTTGGTGCGGGTGAAGTGGATGAGCCGCTTGTTTAGGTCCACGCCGTCGACTTTCCAACCGGCCGAGATCCACGCGAGTGCCTGTGAGTGCGACTCGGTGTTGGCCCACCAGGCGCGGTGATCCTGTGCGGACTGGGGAAGGGGCGCACCCATCACGGTGGTGATCTCGTCGAAGCTCATCTCGTAGGCCTTGAGGTCCTTGCTCACGTTCGCGAGGTGACGGTGCAGCGGTGCGTAGCGGCTGCTGGGAGAGAGGGTCGGAGGGGCACCGTTCGCGGCGCGGCGCCTACCGCGGGGCGCGGCCGACTCGTCCACCAAGTTGGCACCACCCATCCAGGCGCCAACCACGCGGTAGAAGTCGCCGACACGGTCTTCGGGTATGAGAACGATCACTTCGGTCAATGCCATCGGGGGTCTCCAATCCCGGGGGGAATCTTGCGGTTCACAGTGTAACGGCAAGAAGGCCCGGGGTAAAGTCTCGGTTACATAGTACACCCTCGTGGAGCATGGGGTAGGCGACTACTAATAGGTGAAACTTCGAAAACGAATAGGCTTCAATGGGTGCCCTGGCGCCGCCGGGGTCCGTTCTTCAAGGTGTATTCGGCCCGAACCGCAAGCATCGGTACGTTCGGCGATGGACCGCAGTTGGGCAACGGTATCGTAGCCTCGTTTAGGAGGCGAACATGGACCTTGGACTGGCGGGTAAACGCGCTCTCGTGCTGGCAGGCACCAGCGGCCTGGGGCGGGGAGCCGCGACCGCCCTGGCCGCCGAGGGCGCCCGGGTGGCTCTTTGCGGCAGGGAGCTTGGCAGGGCGGCGGGGGTGGCGAAAGAGATCTCACAGGTCACGGGCAGTCAGGCGGTCGAGGGTTTCGCTTGCGACGTCTCGAGCGCGAACGACCTCGAGGCGCTGGTCGAGAACGCGGTCGCCTTCCTGGGTGGACTGGACGTGCTGGTCGCGAACGCCGGGGGTCCGAGCGCGGGTGGCTTCGACGCCCTGGACGACGACGCCTGGTCGACCGCCTTCGAGTTGACGCTCATGAGCGTGGTCCGCTCGGTCAGGCTGGCGCTCCCCCACATGCGCGCCGCTGGGGGCGGCTCGATAGTCGCCATCGGCTCCTCGAGCGTCCGCAAGGGCGTCTCGAACCTCACACTCTCGAACACCTACCGGCCGGCGGTGCAGGCCCTGTGCAAGGACCTGGCCACCAACCTGGCCCCCGAGGGCATTCGGGTGAACGTGGTCTCGCCAGGACGCATCGAGACCCCTCGCATTCGCGAACTGGATGCGAACACGGCCCACAGGCTCGGGATCAGCCCTGCCGAGGCCCGGGCCCGCAACGTCGAGTCCATACCCATGGGCAGGATCGGGAATGTGGAGGAGTTCGGTAACGTGGTCGCCTTCATCGCGAGTGACGCCGCGTCGTACGTGACCGGCACCAGCTTGCTCGTCGACGGTGGCATGGTCACCTCGATCTGAGGACCCCCCAGGGAGCCGAAGTAGGTGCGGCCCACGGAACGTTCCGTGGGCCGCGCTTGCTTCTAGCCTGATCCGGCTCGTTGCTCAGTGGTTGTCGATGGCGATCTTGCGCGCCTTGGCCTCCGCGGCCTTCGGCATCGTGAGGATCAGGAGGCCCTGGTCCACCCGCGCCGTGATGCGTTCAGGGTCCACCCCGGCCGGAACGGTCACGTTCCGCTGGAACTCGCCCCGGACGATCGCCTTGGACCAGTAGCGGCGTCCGCCGTCCTCGGACTCGTCGGTCTCGGGCAGGGTGCCGCGGATGCTCAACTGCCGACCCTCGAGGCTGATGTCGAGTTGCTCGGGCCGCAGACCGGGAACCGCCATCTCAAGCACGACGTTGTCGCCGTCCTCGTACAGGTCGATGGGGTACGGGTTGGCGAACAGCGCGCCCTCGGCGCGGCTGCTTACCGGCTGCAGCAGGCTCTCGAACTGCTGGAAGAAGTCGTCCATCGTGCCGCCTTGGCTCAGGTAGCGCGCCAGTGGACGAGTGCGTACGTTACTGCTCTTGACTAGTGGCATGACTCACCTTTCCGTGGCGACGTCCGAAGGGTGATCGGTGTTGTTTGCACAGGGTTCGGGTGCTGCGCACGTCGACGCCACCACCATCGCCGACATCATAGAATCTGAGTCGTGCGTTGTCAAGTTTACTGCGCTCACACTTCTCTTAGGGGCCCCGGTTCGAGGCTGCGCCGGCGGCGCCTCAGCGAATGAAGTCCACCGTGCCCCTCACGATGATGAGCAGCACTCCTACCGCGGCCAGGGTGGCCAGCGAGCGCGAGACCAGCCAGATGCGTTTCGAGCCCAAGAGCCACTCGAACAAGTAATCGTGCCCGCCGTCGTCGCCCAGCCAACGAGCAAGCATGGTGAGTGGGCACTTGCCCCCGAAGCCGACGTAGATCGTGGCCTCGACGCCGACGGCCACGAGACCCCAAACCATGAGTGCGTTGCGCGTGCCGGTTACGCCGCAGTAGATGAGGTAGCCGGCGGCGGCCGCGAAGACGAGCACGGCAAGACTGTGCAGAGCCTTGACGGCGACGCGCGAAGAGACCACGAGGGGGTTCGGCCGCGGCCTAGGTAGGTACCACTTCGGTTGGGACAAGAACGCCTCCCTCCAGAGCCGAATCTGCCGGCAGTCTACTGCCTCGATACACCAAGTCGGCCACCCTACATCGCATGCCGCCATGACCCGGTGCGAAGGTCCGGTCGCGCGGCGGCGCCCCGCACATTGTAGGCACCTCCCTCATGAACCCGTGCGACAGTGGCACCATGCCGAAACGAGCGGCCGGGCCGTATGAACGAAAGGCAGCAGCCGGTGGCGCGGGGAAGCCCGGGACGAGAACACTCACGACGATCGCCGGCCTCGAACTCGAGGTCGTGAGGAAGCGGGTCAAGCGGCTGAGCCTTCGCGTGTACCCGCCCGACGGACACGTGCGTCTCACGGTGCCCACCCACGCCAAGCAACGAGAACTGGAGGCTCTGGTAAGGGAGCGCTCGGACTGGATCGAGCGTCACAGGAGGCGCTTCCGGACGCTGGCCGCGGCCGGAGAGGCGCGCTACGTTGCCGGCGAGACCCACTACCTTCGCGGTCGTCCGTACCGATTGGAACGGAGCACCGTGAACGCCCGGCCCGGCGCAGCGGGGCGCGCGAGCCTGGAGTTGAACGCCGGGTCTCTCCTGCTGCGCGCGCCCGAGGCGAGTACCGAAGAAGACCTGCGGCGTGCCTTCGACGCCTTCTACCGCCGGACATTGAAGGCCGACCTGGACCCTCTGGTCGGCCGTTGGGAGGCCCACCTCGGGCGCAACGTAAGCAGCTTCGGGATCAAGCGCATGACCACGCGCTGGGGAAGCTGCAACCCGCGGGCCTCACGGATCTGGCTGAACCTGGAGCTCGCCAAGAGGCGCCCCGAGCTGCTCGAGTACGTCGTCGTGCACGAACTGGCCCACCTCTACGTGCCGAACCACGGCGCGGACTTCAAGGCGCTGATGTCACGGCTGCTCCCGAGCTGGCGCGAGCTCGGCGCGGAACTCGACGCCTGGCCGATCTGGGCGCGCCTCCCCCCACCCGACCCTCCGGACTGAGGTTCATCGCAGTCAGCTGCCACCGAAAGCCTCCCACTCGGTGGAGGGCAACCCCACCGCCCGGCGCGCCGCTGCCCGCCCCAGGACCGCCCCGATGACGTTACCGGTGCCGTTGTAGGCGCCTAGCGCCCACACCCCGGCGCGAACTTGCTCCGCCACTGGCAATACGCCATCGACGTAGCCCACCGTCGCCGCCCAGCGGTGAGTGATGGGCGCCCGCACTCCCAGCGCGTCATGCAGATAGCCCTCCAGCAGCTCCTGGACGGGCCCGCTAGGCTCGGGGTCGTCCGTCCACTCGGCAGCTCCCCCACGGTCACGAAAGCCCCCGAGCGCGATCCTGCCGAGCGGGTCCTGCTGGTAGTACTCGAACCCGTAGCGGCGATAGACGGGCCGCTGGAAGCGGACCTCGTCTGTCGGCGCGGTGCCGAGCATCTGTAGGCGCACGTCCCTCACCCTGCCGGACAGCTCCGGCAGCAGACGCGCTAGGTGCCCGTCGACGGCCACTATGGCCGCACCACACACTACCTCGCCGCGCTCGGTACCCACCCGCGTGCCGCTCAACTCGGTAACGCGGCTCCGCTCGAACAGCTCCGCGCCCCCGGCCAACGCCGCGCGAGCCAGCCTCCGGCAACGCTCCAAGGGGTTGAAGACGGCGTCCTCCTCGAACAGGAGCCCGACTCCCTCGGGACCCTCGTACCTCTCCACGGGGAGGCCGTCCTCGCGCATGGCGGCGTACTGGGCTTCGCAGTCAGCACGTTCTCCCTCGTCGGCGGCCACCCGCAGCGAACCCACCCGCCGGGCCGTGGGCCCTGCAGCCGCCAGCTCGTCCGTTACGCCCTGCCGCGTGAGTTGATAGAGGTGGTGGGCCCGCTCGGCGCCCAATGCCCTTCGAGCGTCGTGATAGAAGGCGGCGGTGCCCGCCAGCAGCAACCCGCCGTTGCGGCCCGCCGCCCCGGCGGCCACGCTTCCGGCATCGAGCCCCACCACGCTGACGCCCAGGCGCCTTAGTTCGAGCACGGCCGCCAGGCCCGAGCCGCCCAGGCCGACGACGCACACGTCGGCGAACCTGGTCCCTTCGAGGCTTCCGAGTTCTCGCCACGACCCCAGTTCCCAGAGGGGCACGTTGCCACCGGGACCCATGGAGGGGTTCACGTGAGCCGCCTGTCTCGCGGCAGCAACCACGTAAGCAGGCAAACCCCGGCGCTGATGACGAACACCCCCACGTACACGGTGTGAAGGCTGGAGGCGAGGATGGCCAGCGTGCCGGCGTCGACCGCCGCAGGGTTGCCGCCAGGCTCGAGAAGCGCCTGGACCTGCTGCAAGACGTCGTTGTCGCCACCTCCGGCGCTGCGCGAGAGGGAGAGGTTAAGTACCGCGCCTAGGGCGGCGGCCCCGACCGAGTTGCCGAGCAAGCGCATGAGCATGTTGGCGGCCGTGGCGGCGCCGCGCCTCGACCAGGCGACGGACGACTGGATGGTCACGATCATGGTGGTCATGATGAACCCCAACCCCACCCCGACGGCAAGCGACGAGAACGCGACCCACCACGGCCCCCGTTCCGGCGTGAGCAAGAGGTAGAGGAAGCCGCCGAGGGCCGCGGACACGCCCCCGATGCGCCCCGATATGGCGGGGCCGAGCGGCACTATCAGCCGGCCTGCCACCAGCGATGCCAGGGTCCACCCCACCGACATGGTCGTGAGCGTGAGCCCCGCGACGGTGGGCGAGTAGCCCATGACCCCCTGCACGTACGTGGGCGAATAGGTGATCAACCCGATCATCAACATGCCGCCGGAGAAGGTGGCGGCGTCGGCCAAGCGGATCAGCTTGTCGCGCCAGAGGTCGATCCCTATCAGGGGCGTGGCGCTGCCGAGCTGCCGCCGCACGAAGACGACCCCGGTCGCGAGCGACAGCGCCGCCAAGGCGCCGGCGGGAGCGGGGCCCCACTGCGGCCCCTGCGTGAGGAGAAGCATGAAGGAGCCGATGGCCAGGAACATGAGCACGGCGCTCGTAGTGTCGAGGCGCTGGTCCGTCCGCTCGATCGACTCGTGCAAGAAGAGCGACAAGCCCACCATCGCGGCGATGCCGAACGGGACGTTGAACCAGAACACCCACGCCCAGTGGGCGTTCTCGACGAGAGCACCGCCGAGCAGGGGACCCAGCACGGCGGACACGCCCCACACGCTCGACAAGTACCCCTGCGCCTTGCCGCGTTCGTTCACGTCGTAGAGGTCGCCCGCCAGCGTCGAGACGGTCGGATAGACCGCGCCCGCCCCAAGCCCCTGGATAAGGCGGAAGGCCACGAGCATGGGCATCGTGGTGGCGAAGCCACACAGCGCCGAACCGACCAGGAACACGCTGATGCCTACGAGCAGCACGGGCTTGCGGCCATGAACGTCCGCCAAGCGGCCGTACAGCGGCGTGGAAGTCGCCTGCGCGAGGAGGAAGGCGGCGAACACCCAGGCGTAGTACTCGAAGCCGCCAACGCTGGCGACGATGCTCGGCATGGCCGTTGCGACGATCGTGCCCTCGATCGAGGCGAGTGACATCGTCAGCATCAGGAAGCCCATCACGACCCCACGCCGTTGGCTGGTGGACGTGGGCGGTAGACCGGGGGCAGCAGGCATGTGCGCAAGATCATAAGCTGGTTGCTCATCCAACCAAAGGCTAGAGTCGCAGTGTCGTCAAGTGTTGCTGCTCCGCAGATGCCGACCGGCGTCGCGTGCGGGCAGCCCGCTCGACGCGTGAACAAGGGCCACGTAAGTGACGGATCTTCGTTGCCCCGTGACCACGCCGGTCTAGAGTCCGTCCACGGATTAGCAGTGGCCCGCCGATCCTGGGGGGAACCAGAGGTTGTCATGTCGATCCCCGACGCTGCCCGTTCGCGATTCACAGCCAACTGCCGTTACCGCTTGGCGTTGCCCGGCGAGCCTGTCGGGTTTCCGAACTCCTCGACCGCTCAAACCTGCTTGCCGGTACAGTACTGTTTGGGAGTGGGCGCCTGATGCGATCGAAGTTCGACTTGACAGTGGCAGGGTTGACCCTTCTCCTGCTCTCTCCCCTTCTAGGCCTGGTCGCGTTAGCGATCCTGGCCGAGCGGAAGGGGCCCGTGCTGTTCAAGCAAGTTCGCGTCGGTCATCTTGGCCGGCCCTTCGACATCTTCAAGTTCCGGACCATGGTCGTGGGTGCCGAGAGCCTAGGTAGCAGCGTGACCGTCGCGGGTGACCAGCGCGTGACCCGCTTGGGACGATTCCTCAGACGCACCAAGCTCGACGAGCTTCCTCAACTGTGGAACGTAGTACGAGGCGAGATGGCCCTCGTCGGGCCTCGCCCGGAAGTCCCGGAGATCGTTGCGTACTACACACCCGAGATGCGGCGAATACTGACCATACTCCCCGGCCTCACATCGGTTGCCAGCCTTGATCTATTCGACGAGGAGGGACTGTTGGCAGGCGCAAACGACCCCGACGATTTCTACATCAAGGTCTTAGTGCCGGCAAAGGTCTCCTACGCTATGGTCCATGTGGACGATCGATCGTTCAGGTTGGAGCTTGCCACGCTTTGGCGGACGGCAGCTGCGGCCCTGAATCGGATGCTCGGCAAGTCATCCGGCGGTGAGCTCATGAGCCGGATGCGTGAAAGCCTGATAGCTGCCAACGAGGCCGACTATCACGTGGTCGAGGACAGCGCCTAGCGCGATCGCCCCGACGCAAGACCCGGCGATGACTCGTGTGGGCCGCCGCCCGCAGCGCTCACTGCGGTTCCAACTCGAGAAAGACGAGTTCCGGTGCGCAGAGAAGCCTGAACGGGACGAGACTGACACCCAGCCCCCGGGACACGAAGGCGGGTTCTGGGGCTTCAACCCAACCCTGCGCGTAGCGCGCCCCGTATTGAGAAGACGTGACCAGCGGCCCAACGAACGGCAGGCAGACCTGGCCTCCGTGGGTGTGGCCGCAGAGGATCAGGTCGATCGGCCTACCGGCTGCTGCCGTCGGCCCCAGGTCCGGAATGACGTCGGGGTTATGGCTGACCAGAACCCTCGCTCCTTCACCGTCGGCCAGCCCCTGGAACGTCCTGCCCACGTCCGGTGAGCCACGCCTGAGGTCGTCGAGACCCCCGACGACAAGGTCCTCGCGGAGCCGCACACCCTGGTTCACGAGGAGCGACGCCCCGGCGGCTTGCACGGCCGCGTGCAGCGGCGTCAGGTCAGGGTAGCGGACCCGATCATGGTTACCCGGCACGGCAACGACGCCGAGGCGGCTGGTGAGACGGGAGCCTTCCGCCACCAACTCCGTAAGATCACCGGCGTAGAAGCGGTCCACGAGGTCGCCACCAAGCACGACGAGGTCGGGGACCAGGTCGTTACTCGCGTCCACCCACTCACGCAACTGGCGCCTGCCCATGTAGGGTCCAAGGTGAAAGTCGGCGAGGAACGCGATCGTCAACGGCTCCGTGAGTCCTCGCACTGGCATGGTGTGATGAGAGACACCGAACGCGTAAGCCTCGCGTACGACCTCGCCGGCAAGGAGTCCGCCGGCCAGCGAGGCCCACCCCAGACCCTTCAGGAACCGCCTGCGAGAAGGCTTATCGGGGCCCGTCACCTCCTGCGGCTCCCACCAAGAAGGCGCGCACCACCGCGCGTCCCGAACCCCGACAACCACATGGCCGCGTACGTGATGAGCCAGGCGGCCGCCGCCACCCACGCGAACACCAGCGAAAGGTCGAGCATGGCCTGTAGGCCGACATGCTGCGCGAGTTGATGGGTAGCCACGCTGTACATGCCCAGCGGGAACACGAGCCCCCAATACTCGGGTGCATAGCGTAAGGGGTAACGGGCCACCAAGTGGCGCCACACGCCGAACACCACCAGGAGCGGTATCCACCAACTGCCGAAGGACCAGAACAGCAGGGTGAAGCCGGACAAGAACGGCCTGACCATGCCCCAGATGGGCTCCGGACCGGTCACGGACAGGAGCGTGGCCCCGGTGAGCGTGGTTATCGCCAGGGCGCCCATGTTGATCCAGTAGGGCGGGCTCAGGTCCGCGGGGTGGATCGGGAGGAACGTGAAGCGGTAGAAGATCAACCCGATGACAAGCAGGTATAGGACGCTGCCAACGAGGAACAGGCAAAGACTCACGAAGACGAGTTCGGCGCCCCCCCAACCGCGCGCACCGTCCAACTGTGCGCCGAGAAGCGCGACGGCCTGGGTGGCCACCACCGCCAGCAACCACGAGCCGCTGATGGCTCGATCGAGACGCGGCTTGGCCCTCCTCAGCGTCACCGCGGCGAAGAAGGCGTAGATGATCAGGAGCCAGAGCCCGGCCGCCACCAGCCACAAGACACGCGCCAGCTCGAAGCTTCCGAGGAGAAGCTGCGCCTGCCCCCCGAGGACGCCACTGGCCGCGACCCACGTGAAGTAGCCGGGGCCCCGCACGTGATCCACCAGGTCACGCAGCGTGCGGCCCGGGTAAAGCAGCAGCCTGGCGACGACGAGGAGGATCAGCAGGCCGTAGGTGGCCAGGTTGAGCCACGTGAGGGCCAACGCCAACCCCCCGGCGCCCGCGAGATCCAACGCGAGCGCCACGATCCCGGTCGCCATCACCAGCCCGAAGTACTCGGGAGGGAACTCCCTGACGAGCGAGCGCAGGGCGCCGTCGGGTCGGGTTCCCGGGACCTTACCGGTGCTCGCCTCGCCCGTCACCCTCCCGAGCCCGCTTCCGCCATCATCCGAGGATTCTAGCCCCGCTCGAGGCGCCGCGAGGCGGAAGGCGCCCAGTCACGAGAAGCGCCCGGTGACGAGAGGCGCCGCCCAGCGGGCGAGTACACGGCATGATTGAACCGGGGTAGTCGAGGAGGTATCCATGGCAACGCGCACCGAGATCAAGCCAGGCCACCCGGTCTGGGCGGACGTCATAGCTCCGGACGTCCGCGAGGCGGCAGACTTCTACCAACACTTGTTCGGCTGGGAGTACGAGGTCGGTGGCTCCGAACTCGGCTTCTACCGCACGGCCCTCGAGGCCGGTCGGAAGGTGGCGGGCATCGGCGACGCGTACAGCCCTGATGCGCACATGGCCTGGACGGTCTATTTCGCGACACCCGACGTCGTCAGGACGGTGGCGAGGGCGAACGAGCTCGGCGCCGCCGTCGTCATGGAGCCCGAGGAGATCCCGCAGCAGGGCATGGTCGCCATGGTGTCGGCGCCCGGTGGTGCCACCTTCGGTCTGTGGCAGGCCTTTCACCATCCTGGTTTCGAGCTGAAGTCGGAGCACGGCGCCTACACCTGGTGCGAGGCCGGTGTCTCCAACGTGCAGGCGGCAACGGCCTTCTACTGCGCCCTCTTCGGCTTCGGCAGTTCGGCTTCGGCCGATGGTAAGCACCAAGTGCTGTCGCTGGACGGCGAGAAGCTCGCGGGCGTGAGCGGGCGGCGTGACGACCAGGAAGCAGACGAGTGGACGGTCTACTTCCAGGTCCACGACACCGATGCAGCGGTGGCGGCCGTACAGGCGGGTGGCGGCAGCGTGCTGTTCGGACCGAGCGACCAGGCCGAGGGCCGGGTGGCCGTATTCAGCGACCAGGCCGGCGCCCGCTTCGGAGTCCTCAACCCTTGACCGCCCGTTCCCGACAACTCTCGAGGTGACGGTGACACGCCCTTGACCACGCCCGGGACGCCCAACGGGCGTCCCGCCTACCCAAAACGCAACTGGCTCCAGGTCCTCCCCTCGAATCCCCTCGAAGGTAGGGCACCGGACGGCCCGAACGTTGGCCGACGTGCGAGACTGGTGGCCGTGAATCAGCGAACCGAGGACCAGTCCGAACCAGTACACACCAAAGGTGGGGTGGCGCAACCCCGCCCAACCGGGCCGGTGACCGGCACCAAGGGGCCAAGCAGCGTGGTGAGGGCGACCGGCCTCTCCAAGGCTTACATCAACGGCGAGACCCGCTTCGAGGCGCTAAAGGGTGTGTCGCTGGACGTCCTGGCGGGCGAAACGCTCGCGATCCAGGGCAAGAGCGGCTCGGGCAAATCGACCCTGATGCACATGCTGGCGCTCCTCGACTCCCCCACCGAAGGGAGCATCGAGGTCAACGGGATCGACGCCAGGTCGCTCAAGGACAAGGAACTGAACCGCCTACGCAATTCCACCTTCGGCTTCGTGTTCCAGCAGTTCTTCATGATCCCCAGCGCGACGGTGCTGGAGAACGTCATCCTGCCCCTCAAGATCGCGGGCATGGGTTCGCGAGAGCGACGCGAGCGTGGGCTCATGGTGCTCGAACAGGTCGAGATGGCGGACAAGGCCGGCAACCGGGCCACCGACCTCTCTGGTGGCCAGAAGCAGCGCATGGTGATCGCGCGGGCCATCGCCAACGACCCGCAGGTGATCTTCGCGGATGAGCCTACGGGTAACCTCGACAGCGTGACGAGCAAGGTGATCGAGGACCTCCTCTTCGACTTCAACCGCACAAGGGGCATCACCGTGGTGATCGTCACCCACGACGAGGACCTGGCGCTGCGCTGTGGCCGCCGAGTCATCCTGAAAGACGGGGAGATCGTGGCCGAGCACGTAAGTGGGGCTCAGGCATGAGGCCCCGTGAGATAGTCTCCACCGCCATCGCGAACACGTTCCGCAGCAAACTCAGAACGCTGCTCACCTCGTTGGCGATCTTCGTGGGGGCGTTCACCCTCACTCTCACTAACGGCCTGGGTACGGGCATCACGCGCTACATCGACGGTCAGATAGGCAGCCTCGGCGGTCAGGACCTGCTGTCGGTGTCCAAGGCCTCCACCGATGACGGACCCTTCGGCCAGTCGGACGGACCGCGGGAGTACGATCCCGATCGTCAGGTCATCAAGGCCGGGGGAGGCTTCAACCTCGAAGCCATCGGCCAGGACGACCTCGACTTCATCGCCGGCCTGCCCGGAGTCGTCTCCGTCGAACCCGTGCGCCTCGTTGCGCCTACCTTCATAGAACATGACGGCGGCAAGAAGTTCGAGCTCTTCGTCTCGCCGGCACCGAGCGGCCTGACGGTCGACCTTGCGGTGGGCTCGCAGATCTCGGCTACGGGACTTCGCTCCGTGCCCGGTCATGACGAACCACTGCCGGAGCTACTCCTGCCCGTGGCCTACGTCACGCCCATGGGGTACGCCTCTAACCAGGACGCGGTGGGGTCCATGGTGAGCATCTCGGTGGCCGACGTACAGGGCAAGCAGCATCTCGTACAAGCAGCCGTGGCGGGAGTGCAGCAACCAAGCCTGTTCGGCGACGCCGTCACCGTGTCGCGCCCCCTGATGGACGAGCTCTACGCGGCCCAGACCACCGGCCTGCCGGCGGCCGTAGCCAACGTCTACAGGGGCGCCACGGCGCACCTTAAGCCCGGGCTCTCCAAGGCAGACCTACGCCAGTTGAAAAGCGACCTCAAGGAGCATGGCCTCACCGGCCTCACGCTCGCGGATCAACTCGGGGCCATTAACAGCGTCATCAACGGGATCGTCGGCGTGCTCAACGCCTTCGCCGGCATCGCCCTCGTGGCCGCCGGCTTCGGCATCATCAACACCCTGCTGATGGCCGTGCAGGAACGTACGCGAGAGATCGGCCTCATGAAGGCGATGGGCATGGGGGCCGGGAAGATCTTCGCGCTCTTCTCGAGCGAGGCCGTGTTCATCGGGTTCCTGGGCAGCGCCGCCGGGGCGCTCGTGGCGATAGTCGCGGGCACGCTCGTCAGCGACTGGCTGTCACGGGGCCCATTAGCCGACCTCTCCGGGCTGCACGTCCTCGCCTTCGATCCGCTACGTGTAGCCGTGGTCATCGCCGTGGTCATGCTTCTCGCTTTCTTAGCGGGCACCTTGCCGGCAAGCCGGGCCGCGAGGCAGAACCCGATCGACGCGTTGCGTTACGAGTGAGCGTGCCGGCCGGTCGCGTCCGAGGCGGCCCGGGCCCCGGGCCGGCACTACAATCGGTGCATGAGAAACGATACGCAAGCAGGCGGGAAAACCCCTGACGCGACGCCACTGCGAGAGCGCCTGACGCCTCTCGCCTGGCGCGTCACGCAAGAAGCCGGCACCGAGGCGCCCTTCACGGGTGCCTTCTGGGACCACTTCGCCGCGGGCGACTACCACTGCGTGGTGTGTGGGACCCAGTTGTTCAAGTCCGGTGACAAGTTCCACTCCTCCTGTGGCTGGCCCAGCTTCTCGGACGTGGCCGCGCAGGGTCACGTCACGACGCACGAGGACCTGAGCCACGGCATGCACCGGATCGAGGTCAACTGCGCCCACTGTGGGGCTCACTTGGGCCACGTATTCCCTGACGGCCCTGAGCCCACTGGGTTGCGCTATTGCATCAACTCCGCCGCGCTGGAGTTCGAACCCCAGGACTGACCGCTGCGGCGTGTACCGGACCAACGAGAGCTGCATCCGTACCTATCCTTGCGAGCAACTGATGCTAGCGTCAGCGAGCACGCTAGTTTAGATACGACTCGTTGGAGGAGGGCTTCCATGAGCATCCTGTTGTTCATCATCCTAGGAGCACTGGCAGGCTGGCTAGCCGGCGCCATCACCGGTACCGGGGGCGGGATATTGACCGACATAATCGTCGGCATCATCGGCGCCCTCCTGGGCGGCTGGCTCTTCCAGGAGTTCGGCAGCGCCGGCATCACCGGGTTCAACTTCTACAGCCTGCTCGTGGCGGTCGTCGGTGCCGTCATCCTGTTGGTGATCCTCAAGGCCGTCAGGCGCTGAGCAGCGCACGAGTGGCACGTGCGCCGGCAGACGGGCCGTGTCGGCGTCGGCTAGGTGTTGGCCCGGTTCGGAACCTCGCCCACGAACGCCTCCAGCCAGGCCCTGACTTGCGCCACGTCCTCCTCCACCAGCTCGTGGCCCGCGGCAACCGAGATCTCGCTGACGCGTGCATTGGCGTGCGTAAGGTAAGGCGCCAAGTCGCGCGCGTAGGGCGCGTACGCGTCACGCACTCCGTGGAGCACGAGCACGGGCTTGCCGCCCAAGTCCACTTCCGGAGGCTCGTCGAGCGGCATGACCGCCCTCAGCAGGATCGCGGCCGCGAACGCGTCGGCGTCGTACGCCAAGGTGGCCAGGGCGATGTTGGCACCGTTCGAGTAGCCGCAGGCGACCAGACCCCGCCGATCGAAGCCGTAAGTATCGGCCGCAAGGCGCGCGAACCGCCCAAGCGCCTTCGCCTCGGAAACGAGGTGCGCCTGGTCGTAGCTGGTGGCGCTGAAACGCCGGAAGAAGCGGGTGACCCCCTCTTCGTTGGAGCGTCCACGCACACTCAACAGGTTGGCCTTCGGCGCGACGAGCCTGCCCAGGCCCACCAAGGAGTTCTCGTCTCCTCCAGTGCCGTGCAGCAGCAACAGCGTCAGGGGGCCCGCATTGGTGCCGCGGTTCGGCACGGTCCCCCTCGCAACTGCCGCATCTGCCTCAGCAGGTACGTAACGGTGCAACCAGCCTAAGTCGGGCGCCATGCGTCATCCTCTCGCTACCGAGCGTCTATGGCCGCCCCGTGCAGGCCGAGGCCGCCACCTACCGAAGATCATCGTTGCATGCTGTTCCGGTTCTCGCCGCCCACATGCCACGACCGGGCACCGACCAAGCGAAGGGAACTTCATTGCACCACGGGTCATCTCCCGGTTCTCACGGGCCCCGCGACTGTTCGAAACCTGCGTGAATGGCGGCAGGACTGCTTTCAAGCGCTAGCGGTCGCGGTTCAGTCGAATCCCAGGAAGCGCCTCTTGGCCGCTTCGTCGCTCGGCGCGTCGGGCCCGAGGCCGACGATGTCCGGGACCCTGCTCGGGTCGCGCGCGTAGAGGGGCCAGAGTCCTGCTCGCATCGCGTCTGCGGCCGTGCCGGGCGTTCGGTACACTTCTCTCAGCCACGAGGTCTGCCTATGCAAGGACTCGTAATCGCGGGTCGCGGTCGCCGCGTAGGCCCTTCCCGCCTCTTCCAGCGCGTCCGGCTGGAAGGAGCCCACTCGCCTGATCTCGTCCGTTAGGGCCCTCACGCCCCTCAGCGTCAGGGCCATCCCGCAACCGAAGCTCGGGTCACTGGCCGCAGCGGCGTCGCCTACCAGGGCCGCGCCCTTGCGGTAAGGCGACTCGACCCACACGTCCGCGCCCGAGAACTCCGCGAGGGGGCCGGCGACCTCGGCCTGCTCGAGCCAGGAGCGCGGAACGCCGGCTCCTTCCGTGATCCGCCTCAGGTCCTCGAACGCCGCCTTCCCAGTCAGCCGACGCCGCCCGGTCTGCAGGTCGTAACCGCCGTAGACACGAGTCCTACGGGCATCGATGGGTAACACCATGGCCAAGAGGCCGTCGCTCGGAGCGAAGAACACGTGAGCAGTGTCGCGCGCCGCTTCCGTGAAACCCACCTTGGCACCAGTTACCAACGCGCCCGCGAACATCGGCCCCTCGGGATCGGCGCTCACCTCGAAACCACCCCAGACGCGTGTTCGCGACGTTCTACCGTCGGCGCCGATCACCAAGCTGGCGAGGTAGTCATTGGTGAGCCCGCCTATCCGCGCCTCGACCGAGTGCAGCCGCTGGCCACCCGGGGCCGCGTACAGGCCGGTCGCCACCGCACCGCGCAGCACCTCGGCGCCGGCCCGTTCGGCCGACTCGAGCATGGCGGCCTGGAGTTCGGGGTGGAAGAAGGTGAGGGCGGTGAGACCGGCTTCCAGCTCCGCCGCCAGGTCACGTGGAGCTGCCCGGGCCACTCCCGCGACGTGAGTATGCCAGTACCTCAGCGGCCGACTCACGGCCGCTAGCGGACCGTCGAGAACGCCGAGGCGCTCCGCCTCCACCACGCCCCATGGGTACAGGACGTCGCCACGGATCCGGTCGGCGAAGCGGTGCTCACGTTCGAGCACCAGCACGTCCGCACCGTCGCTGGCGAGCCGATGGGCGCAGGCGGCGCCCCCCACGCCCCCGCCTATGACAACTACGTCGTAGACCCTAGGACTCACCCCAAGCTCCCAACGCCCCGCGAACCGGTGCCAGGCTCAACCGGCCGCCGACGCCCTGCCCTGGGCGTGTGGCAACCGCGCCACCACCCACAGGAGTGGCGCACTCACGGCCGCTCCCGCGATACCCATGGCGAGGTAGCCGGAACGGGCCATGATCAGGCCCCCAAGCAGGGTCGCGGCGGCGGCGGCCCCTCCTACCAGCAGGTCGTTGAAGCCCTGCATCCGGCCCTTCTCGGCGGGCGAGAGGGCATCGGCCAGCAACGCCGACCCCGCCACGTAGCAGAAGTTCCAACCGAGGCCCAGCAGGAAGAGCGCGAAGGCCACTGGCAGGAGGTTCGGGGACAACGGCGCCAGCAGGCAAGAGGTCAACAGGATAGCTGCCCCGATGCCCAGCACCCGCCGGCGCCCCCACTTGTCCGTCAACCAACCCGACAAGGTAGAGAACGCGTACATGCCGAACGTATGGCTGGAGAAGACCACCGAGATGTTCATCAGACTGTGCTCCATCTGGTGCATGTGCAACGACGTCATCTGCATGAGCCCCACCATCACCATGTGCGCCAGGACCACGCTCGTGACCGCCGTGCGCACGGCGGTGTCGGCCAGCAACTGCCGCAGGCTCCGGGCTTTCGCTTGCACGCGCGTCCCGGCCTCCTCGAACGCGATCGCGTCGCCGATCAGGCGCGGTTCCGGCCTGAGCGCGACGAACAGGAGAATGGCCGTAAGCAGGTAGCCGGCGCCGGTGGCGAGGTAGGGACCGGCGATCTCGTTCCATCCCCACGACGTCACGAGGCGCCCGGTCGGCGCCACCAGGATCGGGCCAAGGACGCTGCCCACGGTGCCGCCGAGCACGACCGTCGAGATGGCGCGTGCGCGGCGTGCCCTCGGGTTGACCTCCGCAGCGACGAAGCGGCCGAGCTGCACGGCGGAGTTCCCGGAGCCGGTGATGAAAAGCGCTACCAGGACGAGCATGAAGTTACCGCTCGCCACCCCGATGAGCGAGAGCGTGGCTCCGAACGCGCCGGTGAGCAGCGCGGCCGTGAGGGCGCCACGGCGCCCAACGCGATCGGACCGGCGGCTCCAGAAGTACGCGCCTACGGCAACGCCGATCTGCACGACGGCCGCCGGTAGGCCGGCGAGTGAATCCCGTCCAGACAGCTCGGCGCCCACGATTGCCGCCACCGTTGCCGCGGCGATGGAGCCGGCGGAGCCCAGGCTCTGGCTGACGAAGAGGGCGGCCGTGATGCGCCGGGCATGCCGCGCGCGTGTTGCAGAATCGCTCAGGGACGAGGAGGCGGCGGCGCTGATCGCGGGTGCGCCGATCACGCCGAGTGTGGCCTCGGCCTCCAGGTTGGCTGGGTCGGGAGTCACCCAGCCAGCCTACTCCCGAAGCAGCGACCGTTCCGCAACTGCGAAGTGTGAGGGCTGCCCTTCCCCAACGGCGGCCGGGGCGCCACGCTGCGCTTACACCCTGCCGATACGCACCCTCCACACTTTCGGCCCCTCTTCCACGGGATCCCAGGAGAACTCACCGGGGTGCTCGGCGGCGAACTGGTAGTAGAGCGGCTTGGGGTCGTGGTCGTTCACGAGCACGAAGGCCTTGCCGGGCTTTAGCGCGAAGTAGGTCTCGAAGATCACGCGGTGACGCTCGGCCGGGGAAAGGTGCCGCACTTCGAGCAGCTCGTCGTCCGCTTCGGCGGGGGCGGGCTTGGGTTTCACCGTGCGGGTCAGGTAATGCAGCGTGCCGTTGAGGCGCTCTCCCTCGCGGGGCCACTGATGCCTGAGGAGCGTCCAGCCCTGCGCGGCCAGCTCGCAAGCCGCATCGGCCTGGCCGGCATCTCCGAGCGCCTTCAGGGCGGAGTCGAACAGCTTGTTGAGGCGGGCGATCGCCGCCTCCGGGGTGACCGGCTCCGGTACGGCCGTATTCCCTGCGGGTTCTGATCGTGACATGGAAGTAACTTAAGCTCGGCCGGGAAGCGCGCTCCATGACCTGGGCCATGGCGCCGGCGCCAGCTATTCCGCCGCGCTCTCACTCGTCTCGGCGAGGGCGGCTTCCAACTCCGCGATGGCCCGTTCCTGGCTCACGAACTGCAAGGACCTGATTCCCAGCGAGGCGGCCGCGGCCACGTTCACCGGCAAGTCGTCGATGAAGACGGCAGCGGCCGGACTGGCCGCCTCGGCAGCCAGGATGCGCAACCAGAAGTTGGGGTTGGGCTTCGAGACGCCCATGAGGTTGGAGGCGTAGACGTGGTCGAAGACTGCGTAGTCCCCGCGGGCCAGGTGTACCTCGTAGTGGGCGTCGATGGTGTTGGTGCCGACCACGACCCGCGCGCCCGCGGCCTGGAGGCGTTCGACCAGCGCATACATGGCGGGGCGCCGCTCGGGGGCGAAATAGTCGCGCCAGGGCTCTCCCGGAAGGGTCAACCCTGTGAGGGCCTCGAAGCGCGCCCAGTAGTCGGGTGCCGTGAGCGTCCCTTCGTGCAGCTCGTCGGCGCCGGCCGCCTCCATCATGGCCCTGAGCTCGCCGAGGTCCAGGCCCAGGGCCGGGGCCATCGTCGACGTCACGTCGAAGCCGTCCACCATGACGCCGCCCATGTCGAAGATGAAAAGCCTCATGAGGTTCTCCCGCCGCGGACGCAGCTACCCAGGCTGTCGCGGCGGGTCCGGGGTGAGCCGCGCGCCTTCACTCCTTACCGGCCGAGAAGACGTTGGCGCCCTTGAGGAAGTACTTCGCAAGGCTGAAGAAGATCACCAGCATCGGGATGCTGGCCAGGGCCGCCACGGCCACCATCGCGCCCTCGTTGGTGGTCTTCTCCTCCATGAACGTCACCACGTACAAGGGCATGGTCTTGAGCGCAGGCTTCTGCACCACGAGCAGCGGCCAGATCAGGTTGTCCCACTGCTGCTCGAACGTCAGGACGGCCAGCACGGCCATCACGGGCAGCATGTTGGGCACGACGATGCGGAAGAAGATGCCCAACTCGGAGGCGCCGTCGATGCGAGACGCATCGATCAGCTCGTCCGGGAAGGTGAGCAGTGACTGGCGCATGAGGAAGACCCCGAAGGCACTGAGGAGGAACGGCACGATCAAGCCCGCGTAGGTGTTCTGCATCCCGAGCCCCGTGACGACTACGTACAGGGGGATCATGACGGTCTCGAACGGGATCATCAGCGTGGAGAGGATGAGCATGAAGACGACGTTGCTGCCGCGGAACCGGAGCTTCGTGAGGCCGTAACCGGCGGCGGTGGAGAAGAGCACGGTGGTGAACGCGACGCTGCCGGCAACGATGACCGAGTTCAAGATGGCGCGTGGGAAGATGAACTTGCCGTCGTTACCACGGATCGCTTGCCAGAAGTTGTCCAGATAGAGGCTCTTCGGCCACCATTCGAACGGCATCCGCATGATGTCCTTCGCAGGCATGAACGAAGCTATGAACATGAAGGCGAGGGGCGTAAGCACGAGCGCCACCGCCAGGACCAGCACCACCCAGCCGAGGACGTTGAGGACGGACTCAACGAGGCTGCGCCCCCGCACGACAGTGGCCACGGAGCGCCCCCTGGTCACGGCTTCAGTTGCCATTCAGGCGTCCTGCCTTCCCGAGAGGCGGAACTGCAGCAGGGCCAGCACGAACATGACGAGCAGCAGCACCACGCTCATCGCGCTCGCCAACCCTATCTGGTAGTCGCGGATTCCGGTGTTGTAGATCCCGAGTGTCACCACGTTGATGGGCTCGAGCGGAGCCCCGGCGCGAGTGAAGAGGTACTGCGTGCTGAACGTGCGCATGCAGAAGATCATGGCCATGATCGATACGAGCAGCGTCGTTGGCTTGAGCAGCGGCAAGGTGATGTGGCGGTACAACTGCCAGCCCGTGGCGCCGTCCACCCTTGCGGCCTCCTTGACGCTTTGCGGGATGGCCCCGAGCCCCGCGATGAAGATGATGGTGAAGAATCCTAGCTTGCCCCAGAAATATACGAGCACGGTGGAGAACCTGACCATGTCGGGGTTCGCCAACCACTTGCGGTCCACGCCGCTGACGCCCAGCACGAAGTTGACCCACTGGTTGGCGATGCCGCGCGGGTCGAGCAGCAGCAGCCACACGGCGGCGGCCACCACGCCCGGGATCACTGCGGGCGAGTACAAGGACATCTGAAAGAAGCGTTGCAGCCTGAGCCGGGACGCGATGAGGCCGGCGAGGAAGAGGCTGACGAGCACCAGGGGCACGGCCGTGCTCACCGTGAAGAGGCCGGTCGCCTTCCACGAACTCCAGAAGGTGGCGGAGTTGACCAGGTCGACGTAGTTGCGCAAGCCGATGAAGCGCGGCGGGCGCAACGAAAGGACGTTCTTGCTGTGGAGGCTCAACCAGAACGCGTTGAAGATCGGGTAGAAGCTGAAGACCGCGAAGTAGGCGAGGGCTGGGAGTACGAACCCCCAGCCCCACAGAGCCCTCCGGGTAGCGACCGTTATTACGGGCTTCCTACGGGCCACCGATGCTGCTTAGAGCTCGCCACGCATGGCGCGCTCGACGCCTTCACGCATGGTCTTGAGCACGTCGGCCGGGTCCTTGCCCTGGAGCATGACGGCCTCGACCGCATCCTTGAGGACCTGCTGCACCTTGGGCGAATCCTCGCCGTAGTAGATGACGTGGGCCTTGGCCAGGTCGCTCATGAACACGTCCGAGTACGGGCTGTCCTTGAATAGGTCGGAGTTGACGAGTGACTGCGTGGGCTGCAAGATGGCGACCCGCTCGAAGAAGTCGGCGGCGTGGTGCGACAGGAAGCCGAGGAAAGCCCAGGCGCCCGCCTGCTTCTCCTTGGAGGCCTGCGCGTTCACGAGCCAGTAGTGACCGTAGTAGGGCTCGGCCACGTCGGCGACGGCGTCCTCCCACTGCGGGAACGGGATGACCATCCAGCCCTCACCGGGCTTGAAGCCGGGGTTGTCATGCATGATGCGCGCGGCCTGGTACTGACCGGACTCCATCATGCCGATGTCGTTGTTGTCGAGGTTGAAGATCTTGCGTGCGGCGGTGTAGGTCGGCGAGCCGAGGTTCTTGCCGTTGGGGCCCCACTGTTGGAAGTACTCGAGCACGCGCAGCCAGGCGGCATCGTTGACGATGGCGCTCTTGCCGTCGTCGGAGATGAGCTTGCCGCCGAGTTGCTCGGCCATGGGAACCATGAAGTTGAGGTAGTACGGGTAGCGGAAGTCGAAGCCGCGGCGCGTGATGATGTCGCCGTCACGGATCGTGAGCTTCTCGGCCACGTCCATCATCTGCTCCCACGTCTTCGGGTAGTCGGTGAGGGGGTCGAGGCCGGCGCTCCTGAACACGTTCATGTTCAAGTAGATCGCCCAGTTGGTTACCTCGAGCGGCAGACCGTACAGCTCGCCCTCGTAGGTGACCGGATCCAACACGCCCGGGAGGTAGGCGTCGTAGATCGCCTGCGTGTCCGCGTAGCCGGCAGCCGCCGCATCGACGGGCGTCACGCGCGCGTTGACGATGTACGGGAACTCCTGGGGGATGTCCATGTTGAAGATGTCAGGGCCGCGGTTGGCGGCGAAGGCGGTGAGGATGAGCTGGCCCATCTGGTCGGACGGGTTGGTGACACGCACGACCTTGTAGTCGGGGTTCTCGGCTTCGAACTTCAAGATCAGTTCGTCTTCGAGAGCGGTGCGGTTGGGGTCCTCGTGGGTCCAGTAGACGATCTCCGTCTGGGCGAGGGCTGCTCCGCCGGCCATCATGAGGGCCAGCAAGAGAAACGACATTCTGCGGAATAGCTGCTTGGACATGCTACCTCCCGGCCTCCAGGCGTGCGCCCGAGGCTCCGCGGCACGAGGACGCGAAACCGAAGACGGTTCGGAACGGCAGATGGCTGACCGCGCCTTCCACCCGAGGCATTCGCCACGAGCATAGTGGTTCGGCTTGGAGCCGGTCAACGTGCCCGGTGTAGGGACGAGAGCCAGAGGAAGCAAATTCTACGTCGCAACTGAGTGGTTCGGGGGACCGCGCCCCAATCCGAGGTCCCCAGTAAGTCAGTTGCGCGAGAAGGTGTCGCAGGCGTTGGGGTCGCCCGTGTCGTAGCCGGTGCTGAACCACTGCGTGCGCTGAGCGGAACTGCCGTGCGTGAAAGTCTCCTGGTTGGGGATGCGGCCGGCGCGTTTGGCCAGCGTGTCATCGCCGACTGAAGAGGCCGCGGTGAGCCCCTCCTGAAGGTCACCCTCCTCCATGATGCCGCGGCCCTCGGCCGAAGCCGCCCATACTCCCGCGTAACAGTCGGCTTGGAGTTCGGTGGCCACCGACTGGCTTCTGCTCTGCGCCTGGGCGAGGGTGCCGAGGAGGTTCTGGACGTGATGACCCAGCTCGTGGGCTATCACGTACGCCTCCGCGAAGTCTCCAGGTGCCCCCAGGCGCCTGCTCAGCTCGTCGAAGAAGCCGAGGTCGAGGTAGACCTTCTGGTCCTCAGGGCAGTAGAAGGGTCCGGCGGACGCCGGTGCGACGCCGCAGGCGGACTCCACCGCCTCCCGGTACAGCACGAGGTGGGCGTCGGTGTAGTTGAGGCCGCTAGCGGTGAAGGTAGCTGTCCAGAACGACTGCACGTCGTCTAGCACGAACGATACGAACTCGACCCGTGGTTCCTCCGCCTGGATCTGCGCCTGGCTGGGCGGTGCCTGGGCCGGACCCGCAGTCGGGGTGATGCCCAGTGCGGAGAACAGGTCGGTGCCGGTGAGGGCGCTGAGCGCGAGGATGATCAACACGCCACCGATGCCGAGCGGAACGGCGGCCCTGCCGGGGCCACGTTGCCCGCGCCGGTCCTCGATGTTCTTGCTGCGTCCTGTGTCTTCCCACTTCATCCTCGAGCTCCCGGGGTCGCTGCTGCCAACCGGCGCTCATGCCGGCATGAAGCCTGGTGGCGAGCATGCTACACCGCCAAAGTGGGAGTGGCACGCGCTTCCGCCACAACACGCGCGGCCCGGGAGTACCCGCGGCGCAACGGCGCGGTAGCATTGACCGATGGCAAGTCCCGTGACTCCCGGTTCTCAAGATGCGCGTTTCCTGACGCTGGACGGCACGCTGAACACCCGTGACCTCGGCGGGTTGCCGGTGACCGGCGACGGCGTGACCAACTTCGGCGTCTTCTTCCGCTCCGACATCCCGATGCAGTTGGGCGAGGCCGATTTCGAACGCTTGAGTTCGATGGGCCTCAAGACCGTGATAGACCTGCGTCAGCCGCAGGAACTGGAGCGCGACCCGAACAGCCTCGCCTCGCGGGCGGGCATCGATTATCAGAACGTCGAGATCTGGGGTCACATCGATGCCGGCGCCCAACCCGAGGACCCCTACGACATCACGGCGTTCTACCTCCGGGCACTCGATCACGCCGGTGGCGCGTTCGTGCGGGTCATGACCCTGCTCGCCGACTCGCCGGGGGCCGCGCTTTACCACTGCACCGCGGGCAAGGACCGCACGGGCCTCGTGTCGGCGTTGCTGCTCGAGGCCGTGGGCGTGGACCGCCAGTCGATCATCGACGACTTCGCTCTAACCCACGACCGGATCGACCCGTTGCGTCAGCGTCTCCTGGACGACGCCGAACGACACGGGATAGCGCGCCACGACTTCGAGCGGCTGCTCGGTGCTACTCCCGATCTCATCGGACCGGCTCTCGATCACTTGGACTCGGTTTTCGGCGGGGCCGTCGCCTACCTGCGGTCCAACGGACTGCCGGACGACGTCCTGGAGAGGCTCAGACACAAGCTAACCGGCTGAGGGGGTTGCGCCGGAGCCGGTTGCCACCCCTTCACGGAAAGATAGTGTCATCACATTACGGAACGATCGTTCCATAATGTGTTAGCCTTGGCCCGATGGCGAGGCCGAAGGAGTTCGATCACGACCAGGTGGTGCTCAAAGCCGCGGCGCTGTTCCAGCGCCAGGGTTACGAAGCTACCTCCGTCAGGCAACTGCTCGACGAGCTCGAGCTTAGCTCCAGCTCCTTCTACGCCGCCTTCGGCGGCAAGGAACAGCTGCTCATGGAGGCACTTGCAGCTCACGCGCGGATCGAACGTGACCAGCTAAGGCAAGCACTCGAAGGCCCCGGCCAGTTCCGCGACAAGTTCGCGGGGCTACTGGCAACGCTCATCGACGAGCTCAGCTCGGCAGGCGGCGTGAGCTCCCTCACCCTGAGCGCGGCAGTTGAGCTGGCCGGCACGAAGCCCCAGGTCCTCGCGTTCCTCTCGAAGTACATGGAGGAACTGGTGGGGATGGTCACGGAACTGATCGTCTTGGCCATGAACCGAGGAGAACTCGGCCGCGGCCCCGCGCCCGAGCACCTGTCCCGCTTCCTGCTGTTCAACGCCTTCAACCTTGGCTTCGTCGCCAAGGTGACGGGCGCGCGCGACGACCTGGAAGGTTACGCGGCGGTCGCACTGGCCGCCCTCGACGCTCACCCGAACGCACACCCAACCACTTAGGAGGCTCACGAAAGAATGATCCGCGACCCAGCAGCATCGAACCCCATCTGGAACGAACGTTCCAACTTGAGCCTCGCATGACCCCGCGCTCTCGTCGCCGCGACTGGGCCATCGTGGTGGTGTTCGCCCTCGTGTCCGCTGTGCTCGGCCTCGGCGCGCTCAGGCTGAAGCTCGACGCATCCATATCTGCCATGCTGCCAGACAAGAGCAGCGTTGCCGACCTGCAGCGCGAGGCATCCGACGTGTTCGGCTCCGACGGCATCATGGTGGCTCTCGTGGAGGGCGACATCTACACGCCCGCGGGAGTGGCCACCTTGCGCCGCGTCTCCGCCGACCTCGCCAAGGTGCCGGGCGTCACGAGCGTCACCAGTGCCGGTAACGCCCAGCGCATGGTCGACGACGACGGTTTCCTCCTCACCGAGGACCTCCTGCCGGATAACCCCACCGCCGAAGAGATCGCTTCGGCGAGGGAGTACCTCGAGACCTCGCCCCTCTACCGCGGCGGGCTGCTCGTGGCCGAGGACGGCCAGGCGGCCAACATCATCATGGAAGTCGACGGGGACGCCGATTCGGAGGCTCTGAGCAGCGGCATCCGGGGCATGCTGCAGACCGACTGGCAGGGCGCAGGCATGGGCGCCTTTCACCTGGTCGGGGGACCGCTCATCGACGGCGAGATGCGCGCCACGCTCGCCAAGGAGATGCCCCTGCTAGGCGGGTTGGCGGCCCTCCTCATCCTCGTCATGCTCTACCTCAACTTCCGTACCGTGCGGGGTGCGCTACTGCCACTCATGACCGTATCGGTGGGGCTCTTGTGGTCGTTGGGTGTCATGGGCTGGATAGGGGCCGAGCTGAGCACCCTCAGCATCATCGCCCCCGTAGTCATTCTCGCCGTGGGCAGCTCGTTCTCGCTTCACTTGTTGGGCCGCTTCTTCCAGGAGCTCGCACACGGCGCCGACAAACGGGCGGCCGTTGGCATCTCCGTCAAGGAGACGGGCCTTGGCGTCCTGATCTCGGGCCTCGCGATATCGGCGGCGCTCTCCACGTTCGCGCTCTCGGGCATGCCCACGGTGCGCAGCCTCGGCCTCCTGACGGCCGGCGGCGTGCTCACCACTTTACTGGCCTCGCTCGTGCTGCTTCCGGCCGTCCTCGGGCTCATGCGGGCACCTCGCAAGACCATCGACCCCGAGCAGCCCGGCGTCATCGCGCGGTTCCTGGAGGCCCTGGCCCGCTTCGTCGACAAGCGCCGCTACCCCATTCTGATCACCGCGGCGTTACTGCTGGTCGTGGCCGTCGTCGGCGCCACCCGCATCGTGCCCAACACGGCCGTCATCGACTACTTCAACGTGAACTCGCCCCTGCGGAGAGACTACGCGGTCGTCGAGGAAGCGTTCGGGGGCTCGAGCCAGGTCGTCGTGTTGGTCAAGGGTGACATGAGCGACCCCGCCGCTCTCCAAGCGATGTTCGAGTTCCAGCAGGAGGTGGCGAAGATCGACGGCGTGGGGCCCACCAGCTCCATCGCCACGGTGCTCCGCGCCATCCATCACACGCTGACCGGCGTCGACGGCCTGCCCACCACGCGCGAGGAGGTGGCTCAGGAACTCCTCCTCTACCAGCTCTCCGGCGACCCGGAGCAGGTGAGCAAGTACCTCACCCTCGACTCCCAGATGGCCCTCGTGGACATCGCCACCAAGTCGGAGCCGACCGCCATCCTGCGGCGCATGGTGGACGACATCGAGGCCGCCGGTGAGGCGACACTCGGCAACTACGCCGAACTCGGCTACACGGGCTCGACGCCATTGCAGCTCGCCATCGAGGACTCGCTGCTGCACGACTTCATCATCAGCCTCTCGCTGGCCATCGTCTTGGTCATCATCATCGACTCGTTCGTGCGCTCAGTCCGCGCCGCCGTCGTGACCATCTCCGCGCTGCTCCTCACCATCGCCTTGCAGTACGGTCTGCTCGGTTTTTTCGGCATCCCACTGGATCTCTCGACGATGCTGCTTGGGGCGCTGGCCATCGGCGTGGGCGACTACGCCATCCACCTGACCGTCAGGTACATGGAGGAGCGCCGGGCCGGCCTGGCACCCGAAGCCGCCATGAGCCAGGCCCTGCACTCGTCGGGCCGCTCCATCCTCTTCACCGCACTGACGCTGGGGGCCGGCTTCCTCGCCCTGGTCGTGAGCCAGTTCGTGCCCGTGCGTACCCTGGGCTCGCTCATGGCATTCACCGTCGTGTCGGTCGGCACGGCGTCGTTGACGCTGCTGCCCGCCGCGTGCCTCGTGTTCCTACGCAACCCGCGCGGTTCGACCACCGCCGCCACCGCCCCCGCCAAAGCGTGACCCCTAAGGAGACCTTCCCTATGACCAGCAAGCCAGCCGCCCGCTCCATTCTCGCTCCAGCCATGGCCCTGCTCCTCGCCCTCACGGGTCTGGCCGCCGCCCAGCGCTACTCCACGGCCCAAGAGGTCGTGGACGCCATGAAGGCGCAACCGGCGCCGGCTACGACGATCGCCACCATGAGCATGACCATCACCGCCGCCTCAGGGCACTCGCTCACCCGCGTGATGCAGATCTGGGCCGCCGACGACGGCCGCTCGCAGCTCATCAAGTTCCTGGAGCCCGCCGACGTGCGCGGTTCGGGCTTCCTGTCCGTAGAGAAGGCCTCGGGCGAGACGGAGACGATGATCTACCTGCCGGCCCTGGGCCGCGTCCGCCGGGTGGCGGGCGGCCAGAAGCAGGACTCCTTCTTCGGCTCGGACTTCTCGTACGAGGAGATCTCGAGCTTGAGTGGCGACTTCGGCGACGACTTCGACTCCGCACTCAAGGAGACCCTCCCGGGCCCCACCTACGTGCTGGAGGGCACGGCCAAGCCGGGTTCGGAGAGCAGCTACGACCGCATCGTCTACCAGGTGCCCGAAGCCACGCTGGTGCCTGAACGCGTCGACTTCTACCGGGGCGGCGAGCTGGTGAAGACACTCACCATCTCGGCCACCTCGCAAGTGGGCGACTACGTCCTCCCCAGCACCATCCGCATGGAGACCGTGGCCGCGGGTTCGTACACGACCCTCGAGCAGTCCGACTTCAGCGTCGACCAGGACATCCCGGCCGACGTCTTCACCGAACGCTTCTTGCAGCGCTGAGGCGCTGAAGGCAACGAGGTGCCACAGATGAGCCGTCACGCGACCCTTAACCCACTTCTCGCCGCGCTGGTCAGCCTGGCCCTGGCCCTCGGCACACCCGCGCTGGCCCAGGTGAGTTACCGCTTGGGCGGCAGCGTTGCCGCCGAGTTCGGTGTGGCCATCGACGGGAGCATCCCCGTGGCCGCCGCCGACCTGACGCTGAAACTCGACGGCGAGGTGGGGTCGGGGTTCTTCCCCGACGCCGTCTTCACGGCCGAGCTGCTCTCGCGCTACGACGCCGCGGCCGACGAGCCCTTCAGCGTGCGCTTGGGCCGCGCCTACGCGACGGTCTACCTGGGCGCCCTCGACCTCAGCCTCGGCAACCAGGTCGTGGCCTGGGGCTCCGCCGACGCCGTCAACCCGGTGGACGTCGTGAATCCCCGAAACCTCTCCAATCCGCTTGCCGACCCCGCCGACCAGAGGTTGCCGACGCCCCTGGTGCGCGCCACCTGGCACGCCCCCGAGGGCGTGACCGTAGACCTCGTGCTGGTGCCGGTGTTCGTGCCCTCGACCCTGCCCGGCGCGCGTTGGCAGCTCTCTCCCGCCGCGCCGCCCGCCCTGCCACCCGGTGTGACCATCGTCGGAGTGTTGCCGCCGCAGGAGGCCGCGCCGGCCTTCGAGTTGGGGAACATGCAGTTCGGGGGGCGCGCGACCCTCGACCTGGAGCTGGGCGGAGGGGCCGACGTCAGCGTCATGGCCTACCGCGGCTTCAGACACCTGCCCACTGCCTCGGTCGACTTGGTGCCGACCCCCACTCCGGGCATGTTCGAGCTGCAACCCAAGCTGGCATATGACCGGGTCACGGTCGTCGGCGTCGACTTCTCGGCCGTGTTCGGCGACTACGTGGTGCGGGGCGAGTCGGCCTACACTTTCGGTGACGACCCAGGAGGCACCGAGCCGAGCATCGGCAACGACGACTTCGCGGCCGTCCTGGGCGCCGAGACCAACGTCTCGGGCGGTCCGTTCCTCACCCTTCAGGGAGCGTACCAACGCACGGCGGCGGACGCGGGCGCCGACCCGGAGCATTCCTTCTCGACCGTCCTGGCCGCCTCCTTCGACCCCGACAACCGCATCGGCCTCGACGTCGCCTGGCTGCACGAATGGACCGACGGCAGCGGCGTTATCAGGCCCTCGTTCAGTTACACCTTCGCGGACGGCCTGACAGGAACCGCCGCGGCCACCGTCTTGTACGGTTCCGATGGGAGCACCTATGGAGTCTGGAAGGACAATACCCAGCTCAGCCTGGGAGTCGAGTTCTCGTTCTAGGCGGTTCGCGAGGACCAGGGGCACGCGCGTGCTCGCGGCCCTCGCCTGCGCGCTGCTGCTCGCGCCACTGGCTTGGGGCCAGACACCCACGGCGCTAGCGGACCGGGGCGATTACCCCGCCGCCTGGGAGAAGGCGAGCCAGGTGCAGACGGCCGCCATGCAGACGACGGCGGCGCGCGCCGCGACCGACGAGGTCGCTTACCATCTCGCGCGCGTCGGCGCACCATTGTCCGAGGAGCTGATCTGGTTGAACCGCGCCGTGACCGCCGCCGAGACGGCCACGAAGCTCGACCCCGACTCGGCCGCCGCCATCTTGCAACTGGTGAGGGCCAAGGGCGAGATAGCCCGGCGCTCGGGGATCTTGCAGAACCTGAACGTGGCTCCCGAGCTCAAGACGCTCTTCGACCGCGCACTGGCGCTCGACCCCAACGAGCCCGACGCGCTGGCCGGTCTCGCGATGTGGCACCTCGAGCTCGTGAAGCACGGGGTGGGCTGGCTGTACGGCGGGCGCAAGGAAGCCGTCATCCCCCTCCTCGAGAAGAGCGTGACGCTGGCGCCTGAGCAGATAAACCTGAGGCTGGAGTACGCCACCGCGCTGATAGCCCTGGGCAAGCCCGACGGTGCCAGGGCGCAGCTCGAGGTGGCCCTGACCCTGCCGACAAGGCGGGCGTCCGATGACCTCGACAAGGAGAAGGCCGCCGACATGCTGAAGGGCCTGGCAAGCGACCGCTGAACGTCGGCGGCGCGTCCGGCTCGATGTAGTAGACTCTCGCTACCCGATTCCCCAACGGGTAACAGTCTCACTCGTCAAATGGAGGCAGCATGCGGCTCAAGCGGATAGCAACCCTGGTGGTTGCGCTCATCTTCGCACTGGCAGCGGCGTTCGGCGCCGCGCAGTCGGCTCGTCAGACGACCCTGGTAATAGGGGGTGACTGGGGCGATCTGTTGACCATCGACCCGGGCGTGAGCTACGAGTTCTCGGGCACCGTCGTCATCGACAACATCTACGAGCGCCTCGTCAAGTTCGAGGGCGCCGACCTCTCGAAGATCGTGCCCGGCCTCGCGGAAAGCTGGGAGATCACCCCCCGCGACGACGGCGGCAACAGCATCACGTTCCACTTGCGCGACGCCAAGTTCTCGACCGGTCGCCCCGTGAAGGCCTCGGACGTGGTCTTCTCCTTCGACCGCGCCATCCAGATCGCCGGGCCGGGTTCGTTCCTGTTCACCGACACGGCCGGCATGCAGGTCGGCTCGACGGTGGCCGTCGACGACAAGACCGTGCGCCTCGACCTTCCCGAGGGCAAGAACCCCACCATCGTCCTCAACCTGCTGACCTTCAACATCGGCGGGGTCATGGATCAGGCCGAGGTCGAGCCGCACTTCCAGGACGGCGACTACGGGCAGACGTGGCTCAACGACAACTCGGCCGGCTCCGGCCCCTACAAGCTGGAGCGCTGGGACCGCAGCGCCCAGGTGGTGCTGGTCGCCAACCCCGAGTACCCCGACCCCGGCCCCATCACCCGCGTCATCATGCGCTACATGCAGGAGTCCAACGCGCAGCGCACCGCGCTCGAGTCCGGCGAGATAGACATCGCGTGGGACTACACCCCCGAGGCGTTCCAGGCCGCGGCGGGTAACCCCGACCTCAAGACGTACAAGACCGACACGTTCCAGATGACCTACCTGGGCATGAACTCCGGGGAGGGCGCCCCGTTCGCCGACAACCGCGTCCGCGACGCCGTGCGCTACGCGGTGGACCAACAGGGCATCATCGATAGCCTCCTGCTGGGTCTTGGCCGCCGCATGCAGACGATCATCCCCGCGGGGCTCATGGGCGCCGACACGACCATCTACTACGAGCGCGACGTGGAGAAGGCCAAGTCCCTGCTCGCCGAGGCAGGTGCCACGGGTCTCACGGTCGAGTTCCTCGTTCCGACGGGCGCCTGCGGCGGCGGCATCCCGTGCGCCGACCTGGCCGCGAAGATCCAGTCCGACCTCGCCGAGGCCGGCATTACGGCCAACATCAAGCAGACGGTATCGAGCGAGCTTTACACCATCTACCGTGCCCAGGCCGCCCAGCTCGTGCTGGCCGCGTGGAGCCCCGACTACCCCGACCCCGACGGCAACGCCACGTCGCTTGCAAGCTACGCGGCCAAGTCGATCGCGTGGCGCAACGTGTGGGACAACGCCGAGGCGAGCGAGCTGGCGGGCGAAGCCGCCACCACCATCGACGTGGACGCGCGCAAGGCGCTCTACGCCAAACTCACCAAGCTCGTCGCAACCGAGGGCCCCTACGAGATGCTCTACCAGCCCTACAAGCCCGTGGTCACGTCGGCCAAGGTCGAGGGCTTCGAACGCAGTGCCCAGGGGGACGTCGAGTTCGAGCGCATCAGCAAGCTCCCCTGACGGCGGCCGGAGCAGTCCGACGTCTACGAAGTTCTTGGAGGGCTCGGGTGACCGGGCCCTCCTCCAGCTGACCCCGGAGGGCCGTTGCTAGCTTTCCTACTTCGCCGCCTTGGCTCGTTGGTCTTCGTCGTGTGGGGCGTCGGGTTCGCGGCCTTCTTCATATCCCAGGTGGTGCCGGCCGATCCGGCCGCGGCCGCCCTGGGCAACAACGCCCGGCCGGCGCAGGTGGCCGCCTACCGTGAGAAGCGCGGCCTCGACAAGCCGGCCTGGAAGCAGTACCTCATCTACATGAAAGCGCTGGTGACGGGCGACCTCGGCCGCTCGCTCCGCACGCAACGCCCTATCTTGAACGACCTGCGAGACTTCTTCCCCGCCACCTTCGAGCTGACCCTGGCCGCCATGCTCTTCGCCCTGGCGCTGGGCATCCCGGCCGGCATCCTGGCGGCGGTGCAACAGGACCGCCCCCTCGACCTGGGTGTGAGGGCCCTGGCGCTGGTCGGGGGTGCCACGCCCGTCTACTGGCTGGCCATCCTGATGCTCCAGCTCTTCCACGCCAAGCTGGGGTGGCTGCCCGGACCAGGGCGGCTCGACGCCTATCTCCTCGCCCCCCACCGAGTCACCGGCATCCTCACGCTCGACGCGTTTCTCGCCCAGGACTGGGAAGTGCTGGTGGACGCCCTGCGCCACCTGTTGCTGCCTGCCGTGGTGCTGGGTGCCTTCTCGATGGCGCTCGTGGCCCGCATGGTGAGGAGCGCCATGCTGGAGACCCTGTCGCAGGACTTCGTGCGCACGGCCACCGCCAAGGGCCTGCCGGGGCGCAAGGTCGTCATGAAGCACGCGTTGCGCAACGCCGCGCTGCCGGTACTGACCGTGCTCGGAAGCCTCCTGGGCTCGCTCCTGACCGGCGCCGTCCTTACGGAGACCATCTTCTCCTGGCCGGGCTTGGGCTCTTACGCGACCGCCAGCGCCACGGCCCTGGACTTCCCGGCCGTGATGGGCGTGACCCTCGTCGCCGGCTTGGCGTACAGCCTCATAAACCTGTTGGTGGACGTTTTGTACGTCGTTCTGGACCCCCGGGTGTCGTACGTATGATCGCCGCCGCCAAAGAGAAGCGGCTGGTGCGCAACAAGGCGCTGAGGCGCTTCCTCAGGAACCCGGGCACGGTGCTCGGGAGCGCTCTGGCGCTGCTGCTACTGCTGGTGGCGGTCTTCGCGCCTCAGATCTCGGGTGACCCGCTCGCGCAAGATCTCGCCGTCCGCCTCCAGCCTCCCAGCGCCGAGCACCTGCTTGGCACCGATCAACTGGGGCGCGACGTCTGGTCGCGCGTCGTTCACGGCTCACGCATCTCACTGCGCATCGGATTGACCGTGGTGAGCGTGGCGCTGCTGTTGGGCGGCTTCATCGGGCTGGTGGCCGGCATGTTCGGCGGGCTCGTGGACGAGGTCGCCATGCGCATCACCGACATCTTCTTCGCCTTCCCCGCCCTCATTTTGGCCATGGCCATCGCGGGTGCGCTCGGGCCCAGCCTCGGGAACCTCATGATCGCCGTCGCGGCCGTCACGTGGCCCTACTACGCCCGCCTGATCCGCGCGCAGGTCCTGAGCCTCAAGACGCTCGACTTCGTCGACGCCTCGCGCGCCCTTGGCGCGAGCCGCTGGCGCCAGGCCCTGCGACACGTGCTGCCCAACGCCATCACGCCGCTGTTGGTGCAGGCGAGTTTCGACGTGGGCGCCGCCATCCTCACCGCCGCCGGCCTCGGCTTCATCGGCTTCGGCGCTCAGCCCCCCACGCCCGAATGGGGAGCCGTGGTGTCCGAGACGCGCTCTTTCATCTCGGAGGCGCCCTGGGCCTCTTCCGCCCCGGCGATCGCCATCCTTATCACCGTGCTCGCCTTCAACTTGCTGGGCGACGGCTTGCGCGACATCCTCGACCCGCGCGGTCGGCGGCGCAGCTAAGCTCGAGCCACCCGGCCGGCAGCGCAACTGAACTCAGGCCACATGGTCGGCGGCGCAGCTGAACTCAAAACACGAGGTCGGCGGCGCAACTGAACTCAGGCCACGCGGTCGAAGAGGCCGGGCTGCCCTAGGGGCGCGTCCACCGTCACCCACTTACCCTCACCAGCTTCGAAGTTCACCCCGCTCCAGCGGTGGCGCCACGTGCCGCTCGCGGCCGGGAGGTACGCCCGCACGCTGCGGGCGCCCTCGTCCAGCACCGGCGCCACGAGCAGGTTCGGGCCGAGGAAGTACTGTCTCGCAAGGTCCTCACAGTTGGCGTCCTCCGGGTACTGCAGCCACGGGTGGCGCGCGACCGGCATGCCCGTCTCGCGCGCCTCCGCCATCAGGCGTACTCGCAGGTCCCGCCATCCCGCGTGAAGGCGTGCGGCGTGCGCGAAAGCCGACCTGGTGCCCTGGTCCGAGTACACCTGAACGTTGTGCTGCGGCCGGTTGCCCTCGTGGGTGCGCAATAAGGCGGTGAACGCCATGAGCTCGCCCCAGCGGGCCAGGAGTTCGGGGGAGCGCAGAGTGGTGGGGAGGGGCGGCAGGGTCGAGGTGTACCCCCCGACGTCGCCGTGATTCAGGGCGAAACCCGAGAAACCGCCCGAGAGGAGGCCCGTCAGGGCGCTGGCCAGGCCGTCGAAGCGGTCCCACGTAACGCACTGATCGCCCAACCAGAAGAGCCCGGCGTCGCCCGGGCTGCGGGTGAAACCGGACCGGAAGAACGTGAGGTAGTCGTCGGCGCTCCCGCCGCTGCGCTCTGCCACGAGGCGGCGAAGGTCGTGGTTGAACGCGGCCCAGGCCTCCGGGTAGTGGTTGTGCCACTGGAGTGCCGTGCCGTGCGCCAGTTGGGCGTCGAGCGGCAAACCCTCGCCGAAGTCCGCCATCCAGCCCGAGGCGCGGCTCTCGCTCAGGTTGAGGGCCAGCGTCTCCAGGTACCAGGAGCGCGCCTCCGGGTTCGAGAGGTCTATGAGGCCCGCGGTGAAATCGCCCTGGTCGGTCAGGTACGTGCCCCCCGAGGCGTTCTTGACGAAGTACCCGGCGGCCTCGGCCTCGTCGAAGAGCGCGGGCCTCCCACCGGGGCGATCGTCCATTGGTGCCAGGAAGGGGTTCACGTACGTGAGGACCCGAACACCACGGGCCGCAAGGCGCTCGAGCATGCCGTGCCAGTCGGGGTAGCGGCCCTCGTCGCGCTGCCAGTCCCACCACAGCCTCGTGCCGAACGGCAACTGCCGGTTGCCCACCCAGTCCTGCAGCCACACCGCGGCGAGCGGGGCGCCCTCGGCCAGCAGGTCGGCCACGACCCGCTCCACCTTGTCGGCGCCACCCTGCAACCCGAGGATCGCACCGGCGTGGGCCCAGTCCGGTAGCGGGGGCATCCGCCCCGTCTCACGCGTATGGATCTCGAGGAGGGTACGCGGGTTGTGGGCCGAGTACGCCAGTGCCCGCAGGCGCGGGCCGTAGAGGCGGACGCTGCCGACACCCGGCCAGCGCAGGTCGAAGCGGGCCGGCTCCGACTCTCGTACCAGCAACCCCGCCATCTCCGTGGTAACGAAGCCGGGCACGGGAGCGTAGGTGCTCCACCAATCGCCGCCGGCGCCACCCAGGCTCTCGGTGAAGCGGGTCAAGGGTTGCGCCCCACGTCCTACCCCCTGCTCGGCCGTGATTATCGGTACGGCGCGGCCGCGCATGTCGAGGTAGGTGAACTGCACCCCGAAGCCGAACACGCGCACTCTGGGCGGTTGCTCCCAGAAAAGGTCCGTGAAGAGGCCGTCCTGCTGGAGGCTCACCTCCACCTCCAGCCGCTCCGCGTCCACATCCACCAGACGGACCTCGTAGGCGACGGCGTCTTCGGGCACGCTCCCGGCGGCTACCGCCTGCAGGTCGCTCGTCGTGAGCGTTAGGAGGCCCCGTAGCTCGAGCATCGGGCGGCCACCCGTTACCCCGCCGACCACTCCCCCAAGCCACTGGTGGCGGTAGCGCGCTGCGAGCCGTTCCGCCGGCCTCAGGTGGCCCGCCAGGCCGGTGGCGCGGTACTCACCGCGAGAGGCCGCCAGGAACGCCCGTCCGGCTGGACCGCGGAAAGTGGCTGCGTGGGCCCGGCCGGTGCTGCGACGCACGTTCAGTCGATCGAGTCCATCGCTCCCCCGCAGCCGCAGTTCGAACGCCCCGAACACCACGGCAAGGTCGTGCAGGCTAGGGGCCATCCTCAGCCTGCCCGGCCGCGTGGTCCTGCTGCTCGTCGCGAACGGAAACGCAGTGGTGAGAGCCGACGCCCCACCATCCCGCGGCATGAACGTCAGCCTTGCCGGCCGCGGTTGATGCCTTGCATCGCCGCTATGGCCATGCCGAACGAAACGGCCGCCAGGAAGAAGAACAGCGGCCCGCCGCCCTGCAGCGCCCGCCACAGCAGATAGCCGCCTATGGCCAAGAACACCAGCACCATGATCACGCTCGGTGCGCGCTTCACGAGCTCGACCTCCTCTTCCGCCACTCGGGCGCCCCGTCAGGTGAAAGTATCACGTTGCTCGTTGCGGCCACCTGACGAGGAACCCAACTGTTACCGTTACGTGCCATGAGGGCTGCGAGGGTCGAACGTGCCGCGTTGACCGGCACGGGCCTCGCGTTGCTCCTCGCCCTCGCGCACTTCGCCAACGACGCCTTCACCAACGTGCTCCCGGTGTTCCTGCCTATCCTGCAGGTTCGCCTAGGGGTCGGTGAGGTCGTGCTGGCCACCTTCGTGGCCGTCATCTCCATCTCGGCCAACGTGATGCAGGCCTTCGTGGGCGGGCTGGCGGACCATTGGGGCCTGAGGCGAAGCGCGGCGCTTGGCCTCATCGTGGGTTCCGCCCTGATGAGCTTCGTCGCCGTGGCGCCGAGCGTGGTCTCGCTCCTCCTGATCCTCCTGATCGGCGGGCTCGGCTCGGCGACATTCCACCCGGCGGCCGCCTCGATGGCCGCGGCCTCCGGAGCGCGCAAGAGCCTCGCGGTCGGGCTCTTCACCGCCGGCGGCCCCCTTGGCGTGGCCCTGATGCCTATCGTGGTGCTGGCCATAATCCGCGGAGCCGGACCGCAGTACGTGCCCTATCTCGCGCTCTTCGGTACCGCCGTCGGCCTGCTCCTGCTTTACCTGGCCCCCAAGCGGGCCCGTCCCCTGACGAGCAGGCGCGGCAAGGTGTTCGACGCCACGCTGTTCGCGGGACCCGTGGGGCTATTGGCGCTGGCCGGGCTGTTCAGGGCGATGGCCTTCATCAGCTTCATCAACGCCGTGCCACTCTACCTAGCAACCGTGCGCGGCTTCGCGCCCGACGCCCAGGTCATCGGCTTCACCCTCGGCCTCTTCAGCGGCGCGGGAGCCATAGGTGGCTTGATAGCCGGGCTGCTGGAGCCGCGCGTTGGGCGAAGGCGCCTGGTGGTAGGAGCCATGCTGCTTGCGCTGCCGCTGATGGCCGCGGTGCTGTTCGTGGCTCCGGGCTCCCTCCTTTACTACGTGCTGGTCGCGCTCGCCGGGTTCAGCAGCAACTCGCCCATCCCGCTCCTGGTGGTGAGCGCACAGGAGCTGGCCCCGCACGCGGTCGGGGCAGCCTCGGGCATGTTGATGGGCCTCACCTGGGGCACCGCCGGCGTCTTGTACATAGGCTTCGGTGCGTTGCAACAGGCCGTGGGGCTGACGCCCGCCATGCTGCTGGGCTTCGCGTTCCTCCTGCCGGGTGGCTGGCTGGCCGGCAGCGTGCTGAAGCGCAACGCCTCGCTGCTCAGCAGCTGAACTCCCCTGGAGCTCCGGACGGGGTTCGGAGGAGCAAAGCTAACCTCCGGGATGGTTCCTAGCCCGCTACAGCCGATCTAAGAACGCCAGAACGTTCGTCATGAACAGCCGCGCCACCGCCGGCTCGTAGTCCGGCAGCGAGCTGTCGGCGAAGAAATGCTTGTTGCCCGGATACAAGAAAAGCTCGGCGTCAGCGGCGGCGGCCACCACGGCGCGGGCCGTGGGCAGGTCGTAGCCGTTGTCGAACTCCGGGTCGTGCTCCTCGGCGTGAATCTGGAGGGGAACGCCGCGCGGCCACGGCCCGCCGAGCTCCTCCGGCGGCAGACAGGCGGCCACGAGGACCGCGCCTCTCGCACCCGGCCTGCTCTGCGCGAGCTTCTGGGCTGGAATGCCGCCCAGCGAATAGCCCATGTAAACGGCCGCCGGGCTCAGCGCCTCGGCCGCGCGGACACCCCTGGCTGCAACCTCCTCGAAGCCGAGGGTCCGGACGTGCGCCATGCCTTCTTCGAGCGACGAGAAGACCTTTCCTTCGAACAAGTCCGGGGCAGTTACCGCGTGTCCGTGGTGCCTCATTTCCTCGGCCAGGCGCTCGATGCCTTCGGTGAGACCGAGCACGTGGTGGAACAGTACGACTTCAGCCATCGGACCTCCAATGTTCCAAGCGGAAGTGCGCTATGAGAATTATGCACGGCGGCGGCGAGTACGCCGGGGCATTCGCCGGCAACTGCCCGTGTGATGCTCCTGCAGCCCGCCAATGCGAAGGTGGCCGGCGGCCGCTACCCTCCGTTTCACGATGGGCTACTCTCGGATGAGTCCGTAGCCGTCCGTGCGCACGACGTCCGCCCAGACGCCGTCGGGAAAGATGTGGCATAAGGAGTCCCAATGAGCAAGTTCCACGGCGTTCACACCATAATGCCCACGCCCTTCACGGACGCCGGCGCGCTGGACCTCGAGAGCCTGGCGACCCTAACCGAGTTCCTCATCGGCCTGGGTGTCGACGGCCTGGTGGTGCTCGGCGTCCTCGGGGAGGCACCCAAGCTGTCACAGGCCGAACAGGACGAGGTCATCCGCGTGACGGTCGAGACCGCAAGGGGCCGCGTGCCCGTCTTCGCCGGCTCCGGCGCAGGCGGCACCGACCTGGCCGTCGAGAAGAGCCTCAGCGCCCTGAAGCTCGGGGCAGCAGGCCTGTTGGTCGCACCGCCGCCGGTGCAGAACGACGCCGTCATCTTCGAGTACTACCGCCGCATAGACGCCGCGGTAGACAAGCTCGTCATCTTGCACGACTATCCCGCCGCCACGGGCGTCAGGCTGAGTCCGCAGTTGATCGTCAAGCTCCACGCCGAACTGCCTAACGTGCAGGTGATCAAGCTGGAGGAAACACCGAGCGTCACCAAGGTCACGGCCTTACGCCAGCTCGGTTCCGACATCGCCATCGTCGGCGGCCTCGGCGGCATGTACTTCTACGAAGAACTCGAGCGCGGCAGCAACGGCATGATGACGGGCTTCTCGTACCCCGAGGTGCTCGTGGAGGTCTACCGCGCCTTCACCGCAGGCGACAAAGCCAAGGCAAGGCGCGCCTTCTATGCCGCCTGCCCCATCCTCCGTTACGAGTTCCAGCCCGGCATCGGCCTGGCGCTACGCAAGGAGGTCTACCGGCAACGTGGCGCCATAGCCAGCGCCTTCGTGCGCCACCCCGGCGCGCAGATCGACGCGCAACTACGAGCCGAACTCGCCAGTGCCCTCGAGCACTCGGGGCTTAAGGGGAAGTAAGGGGAGTGACCCCGGGCGCCGGCTGGCCAGGACCCTGCTCCCGGACCGCGCCTTTGTCGCCAAGCAGTGCCAGTACCCGCGCAACACCGAGTCGGCCCGCCTCCTCGTAATGCGGCAGCGACCCCGCCGCCAAGTGCATGACCAACCCGTATTCGCGCCGCGCCTGCGCCAGCTCGCCCTTCTCGAAGAGCGCGCCCGCCAGGTGGTAGCGGCTGACGACTTCCTGGCCGCGGTCCTCGAAGACCCGGGAGTCGACGGCGGCGTGTCGCAACGACTCCACGGCAACTTCGAGCTTTCCGGCCGCCAGCTGCACCATGCCGGCCGCTGCTTTGAAGGCCGCCGGGTGCTCCGCCGGTAGTGCACTCCGGGCCAGGTCGAAGTAGTGTTCTGCGCTCACGGCGTTCTTCTTGCTAAGCGCGACGTGCGCAAGGGCCGTGTAGGCGTTGCGGGCACCCCAGAACTCGCCGGCGGGCAGCAGCACGTCCAGCGCCTCTTGGGCCTCCGTTGCTGCCTCCTCCAGTCGCCCCGTCCACATGAGGTTCATGGCCCTCATGGCCAGGAGCTCGCCCACGAGCCCAGGGGTGCCGGAGTCGGCAAGCGCTTCCAGCCCCTCGTCGGCCAACGTCAGGGCCTCCGCGGTCCACCTCATACGGCCGTACAGGGCGTAGATGCCTCGCGCCAGGCTCCTCGCGGCCTCACTGTCGCCGCGAGCCAGCGCCCTGCGGAAAGCCAACAGCGTGTTGGGCCGTTCGTCGAGCAGCAACTGTTGGATCGCGGCCTGCCGCGCCCCGAACGCTTGCTGGTAATGGCGTCGCGGAAGGTCCGCGTAGTAGGCGACGTGTCGCTCGGAGACGCGGGTAAGCAACTCGGGCGTGGCCTCCAGGTCCTTCCTGGCGAACAGTCTCGCGAGGGCGGTGAGCCGGAACCGGCCATTGGCCTGCGTTCGGAGCAAAGAGAGGTCTTGAAGGCCGGCCAGGCCGAAAACGCCCGCACCCGCCACCTCGACGGCTCCTTCTCGCGAGAAGCTTCCCTCGAAATACGACAGTGCCAACAGCAGCCCGCGCTCCTCGGCCGCCAGGCAGGCCAGCGCGTGGTCGAAGCGCGCCCGCGGGCTCCTGGACCGCTCCGGCACGCCGCTGCGGAACGCGCCGAGAGCGTCCGGGTCGGCCTCCACCAGCTCGGCTATCTCAGCCGGACCCGAGGTGCCCGCGAACGCCGCAGCCAGGCTAAGGGCGAGGGGGTGGCCGCCCACCAGCCGGGCCAGTCGCCGGATGCCCGCAACGTCATCGGCGCCTATTATGCGGTTCCCATGCACTGACCGAGCCCGCGCCAAGAACAGGTCTGCTGCCGACCCGAACGCGCTACCGTCCTCGGCCTCGTTCTCGCCGACCCCCTCGACCAGATAGGCGATCTCGGAGGGCACCCCCAAACGCCGGACGCTTGTCACCAGGATCCTCACGGCGGGCCACGCCCTCAGCAACGTCGTGACGAAGTCGCCCACCTGTGCGAGCGCGGAATCGGACTCGCCAACCCCGTCCACCAGCACTAGGACGCGCTCGCGGTGGCCCGCCCGCGAGGCGTCGCCGAAGCTCGCGGATGCCCCCAAGCCGGAGGCTTCGATCGCCTGCACGAAGCGAGCCGTCAGGTCCTCTACTGTTGCTCCTTCGGTGTCCAGCGCCAGAACCCCGTCGGGGAAATCCTCGCTTGCAAGACAGTCGTCGGCGACCTGACGCCCCAGCCAAGACTTCCCGACCCCACCCTCACCCACCAACGTCACCAGCCGGCAGTCGAGCCGCCGCAGCAAACCTGCCACTTCCAACCGCTCGCGCTCGCGCCCGACCACTAGCGCCGGCGGCCCCACGAGGTTGGTAGGCGGTATTGCCCGGAGGGTACGCAGGGCCGCTATTCTCGGCCGCCCGGCTGGGGCCCCATTGGTCCGGCGGCGGCCCGCCGGCGCCACTGCGGCCCGGCTCGTGACCAGGATCTCACGAAGCGCGTCATGGAGCACCGGGTCGCCAATTTCGGTCTCCGAACTCCTTCGAGCGGCTTCCGCTAACGCCGCGGCCTCGGTAGCTCGCCCGTCGGCCGCCAACCGGCCACATGTCGTCACCGCTTCCCGTAACAGACGGTTGGCCAGCTCCTCCCTCACGGCCAGGATCCAAGACGCCAGATCGTCGGTTACGCGCTCCTCTTCCCCCGCGAGGAATGGGCCGGCGTACAGCTCGACCGCTCGGCTCACGTCATGCAACTCGAGTGCCTGGAGCAGCACTGCGTGATCGGTAGCGAGGTCCAAGCCAACCGTCGAGGCGTCGGCTTGCAGCGCGTCCGTAGCTCCGGCCGTGCGCAGGTGCCGCCGCAACCGGGTGAGGTTGACCGATAGCTGGTTGAGCGGATCGACCGTCTCGGAGAAGAAGAGTTCCGCCAGGCGTCCGCGCCTTTGCCGGCCTTCGATAGCGAGATAAGCGGCGAGCACGAGGGGGCGACGACCGGGAAGGTCGCACCCGATCATCTCGAGCCCCCCGAGGGTTCGCAACTTGAACAAGCCGACTCCAATGCTGTGGCGCGTCGATCGGCAAGCCGGACGGACAGATGAAAGACAGACCGATTCTTACATACTCTCTCATCGGGCGCTCAGGTAAATGGACCGCTCGGGTCAGGCCGTGACACCCCGGACGGCAACGCAAGAGCGGACCGGCGCGGAACACGGCCATCCGCGCGCAGCAACGTGAAGGGGAGAAAGAATGCTTGTTTCTACGACGTCCTCCAGCAAGAACACAAGCAGGCGCTCTCGGGCCGCCAAGGCGTACTTCTCGAGCATCTTCTTGCTCGCTGTGCTGTTCGGCTGCGCGGGTCCCGGCGCGACCAAAGCACCCGTCAACTTGGCCGCCCTGACCGCCGTCAGAGCCACCAGCAACACGTCCTTGCTGGCGACTTTCGACAAACCCGTTGCCGACTCTGCCAGTGATCCGAGCCTCTACTCCGTCACGGGGCCGGCCGGCGAGTCGCTCGAGGTGATAGGTGCCTACCCGAGCGCCACCGGGCTGGCCGTGGCCCTGGCGACCGCGCCCCAAGAGGAGGTCACTTACCTTCTGGCAGCAGACGCCGTTCCCGCCAAGGGCCCGGCGGCGGCCGCCGCCAAGCTTGCACCCTCCGCGGCAGCACCCGGTGCCTTCAAGGGGAGTCTCGTGCCAGCCCCAGTTCTCGCCCGCGCCGTGCCGCTAGCCAACGACAGCCTGCTGGTGACCTTCGCGGATGCATCGGGCGCTCCCGTCGCCATGAGTGACGACGCGCTGCTACCGAGCAACTATGGCGTCACCCCGCGGTCGCGGATCCTCGCGGCCGCGTTCGACGTGGCCGGCGGCGGCGTCGACCGCAGCGCCGTGATCCTGACCACCGAACCCCTGGGGTTCGCAGTCGGCCGGGTCGAGGTCCTTGGTGCCACGACGTTCCACGCTCAGATGCTCCTCAAGCCAGATGCCGACTCCGCCGAGTTCAGGCCCGTCGCCACGCTCGACCAGAGCGCGCCTTACATCGCCGAGGCGTGGGCTCCCGACCCCGAAACGGTCATCCTCCACTTCAGCGAGCCGGTGAGCGACACGCTCGCACCGACTTCAATGGCCGGCGGCGTGTTCTCACTCGAGGGCCCCGGGGCAACCCGGATCGGCGTCACCAGTGTGAGCAGCGAGCAGCAAGGGACGCGTGCGCGGCTGAAGGTCGCGGGCCTGAGTGCCGGGTACCCCTACGAGCTCACCGTCAGCGGCCTCGCCGACCGCGCCGGCAACGCCCTCAAGCAACTGACCAGCGAGGGAGTCATCATCGTCGGCCCGAGCCCGATCGGTACCCCCGACAACACGGCGCCGCGCGTCACCGGCGCGGTCTCCACCAGCCCTACCACGGTCCTCGTGACGTTCAGCGAGCCTGTGAGGGGCGGGGTGGACAGTGCGGAGAACCCGAGCCACTACGGGATCGGTGGCGTCGAGACCACCGACCTGGCGGCCGCCTCCGTGCTTTCGGTGACGGGCGCAACGCTCTCCCCATCCGGCCGCACCGTCACGCTCACAACTCTGGCCCAGAGCGACATCACCTACGGCCTCAAGGCCGTTGCCATCGCCGACATAGCGGGGAACCTCGTGGTGCCCCCCGATCGCGACAACCCGTACCAGGTGACGTTCGTGGGCACCGCCACCAGCGGGCCCGGGGTAGACAGCGACGGCGACGGCCTGACCGACGACGCCGAGCAGCGCGGCTGGACCGTGCGCGTGCGTCAGGCCGACGGCTCGATCATCACGCGCACCGTGACCAGCGACCCGTTCCTCGTCGACACCGATGGCGACGGCGTGAACGACCGCGACGAGCGCGCGTACCTCACGGACCCGCGCTCGGCAGACACAGACGCCGATCAACTCAGCGACTACTGGGAGCTCAACTACGTCTACAGCGACCCGACGGCTCAGGACAGCGACGGCGACGGCCTCATCGACGGCCTGGAGTTCTACTTCTTCCGCACCTCGCCCAACCTCACCGACAGCGACGGCGACCAGATCGACGACGGTGACGAGATCAACCTGGGCAACCGCAACCCCCGCCTGGCCGACCTCCCGCGCCCGGGCATCCAAGTCGGAGCGGTCGACATGCAACTCGACGTGCGCTTCGCCGCCACCAGCCAGCGCGGCACTCGCGAACTAGAGACCAAGAGTTTCTCGTCGACCTTGACGCAGGCCGATACCCGCTCGACGAGCAACACCGACAGCAACACTCAGGAGTTCACCGTGAAGGCCGGCGTCGAGATCGGTTAGAAGGCGGGCGTCGACTTCGGGGCCTCGGGCAAATTCAGCGTGGAGACGGGCTACACGGGGCAGTGGAGCTCGTCCTTCACCCGCGAGTCGTCACGCGCGGCCCAGGAAGAGTACGCCCGGTCCCACGAGACCCAGGCTGAGCTTCAGGTCGACGAGTCGCTGACCCGCGAGGTGCAAGGGGCGACGATCAAGCTCACCGTCAGCCTGCGCAGCCTCGGCGACATCGCCTTCAACATTTCGAACGTCCAGGTGACGGCCTTCGTGCAAGACCCGCGCGTTCCCGGCCGCCTCGTGCCCATCGCCACCTTGGTGCCCGAGCACGAACCCGAGGGCGGTTACAACCTGGGCCCGCTCGTGCCGGAACGCGGCCCGCTCGTGTTCGTTGCCGATCAGGTCTTCCCCGCGCTCGTGGAACAGCTCATGCAAGACCCCACGGGCCTCGTCTTCAAGATCTCCAACTTCGACGTCACCGACGAGCTGGGGCGCAACTTCGCGTTCACGTCACAAGACGTCAACGACCGCACGGCCACCATCGTCCTCGACTACGGCGCGGCGGACAGCGACGGCGACGGCGAGGGCGACCTGACCGAGAGGCTGAAGGTAGCCACCAGCTCCGGACGCGCCATCGCCGACGAGAACGGCGACGGTGTCATCGACGACGCCGACCGCGTGGTCTACGACCCCAACGGCCGGCAGGTCGGGATCACGCTGGCCGAGGGTCTCGGTGCCGTGCTCGGGCTGACCCACTACGACGAGGACACCACACCGACCTCGTCGCTCAACGCGGTGCAGATCCAGGACAGTTACTCCACCCGCACCGTCGGCGGCGTGGAGGTCATGTGGCGCGTGCGCGGCGTATCGCAGACGCTCGGCAACACCCTCAAGCGCTGGTTCGTCCTCACGCCCCAGGGCATCATGGCGGCCGACCAGGACGTGGGCGGCCGCGTGTTGCAAGCCGGCGAGGGCATCACGCTCGCGTTCGTGCAGGATGAGGACGACGACGGCGTGCCGGCGCAGATGGAGTACACACTCGGCTGCTCCGACGTACTGGCAGACACTGACGGAGACGGTCTCGACGACCGCTTCGAGGCCTACGAGGGCTGGCGCGTGAGCGTCGTGGGGCGCGGCGACTATCAGGGTTACTCCAGTTGCGCGCGCGTGGACTCCGACCAGGACGGGCTTGACGACGTCAACGAGCACCTGCTCGGCACCGACGCCAAGCGCCGCGACACGGACGGCGACGGCCTCACGGATTTCGAGGAAGTCAACGGGTTCGACATCGACATGCGCTTCGGTCCCCGACTCTTCGGGGTAGTGACCGACCCGCTCAACCCCGACACGGACGGCGACACGCTCCCCGACGGCGCCGAGCGCGACCTGGGAACCGACCCGAACGTCAACGACGGCGACATGGTCTTCGACGACGATGGCGACGGGCTGGTCAACTTCCTCGAGACGAGCGGTTGGACCGTCACGACCTACCCGGTCTCCGTCACCCCATACGTGCAGCCGGCAGCGGTCACGCGCCACGTAACGTCCGACCCGACCCTTCGCGACACCGATGGTGACGGCCTCGACGACAACGCCGAGTACCTGGCGGGCACCGACCCGCGCAACCCCGACACCGACGGCGACGGACTGAGCGACAGCGCCGAGGTGGCGGCGGGGACCAACCCGCTGGACGCCGACACCGACGACGACCTGCGCACGGATGGCGCCGAGATCGGCGAGGCGTTGATCATCCGCGTGGCCGGCAAGGCCTCCTACCAGGTGTTCAGCGACCCCCTCGTCGCAGATGCCGACCTCGACACCCTCGTCGACGGTCAGGAGGCGGCCCACGGGACCGACCCGACCAAGGCCGACACCGACGGGGACGGCGACGGCACCAACGACGCCGAAGAGCTCCTCGTCTGCACCGTGCCCGCTCCCGGCGTTTGCCGCGATCCCTTGGTGCCCGACCAACTGCTGAAGATCACCTTCAGGATCGAGGTGACGCGCGACGGCGACGTCGACGTGGGCGGTGGAAGCGGCGAGTTCCATTACGACGTCAGCGCGCAGTTCGGGCCAACCTCACTCTCGAACAGCGGCTGGCGCTACCCCGAGGACGGCGATAAGCTGACCTTCTGGACCGTGTCACGCATCCGCCCACTGTCCCAGGCGCTTACCACCAGGGTCGACGTCTACGAGGACGACCCGGCCGGCTCTCCCACCGACCAGTGCCACATGACTGAGACCGCCACCTTCAACCAGGTACCCATGCTCATCGGTCCCTCCGACAACAAGTCCTACTCGATGTCGCACGTTCCGGACGACATCATCAATGCTTGCGTCTACTCCGTCTACGTGGAGTTCGAATCGAACTGACGGTCGAGTCGTGGGCCCGGCGCCTTGAATCGCCTGGCGCGCGACTCACCCCAGTTACACGACTTACGCCGAGCACACGGCAATAGAGAGGAGCGCGGCCGCCGAATCTCCGGCGGCCGCGCTCCGCCTTGTGCGGTGTGGTTCGGCTTGGGCGGCCCCTACTGCCCCAGGATCATCGCGAACATCAGCGGCGCCACTATGGTGGCGTCCGACTCGATGATGAACTTGGGAGTGTCTATCCCCAGCTTGCCCCACGTGATCTTCTCGTTGGGCACGGCGCCCGAGTACGAGCCGTAACTGGTGGTGGAGTCGCTGATCTGGCAGAAGTAGCCCCACAGGGGCGTGGGGCGCCTCATGTCCTGCTCGAGCATGGGCACCACGCAGATGGGGAAGTCGCCGGCTATGCCGCCGCCGATCTGGTAGAAGCCCACGGAGCGCGTGGCAGCCACGTCCGTGTACCAGTCCGCCAGGAACATCATGTACTCGATGCCCGTGCGCACGGTGTGCACGTTGCTTATCTCGCCCGTCAGGTTGTGAGCCGCGTACATGTTGCCGCTGGTGGAGTCCTCCCAACCGGGAACGATGATGGGCAGGTTCCTCTGCGCGGCCGCCAGCAGCCACGAGTCCTCCGGGTCTATCTGGTAGTGCTGCTCGAGCTTGCCGGAGAGCAGGATGCGGTAGAGGATCTCGTGGGGGAAGTAGCGCTCCCCCGCCTTGTCGGCGCGCGTCCACTCGTCGACCAGGGCGCCCTCGAGGCGGCGCATGGCCTCGCCCTCCGGGATGCAGGTGTCCGTCACGCGGTTCATGTGCCGTTCGAGCAGGTCCTGCTCGTCCTGCGGGGTCAGGTCACGGTAGTGCGGAACGCGCTCGTAGAAGTCGTGCGCTATCAGGTTGAAGACGTCCTCCTCGAGGTTGGCGCCGGTGCAGGTGATGATCTGCACCTTGTCCTGTCTGATCATCTCGGCGAGTGAGAGGCCCAACTCGGCCGTGCTCATGGCGCCCGCGAGGGTGATCATCATGGCGCCGCCGCCTTCTAGGTGCTTGGTGTAGGCGTCGGTGGCGTCGATCAACGTGGCGGCGTTGAAGTGCCGGAAGTGGTGCCTGAGGAAGGTCGAGACGGGGCCTGGTGAGGACTTGGTGGGCATGTGGGGCACCTCCGCGGATTCGTGGCGCCGAGTGGCGCCCTGCCTCGTCATCCTAAGGGCGACGGCCACCTTGCGGCGTGAACGCTGCCGGCCCGCGGGTCCAGGTCGCCTCAGCGTGCGCCGCCGCGGGCCGTCAACGCCAACCCCAAGCGGCCAACGGCGAAGTCGGCGAGCAGCGCGAGGATAGCGACAGGGACCGCCCCCTCGAGCACCATGGCGAGGTTGCCGACCGCCAACCCTGCGATGATCGGAACGCCGAGGCCCCCAGCCCCGATGATCGGCGCCACGGTGGCCGTGCCGATGGTGTACACGGTGCTCACGCGGATTCCCGCCACGATCACGTCCGTGGCCAGAGGCAACTCGACGCGCCAGAAGCGGGCCCCCGGCCCCATGCCCATGCCGCTGGCGGCCTCGAGTGAGTCCTTCGGTACCCCCTGCAGGCCCGCGATGACGTTGCGCGCCACCGGCAATAGCCCGTACGCGACGAGCGCGATGAGCGTGGGCTTGAGTCCGAAGCCGAAATAGGGCAGCGCGAGCGCCAACACGGCCACGGGGGGAAAGGTCTGCCCCACTGCCAACAGGTTGCTCGCTAGAGGCAGGAAGGCCCTGCCGCTCGGGCGCGTCAGCCATACCCCAAGCGGTAAGGCGAGCGCGAGTATGATCCCGAGGCTGGCGCCAACGATGCCCAGGTGCTGCATGGTCAGCTGCAACAGCGAAGTGCGCTCGAACAACACGTGGGGCTGGTCGGGGAACGCGACTTGCAGCGCAGCCCGCCACCACTCCTCGCGGCTGAAGAGGAAGAGCGCGGCCGCGAGCAACGCCGCCGCAAGCGCGAGTTGCCACAGGGCGTGCCTGCGCGCGTTGCGCCTCGTGGTGGCGGTCATTCCTGCTTGCCCAACGCTACTATGTCGTCCAGAACCAGCTCGCCGACGCGTTCACCGCCCTCGTCGACGACGTCGAGCTCCGAGGCGCCGTGCTCGAGGAACGAAGACAGCGCGGTGCGCAGGTCGGCGCTCGGCGTCACGCTGGCCACGTGGGCCGCACCGGCGGCGGGCCGCATGATGCCGGCCACCGCGAGCCGGCTGAGGCGTTTGAGTGCCCGCCCGGAGCCCACGAAGCGCTCGACGAACTCCGTGGCCGGCGCGCTGAGGAGGCGTTCGGGCGGGGCGAACTGTTCCACCGCCCCTTCGCGCATGAGGCAAACGCGGTCTGCGAGCCGGATAGCCTCGTCGAGGTCGTGGGTGACGAACACCACGGTCTTGCGGAGCCTGCGCTGCAGCTCGAGGAACTCCTCCTGGAGCCGGTCGCGCGTGATGGGGTCCACCGCCCCGAAGGGTTCGTCCATGAGGAGGACGGGGGGATCGGCGGCGAGGGCTCGGGCCACACCCACGCGCTGCTGCTCGCCGCCGGAGAGGTCCTGCGGATAGCGGTCGAGGTACTCGGCCGGCTCGAGCCCCACCAGGGCCAGCAGCTCGCGCGACCGTGCCCGGCGCCGCTCTCTCGACCAGCCGAGGAGGCGCGGTACCACCTGCACGTTCTGCCCCACCGTCAGATGCGGGAAGAGGCCCACCGCCTGGATGACGTAGCCGATGCCACGCCGGAGTTCCTGCAGGTCCTGGCTCGTGACGTCCGCGCCGTTGACTTGAATGGTCCCTCTGCTCGGCGTGATCAGCCGGTTGATCATGCGCAAAGTAGTCGTCTTGCCACAACCCGAGGGGCCGAGCAGCACCACGAACTCACCCGCGTAGATCGTCAGGTCGAGGTCGCGCACGGCCACCACATCGCCGTAGGTCTTGCTCACGTTGGAGAAGCGGATGGCCACGGGTGTGCCGGGCGCCTCGGGCGTGACGGGCGTGGTGGGCGTGACGGGCGTGGTGGGCGCTTCAGGCGGCACGGGGCCTCCCGCGGCGAAGCGGCGGGGCGCAGAGAAGGTAACCGGCAGCGCGCAGGGCGCCGTCGGCCAGGAGCGCCAGGGCGATGACGGGCAGCGCGCCGAGGAGCACGAGGTCGGGCACCACCTGGTCTATGCCGCGCTGGATGAACACCCCGAGCCCGCCCGCCCCGATCAGATAAGCCACGGTCGTGATGCCTATGATCAGGACGGCGGCGGCGCGCAGCCCCACGAAGATGAGCGGTAATGCCAGGGGCAGCTCGACGCGCAAGAGGACCTGCCGCCGGCTCATGCCCATGCCCTGACCTGCCTGCACGGCAGCCTCGGGGACGCCGCGCAGTCCCTCGTACGCGTTTCGCACGATGGGTAGGAGTGAGTAGAGCGTCAACGCGATCAGGGCAGGCGCGGCGCCTATCCCCCTGACCCCCAGCGAGGCGAGCGGCTGCGTCAGGCGCGGACCGGCCCCGCCGAAGGGCGCGGGCGCCGCGCCCGCGAGCAGGGCGGCGAGGACGCCCGAGAGCGTCGTAGCGATCACGGTCAGGTAGAGCAGCGCCGGTACGGCCGCCGCCACGATGACGACTACCTTCAACCAGGGGCGCCCGAGCCACGGCAGTAGTGCGAGAGGTAACAGTAGTAGCCCCAAGGCCAACGTCGTCCCGAGGGTGACCCCCTGGCCGAGGCGCGCGAGCGGCGGCAACAGGATGCCGAAGAGCGCCAATGACGGCACGGTCTGAAAGAACGCCACCGTCGGCAAGAGCCAGGCGGCGACGTCGGCGCGGCGGCTCGCCAGCACCGCCGCGGGCAGGCCGATGGCGGCCCCCAGGAGGAGGCTGGTGCCGCTCAGCGCCAGATGCCGCGCCAGTTCGGAACTGAAATCGGTGCCCTGCGCCGAGAGTTCACGCGCCAGGCCCAGGTCGGCGAAGTGCCCTACTGCGACCAGGTAGACGACCCCGGCGGTCGCGATGACGGCCGCCGGCGCGAGCAGGTAGCTCCGCGCTCCCGCACCCAGCTGAGCCGCGGCGAACCAAGCCACGTAACAGGCCAGCAACGCTACCCAGAACCCGATCCCGAGCGACACGCGGGCGCTAGCGGGCTGGTCCGCCATCAGGAGCGTGGCGCCGTGGCCGCACAGGTACAGGGTCAGGAGGGTCGCTACCGCGGCGAGCGGTGCGGCCACGACACGCGACCAGCCGGCCGGGAGGAGGGCCATGACGAGCAGCGCCAACCAGACTCCCAGCAGCGCGTAGCTTCCGGGAGCGAAAACGGTGGCGGGCGCGAAGAGCTCGCCCGCCACCAGCCTGTTCGGTTTGAGCACGAACCACCCCGCGCTCCAAGGACCAAGCGGCGTCTGCGCCAGCACGCCGAGCACACCGGCGACCAGTAGTACGCGCTGATCGCCGCTCCTCATGGTCCGGTCAGTGGAGGAATCCGGCGCTTACCAGGTAGTCGCGGGCCACGTCGGTGGGGTTCTCGCCGTTCACGGCCACGCGACCGTTGAGGTCCTGAAGCACCGACTCGTCCAAGGTCGCGAACACCGGATCGAGAAGGCTGCCGAGCTGGGGGTACGCCTCGGCCACCGGACCCCGAACGATCGGGGCGGGTTGGTAGATGGCCACCGCGCCCTTCGGATCCTGCAGCGTCACCAGGCCGAGGGCACTGATGGTGCCGTCGGTGCCGTAGGCCATGGCGGCGTTCACGCCGTCCGTGCCGTTGGCGGCGGCCGTCTCGGTCTGCGTGGTGTTGCCGCCCGCTAGTATCACGAGCTGGTCGCCTTCGAGCGAGAAGCCGTAGGTCTTCTCGAATGCGGGCAGGGCGTCCTCGCGGTCGACGAACTCCTGGCTGGCCGCCAGCTTGAAGGGCTTACCGGCGTTCACGTATGCGGCCAGGTCGGCCATCGTGACCAAGTCGTTGGCGTCGGCCAGCGTCTTCGGCACGGCTATCGCCCACGTGTTGTTGGCCGGTGACCGGCCCAACCAGACGACATCGTTCTCTTCCTTATCCAGGCGCTTGACGGCGTCGTACAGTTCCTGTGGCTTGGTGGCGATGTCGGCCGGCAGGTCGGCGTTGGGGAAGAACGTGAGCGCCGTGCCCGTGTACTCGGGGTACATGTCGATCTCGCCCGAGAGAAGGGCCTGGCGCACCACGGCCGTCGTGCCGAAGCCGGAGCGGTCGATGACTTCTATGCCGTTGTTCTCCAGCACGAGGCGGATTATCTGGGCGAGAACCGAACCCTCGGTGTCGATCTTGGAGCCGAGCGTGATGGGCGCAACGGGCGACTGGGCGGCGGCCACCAGCATGCCCATGGTCAGTATCAGGGCGAGAGCGAGTCTTCTCATTGCGAGCCTCCTTGGGTAGATGCGGCGCGGAGTCGTTGACGCATGGCGCGTTCGGCGATCGGTTAAGAGTACACGCGCTTCCCGGAGAACTCAGTGCGGTACGAACTTCCCGGCAGCCGCCAAGCGCCTGGTCGGGCGCGGCCCCGCAGCCCTACTGTTTCTCGAGCTGCAGGGTGCCACGGGTGAGGTTGGAGCACGCAGCGGGGTCGGCCACGGCGGCGTAATTGCCTCGCATGGCCTGCTGTTCGCGCGACAGGGTCAAGCGGTAGGAGCAGTCACTCGCCACGGCGGGGCTCAGGTTGACCTCGACCAAGTCGCTGCTGGCGCCCACGAAGACGTTGCCGGTCCAGGAGCCGCCGTTCTGCCGGTTGGAGTCGCCGCCCATCACGCTGTGCCACGTGCCGACTATGCTGAGGTCCTGCTGCTCGAGCGTGGCAACGAAGGTGCCGGCGCCATGCGCCTCGTCTATCACCGTGCCCTTCCACGTTCCCGAGTACCGGGCCTCGTCCACCCCACCGCGCCCGCCCAGGCCACATGAGTTCAGTAGTAGCGCCACCGCCGTCAACGTCGCCACGAGCAGCACCCTGGCAACCGGTCTGGGTGTCGAGTTCCTGTTCCGCACCACGCACCTCCCGCGCACCGAGGCTAGCACTACTTGGCGCGTCGCCCCTCGACCATGACCGTGGCCGCCTGAGCCAAGCGCGAGCGCGGCCGTCGGAACCAGGCGCGACCGTAGCGGTCGGAACTAGGCGCGACCGTAGCGGTCGGGGCTAAGCGAACCTACGCTTATCGACGGCGGCGCCTCAGCCACCAGCTCTGCCACTATCTTGCCCGTCACCGGGGCGAGGCTCACGCCCATCATGCCGTGGCCCGCCGCCACGATCACGTTCTCATGGCGCTGCGTGCGCCCCAGGTACGGCAAACCGTCCGGCGAGCACGGCCTGAAGCCGTGCCACCACTCCCCCCGGAAGTCGGCGGTGGAGAGTGAGGGGAAGTACTCGAGTGTCGACTCGACGATCCCCAGTATGCGCGTCTCGTTCTCCCGAGGGTCGAAGCCGTTCAGTTCCATCGTCCCGCCTACCCGGAGCCGGCCACCCAGCGGGGTGACGGCTACCCGGGCCTCGGCTAGGATCGACGGCACCCGCAGCCGCTGTGGTGGGTCCTCGAGGGTCGTGCTGTAGCCCTTGCCCGGCTGCATGGGCAGCTCGAGCCCGATGGTGCGTGCCAGTAAACCCGACCAGGCGCCCGCGGCCAACACGAACTCGTCGCCCAGGATCGTATCGACCTCCCCTCTCGCCCGCCTCACGTTCACGCCGACCACGCTCTCGGCGCGCGTCGTGAAGCCGGTAACCTCGCAGCCGAACTCGAACTCCACCCCTCCCGCCGCCAGGCTGCGCTGCATGGCGCGCATGAGGCGGCCGGGGTCCAGGTGGGCGTCGTCGGGGAAGTGGACGCCGCCGACCACCGACAGGTCGATGTCTGGCTCCAGCGCCTTCACCCCGCGGGCGTCCAGCACCTCGGCGCGCGCGCCCAGCTCGTGCGCGAGCTCCACCACCCCCGCCTCGTCGTCGAGCCCCTTCTGAGTGGCGCACAGCATGCTCAGGCCGCGCCGTTCCAGGCCCACGTCCTCCCCCAGGCCCTTCACGAGGGCCACGTACTCGTCGCGGCTGGCAAGGTTGAGGGCGAGGAGCAGCGGCGCGCTCCGCCTCACGCGACGGGCAGTGCCGGCGCGCCAGAAGCGCCAGGCCCAGGCGATGAGGTCGGCCGAGAGCCGCGGCCTCACGTAGAAGGGGCTCTTCGGGTTAGCCATCCACCTGATGCCCTGCGCCACCACGCCCGGCGCGGCCAGCGGTACGAAATGACTTGGAACGATCATCCCGGCGTTGCCGTACGACGCGGTCGCGCGCTCGGCGCCCTCCCTGTCGATGACGACGACTTCGAGGTCACGCTGCCGCAGGTAGTGCGCGCACATCAGGCCGATCACGCCGGCCCCGATGACCACCACGCGCTTGCTCACGAGATCCCCCAGCCGAACTCGTCGGTGGGGTCTATGAGCAGCGTGCCCTCGGCCATGACGTGGGCGCGGCCGGTGATGACCGGCAGGACCTCGCCCCGTGAGCCCAGCGAGTAGCTCGCCTCGAAGCGGCTGCCGATCACACTCTCCTGCACCCAGGCCTGGCCCGGGCCGAGGGCGCCGTCGGCGGCCAGGCACGCGAGCTTGGCGCTCGTGCCCGTGCCGCACGGCGAGCGGTCGTAGGCCTTGCCGGGGCACAGCACGAACGAGCGCGAGTCGGCGCCCGCCTCGCCGGGTGCGAACAGCTCGATGTGGTCGATCTCGGCGCCGCCCGCACCCGTGACTCCGGCGGCGGCCAACGCCTGCTTCACGCGCCACGAGAACTCCGTCAGGGCGGCCAGATCGCGGACGTTCACATAAAGGCCGTAGCCGTCCACGACGTCCGTGCATAAGAAGAACCAGTTTCCGCCCCAGGCCACGTCGCCCGTCACCCGCCGCGCCTCGCCGCGCCACTCCACCAGGACGCTCGCGCCGGCCAGGTGCCGGTAGGCGGGCACGTTGTGCACGCTCACGCGCCCGTCCGGGTGCAGTTCGGCCGCCACCTCGCCCACGGGCGTCTCGATCAGGTGCTTGCCCGGCCCGAGCCGGCCCATGTATGCGAGGGTGGCCACCAGCCCGATGGTGCCGTGCCCGCACATCCCCAGGTAGCCGACGTTGTTGAAGAAGACGACTCCGGCCGCCGCAGACGCCCGGTGTGGCTCGCACAAGAGCGCGCCCACCAGCACGTCGGAGCCGCGCGGCTCGTTGACGACGGCCGACCGGAAGCGGTCGTGCTCCGCTCGCAGGCGCGCCAGGCGCTCGGCCAACGGACCCGCTCCCAGGTCGGGGCCGCCGGCTACCACCAGCCGCGTCGGCTCGCCGCCCGTGTGCGAATCGACGAACTGCACGCGCCTCAACCCGCTACCTCCAAGCGCACCTGAACTTCGGCTACCATTCACTACATCATGACTTCCGCGCGCGAGACTTACACCCTGCCGGGGATGCTCGTCACTAACCGCCGCTTCGAGCTGCCCCTCGACCATTCCCGGCCCGACGGCGAGAAGCTGAGCGTCTTCGCGCGTGAGCTCGCGCCGCTCGAGAGGCAAGGCGCCGAGCTGCCGTACCTCGTCTTCTTCCAGGGCGGACCGGGTTCTGCTTCACCGCGGCCAGAGTCGCGCTCGGGTTGGATAGGCCGCGCTCTCGATGAGTATCGGGTCCTGCTGCTGGATCAGCGCGGAACGGGGCTTTCGAGCCCCGTCAGCTATCAGAGCGTGCCGCAGCGGGGCGGCCCCGAGCAGCAGGCCGAGTACCTGTCGCACTTCCGCGCCGATTCGATCGTCGCCGACGCCGAGTTTATCCGCCGGGAACTGATAGGCAACGAGCCCTGGACCGTGCTGGGCCAGAGCTTCGGGGGCTTCTGCGTCGTGCGCTACCTCTCGGCGGCGCCAGGAGGCCTGCGGAGCGCCCTCATTACGGGCGGCATCCCCTCGCTCACGCGCTCCGCCGAGGACGTCTACCGCGCCACCTTCCCCCGCGTAGCGGCCAAGAACCGCGAGTTCTTCGCGCGCTACCCGCACGCGCAGCTCACCTGCCGCCGCGTGGCCGATCACTTGCTCAAGAACGACGTAAGCCTGCCCAACGGTCAACGCCTCACGGCCCGCCAGTTCCAGCAGCTCGGCCTCGACTTCGGCGGCGCCGGCGGTTACGAGCGGGTGATGGACCTCCTGGAGCGTGCGTTCGTGACGGTCAACGGACGCGACGAACTCTCGTACGCCTTCTTGCACGGGGTGTTCACGGCCGTCGGCTTCCACACCCGCCCGATCTTCACCCTGTTGCATGAGGCCATCTATTGCCAGGGAACGGCGTCGAACTGGGCCGCTCACCGGGTGCAGGACGAGTTCCCGGAGTTCGATTACGCGCCCGGCAAGGAGTTCCTCTTCACGGGCGAGATGGTCTACCCGTGGATGTGCGACGAGTTCGAGGCCCTGCGGCCCCTCGAGGATGCCGCCATGCTCCTCGCGGCCAAACAGGACTGGCCCCGGCTCTACGACCTCGACGCGCTCTCGCGCAACCGGGTGCCCACAGCCGCGGCGCTCTATTACAACGACATGTACGTCGACCTCGACCTGGCGATGGAGACAGCCGACCGCGTCCCTAACCTGAACGTGTGGGTGACGAGCGAGTTCGAACACAGCGGCCTGCGCACGGACGGCGCGAGGATCTTGGACCGCCTGTTCGGGATGCTTCCTTACGTGCCCGACGTTGACGGCCGCTAACGGCAGTGCCTAGGCGCACTCTTCGCCAACGGGTCGAGCAGGCAAAGGGTGAACGCGGGCCCAAGGGGCGCCGCTGATCAACCCTCGGCTGATACCCCTCGCCCCGAACCCTTGACTCGGACCTTGCCAATAGATTGTATGCAACATACAATGCTGTGTGGCAGACTTTCAGCGCCCCAGGACGGTGGCCGCCGGCGTTTACCTCCACCTGCGCCGCGAGTTGCTCGCGGGAACGCTGGAGCCCGGGGCCTGGTTGCGGGAACAAGAGCTGGCCAAGAACCTCCAGGTCTCGCGCACGCCCGTGCGCGAAGCCGTCAGGCAACTCGCGCAGGAGGGCCTGCTCGTCATCGAGCCGAACCGGGGCGTACGCGTGCCGCGCCTCAGCCTCGAGGAGGCCGTCGACACCTACGCCGTGCGCGAGCCCCTCGAGGCCATGGCCGCACGGCTCGCCGCAGCGCGCACGGGCGCGTCCGACCACGCCGAGCTGGCGGCGCACCTGGCAGCGATGGAAGCGGTTGCCGACGACGACTTCCCGGAGCACATCCGCACGGACGACGCCTTCCACTCGCTCGTCGCCAGGCTCTCCGGCAACCCGGTGCTGCAAGAGACGATCGAGCGCCTCAGCCACCGCGTGATGAGGGTCAAGATCCTCACGCGCGACGTGAACACTAGCGCCGCCGCGCGCGCGCAGCACGGCCGCATAGTGGCGGCCATAACGTCCAACGACCCGAACGCGGCCGCCGCGGCCATGGCCGAGCACATCCGCACCAACTTGGAGATCGTCAGGGACCGCCTGGGCCTAGAAGCGCGCCGGGCGGCCGATGGGAGTTGAGCATGCAGGTGAACTTCGAAGGCATCATACCAGCCATTACGACCCCCTTCAACGAGGACCTCGGCATCGACCACGCCTTGCAGGCCGAGCACGCCAACTGGATGGTCGCCGCCGGCTGCACGGGCATCGTGCCGTTCGGGTCGCTCGGCGAGGCGGCCACCCTGACCTACTCCGAGAAGCTCGAGACGGTCGCCGGCCTGGCCGAGGCGCTCCGTGGCAAGGCGCCCGTCATCCCCATGGTTGCTTCGCTCAGCACGGCTGAGGCTGCGCGCTTCGCGCGAGACGCTCAAGCCGCCGGCGCCAGCGGCTTCATGGTCCTGCCGCCGTACGTCTACTCGAGCGACTGGCGCGAGATGAAGGGGCATGTCAGCGAGGTCCTCGCCGCAACCGACCTACCGTGCATGCTCTACAACAACCCCCTCGCCTACAAGACGGACTTCCTGCCCCCGCAGGTGGCCGAGCTCGCCGCCGAGTACCCGCACCTGCAGGCCATCAAGGAATCGAGCGCCGACCTCAGGCGCATCACCTGGCTGCGCACCCTGATGGGCGAGGACTTCAAGATCCTGATCGGCGTCGACGACCTCATCGTCGAGGCCATCGGCGCCGGGGCCGTGGGTTGGATCGCGGGCCTGGTGAACGCCATGCCGGCCGAGTCGGTGCGCCTGTTCGAACTGGCCCGCGCCGGGCGCGACGAGGAGGCGTTCGAACTCTACTCCTGGTTCCTCCCCCTGTTGCGCCTAGACATCGGCACGAAGTTCGTGCAGATGATCAAGCTGGCCGTCGAGTACGCCGGCTGGGGAAGCTCCCGCGTGCGCGCCCCGCGCTACGCGCTCCAAGGCGCCGAGCTCGCGGCCGTCATGCGCACCATCGAAGCGGGCTTCGCCAGTCGGCCCGACCCGGCGGCATGGTCATGAGCCACTTCCGGGCAGTCGAGCCCCGCACGGGTCACAGCCTGCCGGGCGATTTCGAGACCACCACCCCCGCGGGACTGGCGGGCCTCGCGGCTGCCGCCAAGGCCGCGTTCGGCCCGTACTCGCGGCTGCCGGGCGCGGATCGGGCGAGGTTCCTCGTCGCCATCGCCGCCGGGCTCGAGGCGGACGCAGACGCCATCGTGCCGCGCGCCGCGGCCGAGACGGGACTGCCCGAGGCGCGCCTACGGGGAGAGGTCAACCGCACCAGCAACCAGCTGCGCATGTTCGCCGACCTGATCGAGGGTGACGGCTGGCTCGACGCGCGCGTCGAGCCGGGAGACGCCGGCCGCGAAGGCGCGCCCAAGCCGGACGTCCGTTCCCTGAAGCGCCCGCTGGGGCCGGTGGCGGTGTTCGGCGCGAGCAACTTCCCCCTGGCGTTCTCAGTGGCTGGAGGCGACACCGCTTCGGCGCTGGCCGCCGGCTGCCCCGTCATAGCCAAGGCTCATCCCTCCCACCCGGGCACGTCAAAGCTCGTCGCCGACATCATCATGGCCGCCGCGCGCGCCACGGGCATGCCGGACGGCCTCTTCGGCCTCGTCCTCGAGCCCGGCACCGAGATGGGGCAGGCGCTCGTCGAGCGCCCCGAGATCAGCGCGGTGGGCTTCACCGGGTCGCGGGCGGCGGGCGAGGCGCTCATGCGACTCGCGGCCGCCAGGCCCGTGCCCATCCCCGTGTACGCCGAGATGGGCAGCGTGAACCCCGTGTTCTTGCTGGAGGGCGCGCTGGCGGCGCGCGGTGACGCCATCGCCGACGGGCTCTTCGCCTCGTTCACTCTCGGGGTGGGGCAGTTCTGCACCAATCCCGGCGTCACGCTGGTGCCACAAGGACCCGCCGGCGACCGCCTGGTGGCGCGCCTGGCCGCGCTGACCGAAAAGGCCGAAGCCGGCGTCATGCTCAGCCGGGGCGTCTGCGAGCGTTACGGGCAGGGCCTTGCCGAACTGGCCGCGGCCGGCGGTCGCGAGGTGGCGCGCGGGGTGAGCCCGCAGCCTACGGCCACCAGCGGAACACCGACCCTCTGGGAGGCCGAGGTGCAGGCCGCCGTCACCGAGCCCCGACTCCTGAGCGAGGTCTTCGGACCCAGCACTCTGATCCTGCGTTACCGCACGCTCGCCGAGCTGCTCGCTTTCGTCGGCGCCCTGGAAGGGCAGCTGACCGCCACTCTCCATGCGGAGGTCGACGAGCTCCCCGGCATTGCGCCGCTGGTGCACGCCCTCGCCGACAAGGCCGGTCGACTGATCCTCAACCAGTTCCCCACGGGCGTCGAGGTAGGGCCCGCGATGGTCCACGGCGGCCCCTACCCCGCCACGTCCGACGGCCGCAGCACCTCGGTAGGCACCCGCGCCATCGACCGCTTCACGCGGCTCGTGGCTTACCAGAACTTCCCGCCCGAGCTGCTCCCGCCCCCGCTGCGGCGCTGAGCATGGCACACTTGACTCATGGATAGTCGCAAGATCGGCTCCCTCGCCGTCTCTGTCGTCGGCCTCGGTTGCAACAACTTCGGGCGCCGCCTCGACGAGGCGGCCACCAAGAACGTCGTCGATGCCGCCATCGCGGCGGGCATAACGTTCCTGGACACCGCCGACACCTACGGTGACGCGCTCAGCGAGTCGTTCCTCGGGACCGTGCTTCAGGGCCGGCGCGACGAGGTGGTCCTAGCCACCAAGTTCGGGAACAAGGGCGTCGAGCAGGCCGGTGGGGCCCGCCCGGAATACGTGCGGAGCGCGCTAGAGGCGAGCCTCAAGCGGCTCCGGATGGACCACGTCGACCTCTACCAGCTCCACAAACCCGACCGAGAGGTCCCGCTGGCCGACACGCTCGGCGCCCTCGCCGAGGCGGTAACCGCGGGCCTGGTGCGTGAGATCGGCTGCTCGAACTTCAGCACCCAGCAGCTGGAGGAGGCCGAGGCGATCTCGCGGCAGCACGGTTGGCCCCGCTTCGTGAGCGTGCAGAACGAGTACTCGATGCTGCGGCGCGAGCCCGAGGCCGGGGTCCTGGCAACGTGCCGCCGCCTGGGCGTGGCCTTCCTGCCCTACTTCCCGCTGTTCAGCGGCATCCTGACCGGCAAGTACCGCCGTGGCCTGCCGCTGCCGGCGGGCACGCGCGTAACCGGTAACGAGCACTGGGAAAAGCACCTCACGCCGGGCACCCTGGACCTGATCGAGGACCTGGTGGCGTTCGCCGCCGACCGCGGCCGCGAACTCCTGGACCTGGCGTTCGCCTGGCTACTGGCCGAGCCCACCGTTGCCAGCGTCATCGCGGGCGCCACCAGCGCCGAACAGGTGCAGCGCAACGCCCGAACGGCAGACTGGAGCCTGACGACCGACGAGCGGGCGACGGTCGACGCGCTGCTGAGCTCCTACGGCTTCGACCCCTAGCCTCGAGCCCGCAACGAACCCAGCCCGGGAGGCCCACCATGGCCCGACGTCAGGACAGAGTCATCATCAGTTGCGCCGTCACCGGTGGCATCCACACCCCGAGCATGTCGCCGGGCCTGCCCGTGACGCCCGCCGAGATCGCCCGCCAGAGCATCGACGCCATTCATGCGGGCGCGGCAATAGTGCACCTGCATGCGCGGGACCCGCGAACGGGCGTGCCGAGCCCGGACCCCGAGCTGTTCATGGAGTTCCTGCCCGTCATCAAGGCCGCCACGGACGGCATCGTGAACATAACCACGGGTGGCGGCCAGAACATGACCGTCGAGCAACGGTTGGCGCCCCCGCTGCGGGCCAGTCCCGAGATGTGCTCCCTCAACCTGGGCTCGATGAACTTCGCCATCTACCCGCTCGCCCGGCGTGAGACGCGCTGGCAGCAGGAGTGGGAGGTGCCGTTCCTGGAACAGAGCGACGACTTCATCTTCCGCAACACGTTCCGCGACATCCGTTACCTGGTCGAGAAGCTCGGCAAGGGCGAGGGGGTGCGCTTCGAGCTGGAGTGTTACGACGTGGGCCACCTCTACAACCTGGCGCACCTCATCGACGAGGGGGTGCTCGAGCCGCCGTTCTTCGTCCAGACGATCTTCGGGGTGCTGGGCGGCATAGGGCCCGATCCCGAGAACCTCATGTTCATGAAGCGGACTGCAGACAAGCTGTTCGGAGACGCCTACTACTGGTCGGTGCTGGCTGCGGGTCGCCACCAGATCCCGTTCACGACGCAGGCGGCCGCCATGGGCGGCAACGTGAGGGTCGGCCTCGAGGACAACCTCTACCTGAGCCGCGGGGTGCTGGCACCCGACAACGCGGCGCTCGTAAGGAAGATACGCAGCATCTTGGAGGAGTTGGGGTTACAACCTGCCACGCCGGCCGAAACGCGCCGGATGCTGGAACTGAAGGGCACGGACAACGTCGGCTTCTGACTCCGAAGGCTTAGCTCAACGTGCCCGGCGATACGGCCTCTCGAAGCGGTACTCCACGTACCGCAGCGCGACCGCGGAGATGTTGCTAAGGACCAGGTAGACGAGCGCGATGGCAAGGTACACCGTCATCGGCTGAAAGGTGCGGGAGATGACGTTCCGCCCGGCGAGCAGCAGCTCGCTGACCGTTATCACCGAGACGAGCGTGGAGTCCTTGATCAGTGAGATGAACTGGTTCCCGAGCGCCGGCACGGCCAGGCGCGTCGCCTGCGGCACGAGCACGTGACGGTACGTTGCCCAGGGTTTGAGTCCCAACGCCCTGGCGGCCTCCGTCTGGCCGTGCGGCACGGCGTTGAAGGCGCCGCGGATGATCTCCGCGTAGTAGGCCCCAACGTACAAGGTGAGGCCGATCGCGCCCGCCCAGTAGGCCGGTAGTGGCCTGATGAACGGCAGCGAGGGCAGGCCGAAATAGATGATGAACAGCTGCACCAGTAGCGGCGTGCCCCGGAAGAACTCGATATAGACGAGCGCCAGGATCCGCAGTACGCGGGCTCCCGACATGCGCCCCAACGCGGCGAGCAAGCCGAGCACGAGCCCGGCCGTTCCGGAGAAGGCAGTTATCGAGATGGTGACCGTCATGCCCTTCCAGAGGGCACGCAGCGTTGCCGGAGTGAAGATACTCGCCAGGTACTCGAACATCCAGCCTCCCGTTAGGGTTCGAGGCGAATAGCGAAAGGCGTGCGGCCGGCCTGCACCGGCCGCACGGGCTTAGCGGTCGATCAGGGGCGCTTCACTCACTGGGTGGCGTGACGATGTCGCCGCCGATCCACTTCATGCTTATCTCGAGCAGCGTGCCGTCGGCACGCATGTCACGTAGCGCCTGATTGATGGCGGCCTCGAGGTCGCTGGACCCCTTGGCCATGAGCACGTAGGCGTTCTCCTCGAAGATCAGCCCGGGCATGGCCTTGATGGGCTGTCCGGCCTTGACCGCCTCGAAGCCGACCACGGGGTTGGTGAAGATGGCCGCCGCGCGGCCGGAGGCAACTGCCAGGAGCTCGTCCTGGACACCTGAGTACGTGTCGATGCGCGGGTAGTTCACGCTCTCGAGGTACTGCTGGTTGGTGCCGCCCAGGTCGACGGCGATGACGGCGTTGTCGGCGGCCATCTCATCGAGGCTGGTGTAATCGAGGTCCTTGTGGATGAACATCTGACCGCCACCGTAGTAGTAGGGGATGTCGGAGAAGGTAACGGCCTTCTTGCGTTCCTCGGTGACGGAGTGCGACGCGACCGAGAAGTCGAAGGCGCCGCTCTGGATGCCGGCGATGATCGAGGAGAACTCGGCCTGCTGCAGGATCGGCTCGACCCCGAGGCGCTTGGCGAGCTCACGAGCCACGTCGGCGTCCATGCCTATCATCTCGCCGTTCTCGTCGGGCATGGAGAACGGCGGGTACTCGCCCGACATGGCGATGGTTGCGGTGCCCTTGGCCTGGATGTCGCTCAGGTCTGCAAGAGCAACGGGTAGGAGTATCAGTGCGCCGAGCAGCACTAGCGTGGAGCGGAACAAGTTCTTCTTGCGAATCATCTTGCCTCCCATGATGGGTGTCTGGCGGCCGGGAATGGATTGTCGAGCTCCCAAGACCTCTTCCGGCGCACGCGTGCGGCTCGCCTCACTCAGACGGTGAGTACCGCCGTGATGAACTTGCCCTCAGGACCTGACCAACAGGACCGAAACCGGATTCAGCACGGTAACACGCATCCGCCAAGAGGCTGGCGGGGGCCATGAGGGAGTGGCACCGACCGGGCCGGTGGTAGATTCGCCTGGTTGAGTCTTGAACGGGGTTGGTCATGCATCAGGAAGACCGCGGCTTGCTGTTCTATCAGGATCACCTGGAGCTACCCACCGTCGAGCGAGCACAAGGCATCTGGATGTGGGACACCGCCGGCAGGCGCTACTTGGACGGCTGCTCGGGCGCAGTGGCGGTGGCCATCGGGCACGGCGACCCGCGCGTGCTGGCGGCGCTCGAACGTCAGGCTCGCAAGGTCACCTTCGCTTACCGCACGCAGTTCGAGAACCGGCCCGCCCACCAGCTCGCGACTCGGCTCGTGACCCAGCTCAGTCAAGGGCTGAACCGCGTCTTCTACACGTCGGGGGGCTCCGAATCGGTGGAAGCCGCCCTGAAGCTCGCCCGCCAGTACCACCTGGCCAAAGGCGACGTTGGACGCTTCAAGATCATCAGCCGCTTCCCCTCCTATCACGGTTCGACGCTGGGTGCCTTGAGCGTGACGGGGTACGCCCCGCTCAACGACCCGTTCACGCCGCTCACACTTCCGCACCTGTACGTGCAGGCGCCGACCGGCCCCGGTGGCCGGATGCTGGACCCAGAATCATATGTGGCCGCCTGTGCGGCCGAGTTGGAAGGCGTGGTGCAGCAGGCGGGCCCGGACACGGTGGCCGCCTTCATCCTGGAGCCGGTGGGCGGCGCGTCTACCGGCGCGCTCGTTCCGCCACCGGGTTACCTGGGGGCCATCACGGAGGTGTGTAGGCGTCATGGCATCCTCATCATCTACGACGAAGTGATGACGGGTATCGGCCGCACCGGCGCCTTCTCCGCGTATCAGCATTGGGAGAACGATGAGCCCGTCGGTGCCGAGGTCGACATCCTGGCGCTCTCGAAGGGGCTCGGGGCGGGGTACATCCCGCTCGGAGCGATCGTGTGCCGCAGCGAGATCGCCGACACGGTGGTGGCTGGCGGCGGCTTCGCACATGGACATACCTACGCCGGTAACCCGTTGGCCTGCGCGGTTGGTAACGCCGTCCTCGAGGTCGTGGCCGAGGACGGGCTCGTCGAGAACGCCCGCGTGCGGGGCGCCGAGTTGGTTGCCGGGCTCAAGGGCATCCAATCGGGCAACTCGATAGTCGGGGACGTACGGGGCCTGGGCCTGCTCACCGCGCTGGAGTTCGTGGCGGACCCCGAGACGATGGAACCGTTCCCAGCGGAGCTCGACGTACACCAAATGATGACCGGGCTGGCGCGCGAACAGGGACTGTTGGTCTATCCGAGACGCAGCCGCGGCGGGAACGTCGGCGATCACATCCTGGTGGCCCCGCCGCTATCGATCGACGGGCCGGAACTGGCGGAGCTGCTGGACCGTTTGGGCACCGCAGTAGCGGCGCTGCAACGCCGCCTGGTGGCCTGACCGGGCAACTCGCTCAGAGTCTCGCTCGGCAGGCACCGACCCTAACGGGCTCCGGCGCCCTCGGAACCGCACCAATCCAGGATGGTCGCGCTCAGCACCCGCGTCACCTCCCGCACGCTCTCGAGGTCGACCCACTCGTCGGGCGCGTGCAGGTTCTCCCCCACCGGTCCGTAACACGTGGCGGGGATTCCGTGATAGAGGTTATAGAACCTCGCATCGGTGGTCGCGGTCGAAACGTACGGCTGTAACGGCCGGCCGACCAAGCTCTCGTGGGCATGGCCCAGCGTGGTGAGGATCTCCTCGTCACCGCCCAACTCGAACCCCTCGGCGTCGAAGGCGAAGAACGTGACCTCGGGCGGGTGCTCTCTTAGCCACGCGTCCTGGGCGCACGCTCGCCGGATGCCGGTCGCGAAACTCTCGCGGGCCTCGCGGGATGATTCGCCGGGGAACATGGAGAGGCGTACCTCGAGAGTGCACTGGGCCGGCACCGTAGAGGGCCAGTCGCCCGCGACGATGGTACCGACGTTGTAGTTCAGAGGGTGCTCGACCTCACGCCACAGCGGGGGCCGGGGCCTGGAGTTCGCACTCCTCTCCAGCTCGTTGATGGCGTCGATGACGATGCGGGCCTTCTGCACCGCGTTCACGGCCTGCGGGCCCGAGGCCCCCAGAACGTGCGCGGCTGCACCCTTGACCTCGATGCGCGCCCACAAGACGCCGACCTGAGCGATGAGCTGCGTCGGCCCGAACGGTTCGGGGATTATGGCGGCGTCTGCCTTGGCGCGGCCGGCTCGACGACGCAGGCTGGCGAGCGCACCGTTGCCGGTGCACTCTTCCTCGATCACGAAGTCCAACAGCACGTCGCCGGCCAGGCGTGCGCCGGCTTCCTTCAGGGCCCGCACGGCGTAAACGATGGCGCTGACGCCTGCTTTCATGTCGGCGGCGCCACGGCCGTAAAGC